>JASFER010000115.1:0-17346 GCA_050124755.1 Desulfobacteraceae bacterium
CATGGATATCGCTTCCCGGTTGTCGGGTTAAAATCGGTGCCGGCAGCGGATGAAAAACCATGGAAGGCATGGTGCGCCGCCGATGCATACCCGTTCCGGGGCTTGTACAAGCCCCGGAACAAGCCTACATTGCCCTGATAGCGCTATCCCCCGTTAAGGAAATGTTGCATTGAAGCTGACGACTTTGGTCACACTATCCGCCTTGGCGATAGCGGACCCGCCCTTTACCTGGACCGCAATCTCGTAATTGGGGATGCCGGTCCACCACTTTTCAAGGGCCTGCCAGGCGTTCATGCCCTTCTCCTTGAGTTTGAAACCGCCGGTAACCAGAAGACTCAACAAGGATTGTCGAACGTCGAAATGCGCATGCACGCGCACCTGGTTGGTCATGCCGGGCGGAATCCACTGGGCGGCATCCGTGCCGACCGTGTTGAGATCGAAGCCTTCAAATGCCACGGTAAACTTGAGTTCTTTCAACTCGATGGGGTAGGGGTTGGGATTTTCGACATTGAAGGTAAACGCCAGATCCATAGGTGCGCCTACATTGTCAGGTTTCCCTTTTGTAGGTTTAACTTTATTTGAAAAATACCAATACCCGAAAGCATGCGCCACCTCCATGTTGTCCAATGTAATCACCGGAGGCTTGAAATTTTCCTCTGTGGGTTTGGCCGTCATGCCTGCACACCCGGAAAGCAATGCCATGACGACGACGGCGATCAGACATGTCCGCAAACTGTATTTTCGCATTTTATATCTCCCCCTATATTCTCAAGGGTTAAGTAAGCCATCTCTTTCTGCGCTTATAATGCTTCACATCCCGAAAACTCTTACGGCTCCCAAAGTCGGTCATGCCCAGGTAAAAATCCTTGATGTCCGGATTCTCCCTGAGCTTTTCAGAGGTATCATCCATGACGATGCGCCCGTTTTCCAGGACATAGGCATAGGGCGCTACATTGAGGGCCAATTTGGCGTTTTGTTCGACCAGCAGGATGGATATCTTCTCCTCCTCGTGCAACTTGGTAATGATATTGAAAATCTCGTGGATCAACAAAGGCGCCAGGCCCATGGAGGGTTCGTCCAGCAGGATCAACCTGGGACTGGTCATCAGGGCGCGGCCCACGACGGTCATCTGCTGCTCCCCGCCGCTGATGAAACCGGCGGTTTCATTGCGTTTCTCCTTGAGCCGCGGGAAATAGTGATACACCATCTCAAGTCCGTCCTTGACGGACCGGCCGTACTTGCGCATGTGGGCACCCACCTTCAGGTTTTGCTCGACGGTCAGATGTTCGAAGACCCTGCGGCCTTCGATGACCTGGACAATGCCCATTTTCGCGATCTTTTCCGCACCCATTTTGTCGATGCGTTCGCCCATGAACTCGATGGACCCGTCGGTGACCTCACCGTCCTCATGCTTGAGAAGACCGGAAATCGCCTTCAAGGTCGTGCTTTTACCGGCCCCGTTGGCCCCCAGCAGGGCAACGATGCCGCCATCGGGCACTTCAATGGAGACGCCCTTGATCACAAGGATCACCTCATGATATTTTACTTCGATATTATTGATCTTTAAGATCATATTATCAGCCAAAGCCTGAAACCCTCCCTTGGGACGTCTTGGGATCTGCAATCGGAGATGAAACCGCAGAAAGTATTCTTGCCCTTAACAAAAACGGCTGATTACCAACCGATCCATTCGTTGGCCCATTTTTCCGGCCAACGGCTTTTCAGGTCGACTTTTTCGACAATCTGAAATTTACCATTGACGACTTCATAGATGGGCACCTTCCCGGCCACGCGGTGGTCCGCGGGAGTGAAGCTCACTGCCGGTGCGCCCAGTCCGATATCGAAATCCTTCATGGTTTCGAAACCCTTCTTCAGAATGCCTTCGCCGCTTAAATCTCCGGCCTGGTCGGCCCGTTTCAGCGATTCCCACAGGATCATCACGGCGCCCCAGGCCTGAACCGTCCGAATCAGTCGTTTTTCAGGGGGCACGCCGGGATTGTATTTTTTGGCGTAGGCCAATACCTGGTCCATGAGTTTCACGTCTTCTCCGAAAAACGCACAAACGGCTGCGCCCATCACGCCTTCGGAGGCTTTGCCGGCCAGCCGGGGAAGATTTTCGTCAAATCCCCAGTTGTTGACGATGTGGTTCGCACCCAGCCCCAGAGAATAAGCGTCCCTGACCGTGGCGGCCACGGACATGGTGGTATTGCCGTGCCATACCACATCCGGCTTGAAATCTTTCATGGCCAGCACCTGGCTCTTGGTGTCGATGGCAAACAAGGAGACATCCTGATCCGGGCCGATGTCGAAACCCAGAATAGACGCCTGATCCTTGATCGCCTTAATGGGCGCACTGCAGTATGGCGACGCGAACATATAGGAACACTGAAAACGCGGTTTGCGCTTGCCGTAGTCCGGATGCTTGGGCCACTTTTTGTCAAACCACGCGGTAATGGCCGCCCGGGCATTGGTGGAGTAATCGGTGGCAAAGAAAAGATTGTACGGCGTTTTTTTGGGATCGGTCAAATGGCCTGAGTAGGAGGCGGATACATAGGGCATTTTGTCCTTGGTCACCGTTGGTGACAGGGCCTCGGTATCACCGGTTCCCCACCCCAGAACCGCAACGCACCTGAGCCTTTTAAAAAGCTTGTATTTGGTCAGGGCCTCGGGGACGCGATAGCCGTAATCGAACTGATAGAGTTTGATCTCTTTGCCGTTGACCCCGCCGTTGTCGTTGACATAATGAATGGCTTCCGCGATCCCCAGTGCGTAATCCTTCCCCACATCGGAGGTCGCACCGGTCATGTCATTCAAGGCACCAACGTTAATTTTTGCAGCCGGCGACACGGACGCGAATCCAACCACAAGCATTGCCGCAAACAAGCATATCGATAGTCTAAATAACACCTTTTTCGAAAGCATAATTTCTCCCCCACTTTTTTAAGAGAGTAAACTACTCACAGGATTTTTGCCGAATTTTAGAATTATCACCTCCTTTGCAATGCGGGTTTCATCAATATCATGGAACGATCTCTTTTCGGTCCTGCCGAGCGCCTAATAGGAGAACGGCCACAAATTAAAATAATTTTTGGCCTGCCACCACCGGTAGGCAAGACCGTTGGGTTCAAATATCATAAAGACGCATATGGCCAGGCCAAAAGCGGCTTCCTTGATAAAGAGAAAATCCATCAACAGCTTGGGGTAAGTATCCGCCAGCGGCAGGATGGCGAGCTGCAGAAGCTCGATGACCACCACCATGAAGATGGATCCGAAAATGGCGCCGTGAATGGAACCGACACCGCCGATGAGAATGACGCCCACAAGCCACAAGGACCAGAACCAGGGGAAATGCTCAGGGCTGACGGCCGCCAGGTTGCTGATCCAGAATGATCCGGCGATGCCGCCGATGAAACCGGCCACAAAAAAAGCCAGCAATTTGTATTTGACCACATTGATGCCCATCACTTCGGCGGAGATGTCGTTGTCGCGGATGGCCACCCAGGCCCGGCCCGCTCTTGATCTGAGGAGATTGAGCACGCCGATGCAGCAAATGATCACCAAAACCAGCATCATGAAATAGACCTTGAGATCGCTGTCGATCACCCAGGGGCCCACTTTAATGGTTCCCGGCGGAAGGGAAAAAGCCTGGCCCCGGCCGCCGATCTGGCTGATATACTGGGTGATCAAAAAATCCACGGTGATGAATTGGGCGGCCATGGTCGTCAAAATCAGGTAAAAGCCCTTCACCTTGGCGGAGGGCAAGCCGAATATGACGCTCCAGATGCCGGCCACCACCGCCGCAACGAGAATGCTGACCGGGTAGGCCAGCCCCCAATCCATCATGAATTTCGGGAAGGGAAATTCCAGTATCAACAGCGTGCTGGTATACGCGCCCACGGCGATAAAGGCCGCATGTCCCAAGGTTATCTGTCCGCAGAAGCCGATGAGCAGTTGAACCCCCAATGCCCCCAAAATCGTATAGCCGACCGTGTTGCACACGCTCAGCCAGTAGGAATCGGCCATCAGGGGAATCGCCACAAAGAGCAAAAGCGCCAGCAGGATCATTTTCCCCTTGATGAACCTGGTTTGCCACCAGCCGTGATCCTGGCTGTAGTTTTCATGATAGACACTGCAAGGAAGCCACGTTGTCGACATGTAAACAACCCCACCTTGATAAAAGTTTCAACCCAGGATGAATCCGCCGCAACAGCCGATTCACCCCCCTAAAAATCGATCCCCATCCTCAAACTCTTTCAATTCTCTCCCAGCCCCAGAGGCCGTAAGGCTTAAACAGTAGAAAAACGGCCATAAACACGAACGGCGCGATCTCCTTGACCCCTCCGGGGAAGTACTTATCCAGATAGGCGCCGGTGAGATTCTGCAGGATGCCGATGACGATACCGCCCACAATGGCGCCGGGCACCGAATTGAGCCCGCCTAATACCACGGCGGGCAACACCAGCAACCCGAGGTAGCCCACCGAGATATTGAGACCGTTGATATTGCCCAGAAGGGTTCCCCCCACCCCGGCGGACATAAAGGCGATGGCCCAGGCTGCGGCATATACATAACGGGCGCTCACACCGAGGGACAAGGCGGCCATTTCGTCATCGGCCGTGGCCTGCATGGCCAGGCCCCAGCGGGTGTATTTGAAAAAGCAGACGAATATGACCAGTAAAATGATCGCCGCGATAAAACTCCAAAGATACACCTGCCCGATGACGATGTTTCCGATGCGGATGGGTTCGAGGGAAAACACCGGCGGGGTGAACACCCGCGTGTCCGTTCCCCAGATAAATTCAACAGTGCCCTTGAAGAAAAAAGAGAGCCCCACCGTCACCATGATCACCGTCAGCACCGGTTCACCGATGAGTTTATCCAAAAATATGCGCTCCGTTAAGATGCCCAGGACAAAGCCGATGATCAACGAAAACAGCAATGACAGCAGGAAGGGAATACCCATGGAATAGAAACTCAAGGAGACATAAGCGCCGATGAGGGTCATCTCTCCCATGGCCAGGTTCAACACCCCCGAGCATTTATAGATCAATACCCAGCCCAGGGCCACCAGGGCATAGATGCCGCCCACCATGACACCGGTCGTAATGGCCATTAAAAAAAGTTCCATTTGCGCGCTTCCCTTTCAATTTGGTACCGGCGGCCCGCCTTTGACCGCCTGAATGATTAAAAGAGGTTAATGCCCCCTTGATCCGCCCCTTAATCTCTGACCGTGTGAATCGTCATATCGGTCTTGATGTGGGCTTCGCGCCCATCCTCGTATTTGATGGTAGTATCGATGTGGACCGTAGCGTCCTCTCGGTACAGCGCCTCCAAAATATCCTGATACCGCTTTTCCACAAAGGCCCTGCGGAGTTTGCGCGTGCGGGTCAACTCATCGTCGTCAGCATCCAACTCCTTGTACAAGTTGGTAAATTTCACCACTTTGGCCGCATCCGGCAGGTCCTTGTTGGCTTCGTGGATCTGTTTTTCAACCAGATCGTAGACTTCCGGTTTTTGAGACAGCTCCATGTAGCTCGTATAGTTGATCTTCTTTTCATCCGCCCATTTGCCCACCACCGAATAATCGATGCACAGCACGGCGGTGATATAGTCCCGTTTGTCGCCGATCACCCAGGAATCCTTGATATAGGGGCTGAATTTCAGACGGGTCTCCAGATACTGGGGCGAGAAGGGTTTGCCGTCGCGCAACGTAAAGACATCCTTGGTGCGGTCAAAAACCACCAGGTGGCCGTCATCGTCGATAAAGCCTTTGTCATCCGAATAGAGCCAGTCGTCCTTCAGCGCATTTTTGGTGGCCTCGGGATTTTTGTAGTACCCCAGAAAGACGGAAGGGCTTTTGGTGATGATTTCTCCCTCGTCGGTGATTTTGATCTGCGTGCCGGGTATGGGGTGTCCCACGGTGTCGAACTTGATGTCGCCGCTGCGATGGACCACCGAGATGCCGGCAACCTCCGTTTGGCCGTAAATTTGTTTGAGGTTCACCCCCAGGGCGTGAAAAAAACGAAAATGGTCCGGCCCCATGGCGGCGCCGCCGGTATAGGCGTTGCGCACCCTGGAAAGACCCAGGTGGTCTTTGAGTTTCTTTTGGACCACCGCGCCGGCGAGCCATTCGAGCAGTTTCCAATACAGGGGCACCGGTTGTTTGTCGAATTTCAGGTTGGCCACATGGTAGCCGATTTTCGTGGACAGCTCGTAGCATTTGCGTTTGATCCAACCCGAATCCAGATACTTGACCTGGACCCGGCGGGTCATCTCTTCATACATTCTCGGCGGCGCAAACATCACATGGGGCCCGATCTCGCGGATATTCTCCTGTGCAGTGCTCGGTTCCTCGGGAAAATTGATGGTGTAGCCGATCTGCAGGCCGCACGAAATGGACATCATCTGCTCGCCGATCCAGGCAAAGGGCAGATAAGAGACATAATCGTCGGAATCCTTGCACGGATCCACGTCCATGAGGTGCCTGCCCATGGTCAGCATGTTGTTGTGGGACAACAGCGCGCCCTTGGGCAGCGAGGTGGTGCCGGAGGTGTAAAACAGCAGGGCCACATCATTGGCCCGCCCTTTGTGCGCCAGGGTTTCAAACATTCCGGGCTGCTCCTCGTCCAGGGTTTTGCCCAGGGCCATGACCTCCTTCAGGCTGATCAGGCAATCCTGGTGGTAGTTGCGCATCCCCTTGGGATCATCCCAGATGATCTTCTCCAGCTTGGGACACTCGTCGATGATGGACAAGGCTTTGTCCACCTCTTCCTGCCCCTCGCCGAAAAGAAACTTGGTGTCCGAGTGATCGATGATGTAGCGCACTTCATCGATCAGGCAGTCCTGAAACAGCCAGACGCCGATGCCGCCGGCGCAAAGGGTGCCCATTTCGGCCCACAGGCCTTCGGGGCGGTTGTCGCCGATCATGGAGACCTTGTCCCCCGCTTCCAGCCCCAGTTTGACCAGGCCCAGGGCGATGTACTTGACCTTTTCGAAATAGTCCGCCCAACTGATGGGACGCCAGACGCCGTACTCCTTTTCGCGCATGGCAACGCGTAAGGCGCCGTACTGCCGGGCCTTTTCATAAAACAACTTGGGGATAGTGAGATCGTCCCCTGCGGAGCTGTTGATACCGGTTTTACCTTCTTGTGGCATAAAGATCCTCTTCACCCAGATAGGCTTTGATGACCTCAGGATTTTTCTGCACCTCCTGCGGCGTCCCGTCCATGATCATGTTGCCGAAGTTGAGCACGAAGACCCGATCGGACAGGTCCATCACCACGCCCATATCATGTTCCACCAGAAGGCAGGTCACCTTCCAGCGTTCCTCCTCATTGATATCCAGAATAAACCGCGCCATATCCTCGACCTCTTCCAGGTTCAATCCGGCCAGGGGTTCATCGAGAATGAGCAGTTCGGGCTCCAGGGCCAGGGCGCGGCCCAACTCCACCCGCTTCTGCAGGCCGTACGGCAGCATTCCCACCGGTTTGTGCCGAATGTGTTCGACCTCCAGCAGATCGATGATCTCCTCTTCGATGAAGGTGCGGTGGGCCACCTCCTCCCCGGCGGTTTGCCCGACGTAAAGCGCACCGCTGACAATGCCCGATTTGTAATGGATGTGGCGGCCCAGGCGGATGTTGTCCAATACCGACATGCCGCCGAACACCTCGACTTTCTGAAATGTTCTGGCCATGCCCAGTTTGGCCCGCTCGAAAGGCCTCAAGTGGTTGATTTTGCGTCCTTTGAAGGTGATGGTGCCTTCCTGGGGGGAGTACAACCCGTTGATGATGTTCATCATCACGGTTTTACCGGCACCGTTGGGGCCGATGACCGAATGGATCTCTCCCTTGTTGATCTTCAAATCGATGCCGGCCAGGGCTTCCACCTTTCCGAAACGCATATGAATACCTTCCAACGCCAGAAGGGTGTCTCCCGTTTTAATCCCATCTTCTGCAACCAAAGTCTGGGTCTCCTTTCGTCCGGAACCGGAAAATGATGAGTGAAGGGGTTGCCGGGCAACGCTTCGCCCAGCGCACACAAGGCAGATCTCTATTCGCAGCTCGGATGTTCGGGGGTGGTTTGGTGCCTTAATTACATACAATATCGTAAAGTGGAACAAAGTCAAGCTGATAAAATAGCGGTATTATAGCGGTGAAATCCCACTATTCTTCGAGGGTCAGAAGATAGGATCTCAGATTGATAGGCGTGTTGGTCAGCTTGAGCTTTTTGCGAATATTGTGGCGATGGTAAAGCACGGTGTTCTTGGAGATGGACATCACATCGCCGATCTCCTTGTTGGTTTTGCCCTCTTTGACCAGGTTGGCCACCCGGATCTCGGTGGGCGTGAAACTGCCGAACCTGCTTGAAAGGCGGTTGATAAACGGGGAGACAATGCTGTCCAGGTTGGACTCGATAATGCGCAAAAAGGTTTGCTGGCGCGTTGTCAGGCGGGTCTTTTTAACCTGCTCGAGATAGGGCGACACCAGCTCCTTGATGTTGCCCAGGACGCTCTCCTGAAGCTCCAGCCGGTCTTCGCCCCGCTGTTTGAGCAGCACCCGCAGCGCCGTATTGACCTCCTCGAGATGCTGGGACTGGGCTTCGAGTTCCGTTTCACGCCGGCGCAGGGCTTTTTCAGCCCGCCGGCGCTCCTCCACTTCCGAGGCCAGCTCCGTGGTGCGCTCCTCGACCAGCTCCTCCAGTTGGTCCTGATAGTTTCGCAGCGCCCTTTCGGCCATCTTGCGCGCGGTGATATCGCGCAGGGTCACGATATTGCCGATGGGCCGGCCGCGATCATCCATATACAGGCAGGAGCTGAGCTGAACATCCAGTTTTTTACCCCCCCGGGTCAAACGCTGGGTTTCGAAAAGATTGATCTTTTGACCGCTGAGCATGGTCTTGATGGCGTCGCGGGTTTCGGGCCAGGCCTCCGGGGGCACAAAGTCGATCTGCTTGCCCAGCACCTCGGCCCGGGACATGCCGAAGGTCTGCTCAAAAGCCGGATTGACATAGGTGGCCACGCCCCCCATGTCGTAAACCACAATGGGGTCGGGCGAAGATTCCAAAAAGTTGCGGTAGCGCCGCTCGCTCTGCCGGATGCGCTCTTCCGCCTTCTTGCGTTCGGCCAGTTCCCGAAGCACCTCGGCGTAGAGCTGGGCCTTTTCCAACGACAACAGCGCCAGCGCCGCAAAGCGCTCCAGAATGGTGATGCTCTCCTGGTCAAAGCGCTTGTCCGGCGTAATCTGCCCCAGGCCGATAACACCCTGGACCCTGCCGTCCTGTTTCAACGGAATGCCCACCACCGAATGGACGGAATCCAAAGCCGCTTCATCCAGCCGATCCGGCCAATGTTGATAATCGTCCACCAGCAAAGGCTGCCCCGTTTGCCACACCTTCCCGCTGAGACCTTCGCCCTTGTGCACCGTCAGCCCCAGCTGATCGCTGAAAAACCCCATCCCCACCTGGATCTCCATGCGGCTGCCGTCGCCGGCCCGTAAAAAAATATACCCGTGCTCGGTGCCCGCCAGCGCCGCCGCCCGCTCCAGGATAGTTTGGAGCAGCTCCTGGGGGTCCAGCTTGTCCAGCAACGCCAGGGAGGTTTCATGCAGGGCGCTCAGATATTCATTCTGGCGCTGAATCGCCCGCTCTGCCGCCATCAGCTTCAATGACTGCTGGCGCAGCTCCTCCACCTTACGAAGCAGAGACTCGTATGTCTGCCGTTGGGTCATGGGGTCACCTTACATAATGACTATCTTCTTGACCACCCCCACCACCTCGTCCGGGTCGTCGATGACCTGGACGATATCCGGATCGCCGGGGGAGATCATGCCGCCGTCCAGCAGGCGGGCCCTGATCCAATCCAGCAGCCCGTTCCAGTACGCGCTGCCCACCAGGATCACGGGAAAGGGTTTGATGCGCCGGGTCTGGATCAGGGTCATCACCTCGAATATCTCATCCAAGGTCCCGAAACCGCCCGGCAGTCCGATGTAGGCGGCTGCATATTTCATGAACATCACTTTGCGGATAAAAAAATAGTTGAACTCAACCTGGACATTGGCAAATTCGTTGGGTTTTTGCTCAAAGGGCAGCTTGATGTTCAGCCCCACGGAGTTGCCCCCGGCTTCGGTGGCCCCCTTGTTGGCCGCCTCCATTACACCGCCGCCGCCGCCGGTAATGACGGCAAAGCCCTCCCTGGCAAATGCCGCGGCAATCTGCCGTGCCTGCTGGTAGACCGGGTCGCCCGGCTTTGTACGGGCGGAGCCGAAAATGCTCACCGCCGGTCCCACTTCGTGCAGCGCTTCAACACCCTCCACGAATTCCCCCAAAATCTTGAACAATCGCCAAGATTCGCCAAGCTTGAAATCGTCGATTAAAAATTGCCTTTCCATAGGCCTCCTGTAAAATCAACTCTATGTATACGTGGTAAAACTATCCAAAATCACATCGAATATATCAATAAGTCATGCATTACCGCAACCGTTGAATGGCGGCAATCACCCCCTTGCCCCAGGCCCGTTAACTATGCCATCTGAGAAACACCATTGACGAACTTTTTAAAAGACTTACTTCCCCTCCCCTTGCGGGAGGGGATTGAGGGGGGGGGCTGTAAACAGTTACAATCCTGTTGTATTCACCCTCCCCCCAACGCTTTCCCGTCAAGGCAGAGGGCGTTTTCATACTTATTATGAATTCATCACCATTGACATGCAAGAAAGGGAATGGTAGCTATACGGTTTTACTTGTTTGCGTCCGCACAACCTCTTTTCAGGTTTGACCTTTGATGACAGCAACCTCGGAACCACTACGGCGCGATGTAACCATTGTAAATGAATTGGGATTGCATGCCCGTGCGGCAGCCAAACTGGCCAAGGCGGCCCAGAAAGCCCAAAACAATGTATGGCTCGAATTCGCGTCCGAGCGGGTGGATGCCAAGCAAGTGATCGACATCATGACCCTGGCGGCAGCCAAAGGGGATCAGGTGACAGTAAGAATTGAACGGGCGGCAGACCTGGATACGCTCAACAGCATCGTCCAACTGTTTGCCGGCGGTTTTGGAGAATAGCCCATTGAAGGACCATTCACAAAAAGAGACGATCATAAGAGGAATCGGCGGATCGCCGGGTATCTGCATCGGCAAGGCATACCTGGTGGACAAGGAGGGCGTGGCGGTCGTGCCCAAATACCCCGTGGCCGAAGATAAGCTCACCGCCGAAAAACAGCGGTTTAAAGCCGCCGTCAAGAAAGCCTCGGATGAATTGCGCAAGATCATCAACGAAACCCCTGAAGAGCTGCGCCAACACGCCCAGATCCTCGAGACACACGCCGTGCTGCTCAAAGATAAAATGCTCTATGGCCGCACCATCGAGACCATCGAAAAGGAGCTGATCAACGCCGAGTGGGCTCTTAAAAAAGTGGTATCGGCCATCAAGCCAATGTTTGAAAGCATGAACGATCCCTACCTGCGGGATCGGGCCGAGGACATCCTGCATGTCTCCGACCGCATCTTCAACAATCTGGTGGGCGCGGAAAGCCTGAGCATCGGCGCCATCAACAAACGCGTCATCCTGGTGGCCAAAGATCTCTCCCCGGCCGAAACCAGCCAGATTCAGCTGGAACGCATCATGGGGTTCGTCACCGCCGGCGGCAGCCGTGCGTCCCACACCAGCATCATCGCCCGCAGCCTGGAGATTCCGGCCGTGCTGGGCCTGGAAAACGCCACCCATATCATCAAGAACGACGACATCATCATCGTCGACGGCACAGCCGGCGTGGTGGTGATCAATCCCAGCGACAGCACCCTCATCGAAGCCGAACGCCGCAAAACCGCGTATGAAGAACGCCGCGCCGCCTATGCCCGCATCAGCCACCTGCCGGCCCAGACCAAAGACGGCCTGCGGCTTTCGGTGATGGGCAACATCGAACTGCCCGAAGAGGTGGTGGCGGTCCTGGACAAAGGGGGCGACGGCATCGGACTGTTCCGCACCGAATTTCAATACATGAGCCGGTCGTACTTTCCCGACGAGGAAGAGCTCTTTGAACACTACAAAGACGTGGTGGACGTCATGCCGGACAAACCGGTCACCATCCGCACCCTGGACATCAACGGCGACAAAGCCGTAGCCTACACCAGCGAAGACGACGAAATCAATCCGGTGCTGGGCCTGCGTGCCATCCGCTACTGCCTCAACAAGCCGGAAGTGTTCAAAATCCAGTTACGGGCCATCCTCAGGGCCTCCGCCTACGGGCAGGTCCGCATCCTGCTGCCCATGATATCGCGTATCGATGAAATCAGGGAAACCAAACGCATCCTGGCGGAAGTGAAAGCCTCCCTGGACAAAGACGGGCTGCCTTATGAAAAGGAGATCCAGATCGGCGTCATGATCGAGGTGCCCTCGGCCGCCATCATGGCCGATGCCATGGCCAAGGAGGTGGACTTTTTCAGCATCGGCACCAATGACCTGATCCAGTACACCATGGCCATCGACCGCACCAACCGTCACGTGGCCCATCTATATAACCCCCTGCACCCGGCGGTGATCCGCCTGATCAAAATCACCGCCGATGCCGGACGCAACCACAACATCCCGGTGTTCATGTGCGGTGAAATGGCCGGCGAACCCCTCTACCTGCCCATTCTGCTGGGGTTGGGATTAAAAGAACTGAGCACCAACTCCCAAGCCATACCCGTGGTCAAAAACGCCATTCGCGCCCTGGATGATCAAGAGTGCCGAGGCTTTGTGGAAAAAGTGCTGCAGCTGACCATCATCGATCAGATCGAAACCCTGGTCAACGACACCTACGGCGATCTGCTAGTCAACCAACACGACCTTTGGGAGTAAGCCGACGTGGCTAAAGATCATATTAAAATCATCGCCGAAAACCGCAAAGCGCGCCATGACTATTTCATCGAAGACCGCATGGAAGCCGGCCTGGTGCTCCAAGGCACCGAGGTCAAATCCCTGCGCCAGGGGCGCGCCAACCTGAAAGACGCCTACGCCAAAATCAAAAAGGGCGAAGCCTGGGTGCATCAAATGCACATCAGCCCCTACCCCTTTGCCTACTACGACAACCACGATCCCCTGCGGGTGCGCAAACTGCTGCTGCACAGACACGAGATCAAAAAACTCACCGGCAAACTCAACGAACGCGGCTACGCCCTGATCCCCCTGCGCCTCTATTTCCGTGAAGGCAAAGTCAAAGTCCTGCTCGGCCTGGCCAAAGGCAAACGCAAGCACGACAAACGCGAAACCATCCGCCGCCGGGACGAAAAACGCGACCTGGAACGCCAGCGCAAAGAGTATAAATAGGCAGCCACACAGCAGTCAACGATATCGACATCGAATACGGTCGTTTGAAAACGCACAGATCTTCGTAGGGCCGGCCTCCGCGCCGGCCGGTTATCAACATCTCTTCGTAGGGCCGGCCTCCGCGCCGGCCGGTTATCAACATCGATTTGAGCATAAACGCCCATTGTTCATGTGGCTATCCGCACCGGGTCTTGTAATGGCAACCCATGAAACCCAAAAGTTTTATTAAGCCTAAAAACCATAGCCTAAAACCCGGGGTCTTGCCAAAAAGGCCCCGCTCCTATAATCCTATAAACAGACTCAATCCAATTTCCCGAAAAACCATCGTCCATCAATTATATAATTGCAGGAACGGCCTTCGGCCGCGGATGCCGTTTATTAAAGAATTCTTAAAATATAGGGTGTAAATAAACCCAGGGGCACACAAATTTCATTAAACACGCAACCACCAATCAACTAGAGGGAGGGAAACAATGGCCAAAGCATCAAAAGAAACACGCCGAAAAAAAGTCATCGAGGTACTCAACAAAGCTCGTGCCATGGAACTGCGGGCGATCATCCAATACATGAACCAGCACTACAATCTGGACGACATGGACTACGGCGAGCTGGCCGGTAAAGTCAAACTCATCGCCATCGATGAGATGCGCCATGCGGAAATGTTTGCCGAACGCATCAAGGAGCTGGACGGTGAACCGGTCACCGGCTACGACGAGGTGATTAAAAAGGGCCAGAAAGTCGAAAGCATCTTCTCCTTCGACGCCGACCTTGAAGACGACACCATCGACACCTACAACCAGTTCCTGCTGGTCTGCCGCGACAACGGCGACAGCGTCAGCATGAAACTCTTCGAAACCATCATCGACGAGGAGCAGATCCACTACAACTATTTCGACGACGTGGACGCCCACATCAAAAAACTCGGCGACACCTACCTGGCCAAAATCGCCGGCACCCCCTCGGCCACCGGCCTGGGCCCCAGCGGCTTCGCCGTAGGCGGAGAGGGGGCATAACCCCATAAACGCTCAAATAAGGATAGTTAGCGGTTTTTTAGGTTTCGCTGATACCACCTTCTGAACCGGTCGGGACAGAGCCCGACCCTACGAAAACCCCTAACGCCAACGACCGGAGTGATTAGCGTAGGGCCGGCCTCCGCGCCGGCCTGGCATGAAATCCGATATCCTGCATAGAGCGGCCTGGTATGAAATCCGATATCCTGCATAGAGATTGGTTTATCGCTATTCTTAATTAAGCGTTTATGGGGCATAACCCCACACCTGTCATCAACTCGTCCGCCTGCTTTTCCCCTCCCCCTGCGGGAGGGGATCAAGGGGAGGGGGCCACAACGCATCGCCCCTATAACGAGCCTTCCTTCCAAGCCTTCACAGCCAGAATCACCTCCGAGGGAAACAACATCTGGCGCACATACTCCCGACGCCGCACCTCGAACCCCGACCGCTCCAGCCGCCCGGCAAGCGCCACCCCGCGACACCCGCCCATGGCTCTTGGAAAAAGGCGGTAGAGCCGCTCGTACAATCCGCTTCCCATGCCGCGCCCCCGGGTCATATTGACCAACACCAGCCTGCCGCCGGGCTTGAGGACCCGCCTGAACTCTTCCAGCATCGGCCCCATCTCTTTAAAAGGAATCAAATCGAACATGTAGTTGTTCACCAGCACATCCACCGAATCCGAAGCCAGCTCCAGGGCGGCGGCCGAACCTTGGAAAAGCGCATAGTTGTGCAAACCCGCCCGCCAAAGCCGCCGGCGCGCTTTGGCCAGCATACCCTCGGACAGATCGATACCGATATTCCGGCCATTCGGGTTCCGCCGCACAATGCGCTCAAACGCCAGCCCGGTTCCTGCCGCCGCCTCCAGAACGGTGGCCCCGTCCCGGATGTGGGCCAGCGCCAGGGCCCGTTCCCTGGCTTTTGATTCGGTCAACCGGCCCCACACATCGTAAAAGCGGGAGATCCTGTCGTACAGCGGCCCGATCTTCTCCTGGGGGATCACCGCATCCAAAGGTGCTTTTACATCACTGCCCCGAAAAGAGCGGCAGCATGCATTGAAAATGGTCATTACAATCCTCCTTCTGAGGAGGCGCCTCCATCGAGGCGCCCCGCTTCATTGTTGAAAAGCATCTGCGCGCGCCTTACCGTTCAGGTTTATATGCCTGCATGTAAGCCGACATCACATAGCGCCCCGCTTCGCTTCCCGGCGCGCAGGCATCGATGGCCTCGCCGCTCTTGTGGTGGGCCTCGATGCGAACGTCTACAAACCCGGCATTCTCGAGCATGGCGCGCGTCTCCGCCACCGTGGACGCGCCCCCCACACAGGCCGACACCAGCGCCAGATCTTTCCGGATCTCCGGCGGCAGCGGCCTAACGGCCACGATATCCGATACGGCCAACCGCCCGCCGGGTTTGAGCACCCGGAAGGCATCGCGAAAAACCTGCGCCTTGTCCACCGACAGGTTGATCACGCAGTTGGAAATGATGATGTCCGCACTGCCGTCCGCCACCGGCAGATGCTCGATCTCGCCCAACCGAAAGACCACATTGGCAATCCCGGCCGTTTCGGCATTGCGCCGCGCCTTGGCCACCATCTCCGCCGTCATGTCCACGCCGATCACCCGGCCCAGGGAGCCGACCCGCTCCGCAGCCAGAAAGCAGTCGAACCCGCCGCCGCTGCCCAGGTCCACCACGGTCTCCCCGGGCTTCAAGGATGCCAGCGCCACCGGATTGCCGCACCCCAGTCCCAGATTGGCCCCTTCCGGCGCCCCGGCCAGATCCCGGGCATCGTAGCCCAACAACTCTTGCAACCGTCCGGCGGATTCAGCACCGGCAGCGGACGTCCCGCAACCGCAACCGCCGGATGCAACGGACGCAGACGGCGCATCCGAGCCACAGCACCGCCCCGGCCCCTCACGCTCTTGTTCTCCATCTCCACCACGGCCAAAGGCCACCTTGGCATAACGTTCACGTACCGCTGCGCGAATGCGCTCTTGTTCATCAATCTGCATGACAACCTCCTTTTCTGCTGTTGTGTGCATATGCACCTAAATGCATACTTATTGATAAAAAATTTTGCCGCCCTACTTGCAGCACTCCGGACAGCAAACCTCCATACACCTGCGAATCCTGCCGGTAATGGCCTCCAACTTGTCGATAAAGTTCTTGCCGTTGATCTCATAGAAGACGTAACGCGTCTCCTTCTCGCAATTCAAGATCCCGGCCTCGTGCATCAGATTCAGATGCCGCGACACCACCGACCGGTCCTGGGGCATGTGCTCGGCAATGGTCCCGATATCCGAACGCCCGTTGAGCATCAAAAACCGCAGAATATCCAACCGCACCGGCTCACTCAACGTTTTGAAAAACCGCGCATCGAAATTCTCCACCAGATCATTAAGGCATGCTTCCCCGGTTATGGCATCATTCGAAATCATGAATAAATCATTAATGCACACATATGCATATGTCAAGCCTTTTATCCAAAAAATGAATTGAATAGTCTCTATAAGGTCCTCCAACAACAAACCAAAAACCACAAACCAGAAACCACCTTCTAAAAACATGTACCATATATGCCCTAATTCAATTGACAACTGGCCATATATCCCTTATTTTCAATTTCCCCAATAGCTCTTTAAAAAGAAACGCAGCACTTCACCATCAAGTCTGGATATGGGGGCGAAACGGCTTCGACGGGGACAAAGAAGCGCTGGTTGCATGCCGAGTGCCTATCGACTCGTACCCTTGATAGGACCTAAACGTAATCGCAGACGATTATGAATATGCCGTAGCTGCGTAAGCAGCTGCCGTCCTGCCCTTTCCTTCCTGCGGAACCGGCAAGGACGTCGACTAGCAGGATAGTTCGTGCCCCATGCCTGTTAAAGCACGGGCGAATTTTTAACAGGATAGCGTTCCCAGCCTCATGCCTGATGGAGCCTCGGATCAGCGAAATTTAATCGTCAGGACAAGCATGTAGACGCCAGAGTGGAATGTTTTCGGACGCGGGTTCGACTCCCGCCGCCTCCACCATT
>JASFER010000116.1:0-17059 GCA_050124755.1 Desulfobacteraceae bacterium
GGCGATCTGTTCGGTTTTGCAATGGCGACGGACGGCCGGTGGCTGGCGGTGGGCGCCAAATTCGCCGACACCTTTGCCGGTGAAGACGGCGGCGCCGTGTACGTTTATCGCAGGCAGACCGACGGCCGATGGGCCTTTGTCCAAAAGCTGATCCCTCTGCACGGCGGTGCGGGGGATGAATTCGGCGAATCAATGGCGTTGTGGCGCAACCGCCTGGTGGTGGGGGCCCGATCGGGCCTCAATGCAAACGGTTCGCGCTCCGGAGTCGCCTACGTCTATAAATGGCAGGGGCGCCGACGCGGGTGGGTCGAAACCGCCAAGGTGGAGCCTTTGGACGGATCGGACGGAGATGAATTCGGCCGCAGCGTGGCCGCGGGCCCGAACCGGGTGATGGTGGGCGCACGTTTTGCCGACAGCACCGTTATGGCCGATACCGGTGCGGTTTATGTATACCGCCATAAGCCCGGAAAGGGGCAATGGTCGCAGGAACAAAAGCTTGTGGACCCCGATGGGCAGGACGGAGATGAATTCGGCCGGGCCGTGGCCTACGACCCCGCCGTGGGCGGCCGCCTGGCGGTGGGCAGCCGGGAGGCCCTCGGGACCGGGGCGGTTTTTCTGTTTTGCCGCGGCGCCGGATACGGCACCTGGCGGATCAATCAGGTTTTAACCCCTGTGGACGGGCAAGACCGTGACTATTTCGGCCAATCCCTGGCCATGCGGGGCGACCTGCTGGTAGTGGGCGCCAGGGATGCAGACACCCAGGCCGGTGCGGATACAGGCGCTGCCTATGTCTACCGTCCGAATCGTGCTGATGGGGGATGGATGCTGGAGCAGAAGCTGGCGCCGCCGGCCGGTAAAAAAAAGGACCAGTTCGGCTTTGCCCTGGCCATCAATTCCTTAAAGCGCAACCGTATCGCCGTATCGGCCAGGCGGGCCGACACCGATATGGGAACCGATACGGGCATGGCCTATACGTTTGCCTATGACCGGTGGAGCGGCCGGTGGCACCTGGATCAGACCATTTTGCCTGACGATGTGCTGGAAGACGATGAATTCGGACAGTGTCTGGCCATGGATCCTTTCAGGGGCGCATGGCTGGCCATCGGGGCCGACCAATCCTCGTTGGCGGGTTACGAAGATGCCGGAGCGGTCTACATCTACGACCTCGGCGGCCGGCGGCCCTTTCCGGAAAGGCATTAATTGTTTTTGATGAACTTGTAAAAAGTCTACACTCCGTCGCTCCGGCGAAAGCCGGAGCCCAGAAGCGATGGATAATACTGGGCCCGGTTTTAAATCCAAATGCCAAATGGCGGATGGGGGCCGAATAAACATAAAATCGGAAGAATACCTTCATTCGACATTTGGGCTTTGACATTGGGCTTTGAATGCTGTGGTGCCTCTTCTAATGATTAAAGGGCGCGGGAGCAGCTCGATCCCCAGGCTATGTCCAAATTCAGGGTAAACTCACCGACCCCTCTCTTATTTGCAGAAAACCTCCTTTTTCCTCGATTTCAAATAATACTTGTAAAATCATGAATTGATGATCAAGTTAATGTTGATGAAGTCGTAAAAAGACCAAATGTTGCTCTGGTCGTCATTCCGGCGAAGGCCGGAATCCAGTATTATCAGGCAGTTATGGACTTCAGCCTTCGCCGGATGGACGTGCTGAGAGAGTTTTTACGATTTCATCAATGTTAAGCAAAAAAATACCCGCAGGGGCGCCATCGCCAACAGGAGGTATCATGGATTTTTTTCCTGAATTTATGCGGAATCATGCCAATAAAGTTGCCCCTAAATCGCAGCACACCGAAGGCGTTGAGGGATTTTTATACGACGGTGCCGATGGCAGTCAGGTGGTGATTTGGACCTGCCATGAGAACGCATTTTCGGAAGCGCACCGGCATGCCTATGACGAGTATATCACCGTCATTCAAGGCGCTTATACGCTGTTGATCGATGATGAGGAAATCCCCTTATCACCCGGCGATGAATATGTCATACCCAAAGGCGTTTCCCACGGCGGCAGCGTCATTGCCGGCACCAGGATTATCAGCGCATTCGGAGGTCGGCGCGCCAAAAGGGAAGGTGATCCCCAGTGATGTCCATGATGGAAGGGGAAAGCCGGGAAACGGCGTTTCAAGGCATTTCGCTTTCCGGTATTCGCGTAAAATCAATCAAATAAGCGTGACTGAGTAAAGTCAAAGGGCTCGATGGTTCCGCTCCCTTGACATTGGTGGTAAATTATTATAGTAATAAAAAAACTAATATGGTACACATATGCCAAGACCTCCTAATAAAAATGTACGTCAGAAGATTCTTTCTGCAGCGGCAGACATCTTTTTCACAGACGGATTCCAAAAAGTTACCATATCGGATTTGGTGACGACCTTAAGGACCAGCAAAAGCACCATCTACAAATATTTCAGATCAAAGGAAGCCGTTGTGGAAGCGCTGATGGATGAATTTAACGAGCAGGTTGATGACAAACTGCATTGCATCGTGATGGACAAAAGCGCTGATTTCAGGAAAAAGCTCGAAGAGGTCACCGCATACACCTGTCAGGTACTGACCCGCGTTCAGCGCCCCTTCTTCAACGATTTGCGTATTCATACACCGCAACTTTGGCGGCGTTACGAAAAAGCGAGAGAGCGTAGGCTGGACAAATACTACCGATTTTTGTTTGCAGAAGGCGTTCAACAACAGCTGATTCGGGATGATATTCATATCGATTTTGTGTTGATGTTGTACACTAAAATGACTGAGGTGCTTATCGATACCAATGCGTTGAACAACTTCCCTTTTACGACTCAACAAGCTTATGAGATGATTACGTGCCTTTTTTTGGAGGGCGCGCTCACTAAAAACGGCAAACAAATGCTCTCTAAATGATTCGAATCGGCTCGAAATACCGTCTCGGAGAATTGGAATGAATGTCTCAATTACCCAAGGCTACGTTCCCGGCACCATCGGCCGCATCACCGAACTGCATGCCGATTATTACAGCCGGCATTGGGGATTCGGGGTCTATTTCGAGGCCAAAGTGGCGCGGGAGTTGGCGGAATTTTCAAGCAGATTCAAAGAGGGTCGGGATGGTATCTGGCATATTATAGAAAGCGGGCGCATAGAAGGCGGTATTGTGATCGACGGCTTCAAAGCCGACCAGGAAGGGGCGCATCTGCGTTGGTTCATTGTTGCCGAACACCTTGTGGGGCGAGGGCTTGGCAACCGCCTTGTTGACCATGCCATGGGCTTCTGTCGAACGGCCGCTTTCAAAAAAGTCTACCTTTGGACCTTTGAGGGCTTGGATGCCGCCCGCCATCTTTACGAGAAGCACGGATTTCATCTGGATTGTCAAAAAGAGGGAGAGCAGTGGGGGACGCGGGTCGTGGAACAAAAATATGTGTGCCCGTTATAGCGGCGGCATGACAATTGAAGAGGTGCATGCCGGGAAGTGATGGGCCGTCATTTTTCTACAGCGTTGCTGTCGAGGCGCACCGCCTAGCGATCATTTTTGACGGCTTTTTTGATGTCGATGACCGGGGTTTGATCGAGTGCCTCGATGGCGGAAACATGAAGGGTTAGCCCATCGACGGCCAGGACGGTTACCCGGTGCAGGCCGATGGGATTCGGCCTGTCCGGGGATCTTGTCAGAAAAACCCCTGTGAGCGGGTTGTCCGGATTTCCCCGGGGATGAACCAGCTGGGTATCCCGGTTCGCAAGATGAAGCCATGTCAGGATCAATAGTTCGGATCCCGCCGTAATACCCTGCAGGGCCGACGCATATTCGGGCCGGATTTCGACGGTTGCGTTGGGCGCCCCCTCTTTAGCCTGCTTGGGGCACATGTCGATCCGCGTCAGCACCGAGCGGATCTTGCCGATAACCACCAAATGATCATCAATTGAATGCTTCATGGCTGACCTCATCGGGATTCCGGAATATGAGAGATAAGTCCCATATCCCAATCCTCCACCGGGTTTGGGATTGGTTTTATTTTTTTGAACGATACCCCCGAGCCAAAAACACGTCCGTGTTTTAATCGTTGCGCTTGTAACCGGGGGTATAGCACCCGGTTTGAAAACAAGCAATCGCGTCCTTGGCAATGAAAAGCCGTTGAATCTCACCGGCGCCGTCAATCGGAACATTTTCCATATTGCCGGAAACATAATGTTACGACAAATCGTAACAATGATGAAACATATGGTTTCAGGCCGGCTTTACACAATTGTAAATATTGATGAACCCGGTTTTCCATAAAGCTCAAGTTGGTTGAAAAAGCCGTTCTGCGGGCGGCGTTTATCCCCATAAGCGCTAAGTTATTTTTACCCAAAAGGAACTGAAAAAAGGAACATCGAACATCGAACGTTGAACATTGATGACTTCGTAAAAAGTCTCTCAGCACGTCACTCCGGCGAAGGCCGGAGTCCAGAACTGCCTGATAATACTGGATTCCGGCCTTCGCCGGAATGACGACCAGAGCTACATTTGGACTTTTTACGAATTCATCAACATTGAACGTCGAATGATGAGGTCGCTGCGCGCCGCCATTTTATGAATCGACAGCATACCACCTTATGCATACTTCGACGTTGGACGTTCGATGTTGGACGTTCATCTTTCTTTCCGATGCTGTTGAGCTGAAATGCCATCTGTAAGATATTCAGGACAAGTTAGCGCTTATGGGGTTTATCCCCACACGCTTAAGCTTAAAACCGGCCGGCGCTGAGGCCGGCCCTACGTTATTACCGGCATTTCAGCAATGCAGATGGTTTTCGTAGGGCGGGGCTCCGTACCCGCCCTTAGCCGGCAAACCACTGCTGCCAGCGTCATGTTTCAGAACAGGGCCGGCCTGCGTGCCGACCGGGCATCAATGGTTTGCCGTCGCAGTTGTTTAATGGCCATCTTTATTGCATATGACGGCAACAGGAATTTCAAAAATCGAAAACCAAAAGTTGCGTCTTAAGATAACCGCGTTGATGAATGCGTAAAAAGTCCGAAAGTTCCCCCTCCCTTGACGGGAGGGGAAGCAGGATTTTTCTGGTATGTATATTGTAAGTGCGGTGGTGTGTGCTTTAAAGATTGTGTCTAGATGACCAAAGGGAGGAAATCCGCTTGGACACCAAAAATAGAGATGATGGATCTGCCGCTGATCTATCCCGCCGGTTTGACATCATTGTGGTGGGGGGCGGCAATGCCGCCTTGTGCGCAGCGATGACAGCCAGGGAAGCCGGTGCCGGCGTTCTGCTGTTGGAAAGTGCGCCCTTTGCGTTCAGGGGGGGCAACAGCCGTCATACGCGTAATTTGCGGTATCTGCATGAAAGCGGCAATCGCTATCTGACAGGTCCTTACCGTGAAGCGGAATTCTGGGACGATCTCATGCGGGTCACCGGGGGAAAGACCAACCCGGCGCTGGCCCGTTTCACCATCCGTGAGTCCAACAACATCGGTGCATGGATGACGCGACACGGCTGCAAGTTTCAGCCCTCCATGCGCGGCACACTACATCTGTCGCGCACCAATGCATTTTTCCTCGGCGGCGGCAAGGGCTTGATGAACGGGTACTATGCCTTCGCCGAAAAAATCGGCGTCAAAATCCTTTACCAGGCGGAAGTGGTGGATCTTGCCGTCCGGGACGGTCTTTTTACCTCGGCAACCTTTCAATATCAAGGTTCCCTGAAGCGCGTGGAGGCTGACGCGGTGGTGGTGGCTTCCGGCGGATTTCAGGCCAATCTCGATTGGTTGAAGAAGCATTGGGGCGCGGCCGCCGACAACTTCATTATTCGCGGCACGCCCTACGATAAAGGCGTGATGCTGCGCGTTTTGCTGGACAAAGGCGCCAAACCCGTGGGTGATCCGCGCCAGTGTCATGCCGTGGCCATCGATGCCCGGGCGCCCAAATTCGACGGCGGTATCGTCACCCGCCTGGACTGCGTCGTCTTCGGTATCGTCGTTAACAAGCACGCCGAGCGCTTTTACGACGAAGGGGAGGATTTCTGGCCGAAACGCTACGCCATATGGGGGCGTTTGGTGGCCGGCCAGCCTGACCAGATCGCCTATTCCATCATCGACGCCAAGTCCATCGATCTGTTCATGCCGTCGGTATTTCCACCCATCGAAGCCGATTCCATCGGCGGGCTGGCCGAAAAGCTGGATCTCGATGCGGCCGCTCTGGAAACCACTGTGGAGAAATTCAACGCAGCAGTGCAACCCGGCAATTTCGATCCGGTTGAACTGGATACCTGCGCAACCAGGGATCTGGAACCGCCCAAGACCCACTGGGCATGCCCCCTGGACACGCCGCCGTTCTATGGATATCCCTTGCGGCCGGGGATCACCTTCACCTACCTCGGCGTGACCGTCAACCGGCGTGCCCAGGTGATGATGCTGGATGATACGCCGTCGCCCAACATCTTCGCGGCCGGCGAGATCATGGCGGGCAACATTCTTGGACAGGGATACATGGCCGGTTTCGGTATGACCATCGGTACGGTGTTCGGTCGAATCGCGGGAAAGGAGGCGGTGCGATATGTCGTCGACACGCTTAAAAGAAGCTAACCGGGTAATGACCATATGCAACGCCTGTCGTTATTGTGAAGGTTTTTGCGCCGTCTTTCCAGCCATGGAACTGCGGCGCACGTTCACCGATCAGGACCTGAAATACCTGGCCAACCTGTGCCACAATTGCCGCGGGTGCTATTACGCCTGCCAGTATGCGCCGCCCCATGAATTCAATGTGAATGTACCCCGTACCCTGGCGGCCCTCAGACAGGAGACCTACCGGGAATGCAGCTGGCCAAAGGCGATGCAAGGGTTTTTCCAGAATAACGGCCTCATCGTCTCTTTGATAGCGGCGCTGGCCGTTACGCTGGTCCTGTTGCTGACCCTTCTGTTCCAGGGGGGCGACGTTCTTTTTGCCGCCCACACCGGCGACGGCGCGTTCTACCGGGTCATTCCTTATGCCGCCATGGTGGTTCCCTTTTCGATCATTGCCGTACTGCTGGTGTTCGGCCTATGCAAAGGCTTCACCAATCTCTGGCGCGCCGCCGGCGAAACAACCCGGTCACTGAAATGCCGGCCGGCCCACATGAAGGCGGTATGGGATGTGCTGAGACTCAAATATCTGGATGGCGGCGGCCATGGCTGCAACTATCCCGACCATCGCTTCAGCATGATTCGCCGCAATTTTCATCACGCGGTCTTTTACGGGTTCATGCTCTGCCTGGCTTCGACAACCGTCGCCTTTTTCTACGACCACTTCAGGCATATACCGGCGCCCTATCCCTTCTGGAGCTGGCCCGTTCTTCTGGGCACCATGGGAGGGCTGGCTTTAACGGCCGGTACCGGCGGGATGCTCTACCTTAAGCGGAAGATGGACAAAAAACCGGCTTCGCCGGAAACGCTGGGCATGGATGTGGTATTCACCACGCTGCTGCTGCTCACGAGCTTCACCGGACTGCTGCTGCTGTGTTTGAGGGCCACGCCGGCCATGGGGTCCTTACTGTCCGTCCATCTCGGTTTTGTTCTGGCGCTTTTCATCACCATGCCCTATGGTAAATTCGTCCACGTGGTGTACCGCTATGCCGCCCTGGTCAAAAACGCCATGGAGCAGTCTCGTGAGTAAGCCAAAGCTGCGGAAAGGAGACCATACGCTATGAACCTGCTATCCAACGTCGGCAGCCAGCAGATCCAGCGGGTAGTTCAGTTCAGGGCAAAACCGGGTACATCCCTGCTCAGGGCCATCGAAGCAGCGGCGGCATCCGAGAAAATCCGCGCCGGGGTGATCGTCTCCGGTCTGGGGGCCTTGGAAAGAGCGGTGTTTCGGAATCTGAAGCACTTTCCCGTCGATTTCCCTGTAAAACCACAGGATCGTCTTTATCTGGAGGTTGTCCGGCCCATGGAACTCGTATCGCTCACCGGATGGGTGGCTTCTGAGCAGAGCGGGGCGACACACGTTCACGCCCACTTTTCCGCCTCCATGGTCGAAAAGGAGACCGTCGTTACGCTGGGCGGACATTTAACCCGCGAAACCATTTGCGGCATCAAGGTGGCTGTCGCCGTCCTGGCGGTGGATCCGGAAGGCGTCATGGCGGCCAAGGATCCCGAAACCCGGACCTATGACCTGTTTATTGCATCATAAGACCTGGTCCTCAGGGCCAGGTTATCGTGCACTGGCTATGCCATTGAGCGGAGGTGCTGCAATGGGATATCGAATATCGAACAAGGAACCGCAGAGTGTCGAAGCAAGGTATTCAGTTAGAATCATAATGGCAGAGTGCAACGATGGGTTGTTCCCAAAGAGAACACAGCTGACTCGACCAAGGCCGGCACCTGATTATCGCTGTCGGCCTTTTTGCGCATGCCGCCTGATTCATTAGAATAATTTTATCACAATTTATCGAAAATAGCCGTTCATTTTCGCGGGATCAAGTGCAGACCCACCCCAGAACCAGCTTGTTGCTATGTGTAAATTATCCTGATGACCGTATGTCTGTTGATTCTGTGCTCGGTGTGCAGACTCGACTTTCGAACCATTCGACCAAAGTACACACGTCGGACTGGTTCGTAAGAAGTCTTTTGAGGCGCCTCAAATGGCTGAGGTGCATCACGATGTGATGGACAGCCGGCATACCGGTTAAGATATCTTCACAATGCTGGCGTGCCCTCTGGTCATTGCCCATTAAAATGGAAAGGAGCGCAAGCAGCCTGCTTTTTTCAACCGTATCGGAAACAGCGTCAGTCAGACTAACTGCTTCCCGGTGGTATTGGTTGAACCGATTCTCCTGGCCGTTTAAAAGATACACAAGGCTGACCCATAACTTCGAATAGCAGATAAACACCTCGTTTGATGATGTCATATCTTCGGCGATTTTAAGATCGGCAAAAGCGGCGTCTAAATCACCCATATCGAGAAAAGCCAGAGCACGGAAATGGTAAAGTTCGCCATTTCGATCATCGTACCCGATCGCATGGGTATAAGATTCAAGGGCGCCCTGGAAATTTTCAAGATCTGCCAGAACGTGTCCATGCCCAGCATGATACAGTGGATCCTGCGAAGACAATTTCAGCGCAATCGCGCAATCGCGCAAAGCGCTTTCATTTTGCAAAAAGCAACGTTCATATTGGGCCTTCCGATAGTAAATAACCGGATCGTTTTCTTTTAACTCGATACCTGATGCATAGGATTCGATTGCGGCTTGCAGGTCTCCCAGAAAGTAGTGCATATCTCCTTTTACACTGTAAAAAAGAGCGATGTCATCTTTGAGACTGATTGCTTCACCGATGTCCTTGATTGCTTTACGGGGATCACCTGTTCCCATAAAATAGGCCGTTGCCCTGGCGAAATATAAACCGGCGCATTTCGGATGTTCATCGATCAATGTTGAGAGGTGGGCGGGTGACTGAGACAGTTTTCCAACGGCTTCGTAGAGTCTCATGGCGTCGGCAAGAAAGCTATAATTTTCTCGCTGTGCTGTCAGCGTTTGGCGGATTGCATTCATGGCCCCATCCTGATCGTCAAGTTGCCTGTAGATCCTCATTCGATGCAAATGGTAATCCATTTGATCAGGATCGAGTCGACAGGCGTTTTCCAGATCTTCAAGAGCCTTATGGTATATTTCCAGCCGGGAATAAACTTCGGCACGGTAGCTCAACAGGAGAGGACTCCGGGGGTCAAGCTGAAGGGCACGGCTGAAAACCACCAGGGCGGCTTTGTATCTGCCGATACTCAACAACAGGATGCCCCGATATAACAATGCTTCGAGACTGTCCGGTTTCAGATTGAGGATTCGATTATAATCCGCGATGGCATCCTCTAAACGTTTTTGAAGATGGTAGAGTACGGCGCGGTACTGGTAGAACTCAGCAACCATAGGATTCAACGCAATGGCTTTGCTGTAATCCTCATTGGCTTTTTCGGCGGGCCCCGGACCGAAGTTGTAAAGCAGTCCCCGGACGAAGTAAGCCCCGGCGCTATCTGGGTGCTTTTTGATGAGGGCGGAGACATGCCCAGGGGCTGAATCGAGTCTGCCGATGGCTCGGTACAACTCTGGAATTTGAGCAAGAAAGCCGGGTTGATCCAGGCGCTTTTCAATCGAAACGACTATGTCGGCCAATGCCGTCTCGATGTCGTTGCTGGCTGCATACACCTGAATCCGAGCCGCGAGATAGGAACCAGCACTGGGATCGCAGGACCGGGCGCGCTGAAGATCTTTCAGTGCTTTTTGGTATTTCTGGAGTCCTTGGTATGCCCGGGCGCGGTACACATATAAAGCGGGATCATTGTCCTTTTGCTGGATGGCTTTGTTCAAATCATTGATGGCCGCAGAGTAGTTTCCCACGAGGATGTAGGCAGACGCGAGCAGGCGGATTATTTCGGCATCAGAAGGAGTGATCGTTCTCAGCTTTTCTAAATCGGGGATTGCCGCCTCGTATTGATTCTTATCCATGTATAACGCGGCACGCTTAATATAAGGATAAGGGGCATCCGACTTCAAATTGATGGCGCACTGGAAGTCTTCAGCCGCCGATTGCACATCGCCTGTTTGATGGCTGAACATAATGCCTCTTGCGAAGTACAATCCGGCACTGTCTGGATGATTTTCAATAAGGTCCGAGATGTGTGCGATGGCTTGATCGGCAGTGTCCATGTATTGGCAGAGCTTATGTATGTCGGACAGAAAACGGAAGTCGTTTTGACGGGATAAGAGGATCCGGCGGAGATCCGCGAATGCTGCATCCAGGGCCCCCATCCGCATATAGGTTGCCATCCGAAGTTGATATAGCTCCAGGTCATGGGGGACGATGGCACAGGCGGCCTTGAGATCCTCTATAGCACTGAGATCAAGGCCTAACCGGCTGTATGCCAGTGCTCGATATCTAAACAGATCCGGAATCTGGTCGTCGTTTTGAATGGCATGGCTGTAATCCGCAATGGCGGCCTTGAGATTCCCAACAGCCTCGTATAACTTACCTCGAATGGCGCGCGCTTTGATATTTTCCGGCTGGTGTTGGATAACGGTGCTGAGATCCGCAATGGCATCGTTATACATGAAGAGGCGAAAAAATTCATCCGATCGTTTCCAATACAGCTCACCATTGTCAGGACAATGGGCGATGGCGCAGCTGAAATCCTCTATTGCAAGGACCGGTCTTTTTTCTGCTGCGTAGACCGTGCCGCGGAGGAAATAACCGTTATAATCTTCAGGATGGTTCTTGATATAGGTTGTATAGTCTTCAATGGCTTTACCATAGACTCTTAATAAATGATATGCATCCCCTCGAAAAAGATATAGCATTGAGTTTTCGGGGGCGATCTGCATTGCCTCGGAAAATTCTGCAGCAGCGGCTTCGACTTCAGTATGCCGGTTTTCGGACAAGGCTTGTTTGAGATGAACTACTGCTTTGAATACCCTCGCATGGTAGTTCTGCGGGTCCACCTGTAGTGCGCGGCTAAAGGCATCGAGTGCATCAACATGGTTTTGATAGCGGTGGAACCAAATGCCCGTCTTCAGGTGCATGTCGGCATCAACGCACGACAACTGAAGCGCTTCGTGATAAGCCCTTCGCGCCGCATCAATGTTTTCATGGACCAATCCCAGGATGATCAGACGCAGGAAATGGTCTGGATCGCCGGGATCCAAATTGGCATCTTGCCGGTAGTTATTCTTCAGTTGGTCGAGTGCCTCCGGGCGGTGCGCCGAAATGGATGCCAGGATATCCGTTCGATCCTTATCAACCCCGTCGCGTTCCAGGATTGACTGCCATTCAAAAAGCGGGTCGAGATCTGAACCATCAGCCGGTATCAGGGCGGTTATTACGCTATCCGCACAAAACATAACATGCTCTAAGGAGAGCCTTTGAATCTCCTTGATCCATGCAGATTGGTGCCGGATGTAAAACGATTCCAGGACGTTGGTCTGCACATCTCGGGAAACAACCTCTTTTAACCCATTGGACAGGGTATGGATAATCATGGGCAAAATTTTCGGCCCTATGTCCCGCAGGGCCTCCAATGCCTGCAGCCGTATGGCCGCATCATTGTCACCGGTCAGCATTAGCAAATCGTCTGCCACCGCCGGGCCGATCATGGAAAGGGCTTTGGCGGACCAAATCCTTATAAAACTAGATAGCTGGCTTTCTAATTCATTTTCGTCGGATATTTGACTGGCGGTATTTAAATAATCTAAGCCTGTCCATTTGCTGTCTTCAATTTTGGGCGTTTGCAAGGCTTTCAGTAAGATATCAATGGTCTGGTTTCGGATTTGGGGCGCGACGTCGGCCCCGCTGGCAATGCATTGGGCCGCCAGGTAAGGATTGAAACGGTTGAGATGGGACACAACCGAATTGGCGTTAACGATACCGCACAGCGCAATGACAACCTGGTCCCATTTTCCGGGATACCGATAAAAGACCTCTTCGCCATCATCGTCAACCCCGTACTGTACCACCGGGGGAACTTCTAGCCTGCCCGAGGAACTCTCTTGGGCCAGACGAAACGCGGCAAAGAATTCCTTCATGGAGAAATGGTAGAAACGGATTTGGCCATCTTTAAATTCGACAAGGTTGGCATCGTGGGCCAATTTCAACAGATCAAGGCTGGAAGGGACCGTTCCGGTTTCCAGGGGCCGCCAGAAAGCCTGGCCGGACAACTGTTGCAGCACCCACTGCTCTTCCATCACCTGGATATTTTCATCGAGCATATTAAAGGCCAGGCGTCCTAATACATTGGCCATTTCCGAATATTTCTCCTCGAAGGTCTTTTCGGATCTGCACCAGTCAGGTCTGCTGCGCTCCAACTCCCGTGCCCACAACGCACGGGTCAGTGTTTTGAACAGTTGGCCGCTGTTGCTTGGCAGCTCGCCAATGCCTGAACGTTCATACAAGTGAATAAGTGCACCCAACAGATAAGGATTCTGTAACAGTCTGAGCTGCTGACGCTCTGCGTCGCTGTTCGGCTCTTCCGTGGGCATGACGATGGATAGAAAATCGTCGGCGCTGGCCTGCAGATAGCGATGGGCAAACTCTTCTATCTGCAAATTGTTCAAAGCCTGCATGTCGGCACTTGGCAACCCCAGCTGTAACTCGCCGATATAATGGTCTGAACGGCATGAGACAACCAAAAATCGTGCATTGCCGTTCAAAATCCATTTCCTCAGATCCTTGGCCTTTTGCCGCTGGTGGATGATGATTTCATCCAGTGCGTCCAGGTATAGACGCACGCGGCCGTTTTTAAGCAAGCTGTGGATATCCTCGGCAAACTGCCAATGCTTTTCGATCAGCATTTCAGGAGATGGATTGTCTCGCCACCCGCCCAGCTCGATGAGAAGGGGAAAAGGTTCGAAAAACGGCGCCTCACGCCATTTCAGAGCCGCATCCCTGGCAAGGCGCCGCAAAGTGGTGGATTTTCCGGATCCGGGCTCACCCAGCAAAACAAAACAGGTGCAGGCTGCGGTTACTTTATCGATCTGTTCAATAAGGATTTGCCGGTCACCTTCGCCTGCTTCCTTATAGCCCGTTTTCCGCCGGTGCTTAGGGGTGAGCAATCCATAGCCTTCCGGCAGTATGGATTGCTGGGGGGCTTTGGTAAAAGCCGCGTCGCCGATTTTGGTGAAAAGCTTGACATATTCTTTAACACCGCGGTGATTTTCAAGTTTTCGGATAAATTGATCGATGTGGACACATTTGTCTGAAAGCAACGCCTTTTGCTCCTTGGAAAGAAGCTCCAGGGCCACCTGCGAAGCCGTGCGCTTAAATTCGATATCTTCGCGCCAACCGATCAGGTCCACCATGCTGAAATCATCAAATTGGAACAAGGAACTCCTGGTTGTTTCTAATCGTTCGGCGACGACGGCCACGATGCTCTTGTCGAGGCTTCGGGCCCGTGCAAAATGGTTGTTGCATCTACCGGAGGCCAGGTAATCCTCGGTAAGCACTGCAAGCAGATGGCTGCAGCAATCGATGGCCTTTTGCTCATCGGCCATGCTGTAAGATCCAGATCCCGCGCAACGGCCTTCATTCCAGATGTTGAAGTCCGCTTCATTCAGCGCCCGGGTCAATTTCCGGGCCAAGGCATAGCCGCCTTCCGCATGACTGATAAAAATGAAATTACCTGTTTGCATTTTTTATACGTCCCTTCCAGCTGCTGCGTCGCAAACGCTTGCAAGCAAATCGGCGGCGTCATATTCTATCAGAAACTCGAGACCCAAAAGCGCTCTGGTGAGCGCTACAGGGGCCTTGGTAAGGGCTCGGGCGGCGCTGAAGGCAGCCACTGCTTCAGACAGGTATTTGTTCGAACGGCTGATGGTCAGTCCGCTATAGGCAAGTCCTTTGATGTCATGTGCCAAATAGTTGCGGCTGCTGTAGCCGATAAGCCGGTTGGCTAGCAAAATGGCTTTGACAAATGCTGCTTGCGCAGCCGTCAGGTCGCCGAGTCCCAGGTGGATAAGTCCCTCCAGGGCGTTTGCCTTTGAAGCATATTTGGATGTGTCATCAACGGGGGCATGGCGTAATGCCTTCAGAGCTGCAGCCGGGCTGCCGGATAGCAGGTAGGCCATTGCCAATCGATAATTAGCCTCAAATTTGATGGCGTCATCCTTGATCTCTTCACCGATGGCCAGACTTTTCCGGGCTTGATCAATAGCCTTGAAATATTTCCTTTGGTCAATAGCTGCGGAAGCAAGCGTATAAAGAATTTCGGCTTCTTCGTAGCGAGCTTGTCGTTTGATGATGAAATCGAGGACCCGTTGCTGCAATTCAAGGCCGCGTTGCGTCTCTCCCAGCCAGCAGTAACAACGGCCAATGTTATCAAGGTCCATATTTTCTCTGTATTGATCGTCAATGGAGCGCGCGACGTCTACCGCTTCTTTGAATCGCACCAGTGCAGTCTCGAAGCTTCCAAATTCCATTTCAATAAAACCAATGTTTCTGAGCATATCACATTCAAATTCGCTGTTTTGATGTTTGCGAGCAATCTCCAGGACCCTTTGAGATGCTGAGAAGCCCTCTTCGTTCCGGCCCAGTCTCCTGTAATAACGACTTAAATCACTAAGCCACAGCATCAGGTCGCCATTATCACCTGCTTGTTCGGCGCTCTCAGCGGCCATCAGATAATGGCGGATAGCTGGACGTATTTGTTTTGTATTTTCATAGCATATCGCCAGGTTGCCGTGATCTGAACTTTCAAAGCGACGATTGATGGTCTCATAAGTGTATCCCAGTGCCGTGGCATATGGAATGATGGCCTTTTCATAGTCTTTCAAATCCATGTATGCCAGACCAATTCGGGAATGTATCTCAGAATTTCGCTGAGATATTTCTATAGCCTTTCGGTAGGCTGTCAGTGCTTTGGCAGGTTTACCGAGTTCTGTGTAGCAGTCGCCCAGAGCCACATGCGAATCAAAGCTGGCCGGCTCGAGGGCCGCTGCCTCGCAAAAGGCATCTGCCGCTTTTTTGAATTCGCCTTTTCGCCAGAAGATATCGCCGATGGTGAACAATACCGAAAAACTCTCGATCCCTTGTTTAACCGCTTGCGCATAGGCTTCAACCGCGGCGTCTTCTCCTTTCACCTCCGCGATGGTGTATATTTTGCCGCTGTATGCAAGCGTGTAAGCAGGGGCTATGTCCATGCATTGAGAATAGAGGGTCAGCGATTCGGACCAGCGTTTCATAAATTGAAGCAAGGCAGCTCTCTGTCCGAGAATACCGATACCATCCGAATCTTTCCTCAAATCCATGTCGACAGAAGACAGCAAATCTTCTGCAACAACAGGATCCGACTGGGTCATGCTTTGAAGGATGCCACGCAACGTCCAACCTGCCAAGTTATCCATTGTTGTTGCAATTTCAAGGAGTTTACGGAAGGCTTGCTTAATAGAAAACAATCCGGAAATGGCTGCTGACGCAATGTCCCCGTCCGGACTATCCAATAATGAGACCAGGTTCAGCATAACCGGCTCACCGATGAATGACAATGCCGTCGCCGCAATATGGCGCACCCAGTTATCCCTATCTGGAAGTTGGCGGAGCAATCGCTGCCATTCGTAGCCTTCCTGGGCCATAAATTGGGATTGAAAAATATCCAGATAGGCTGTGGCGGTCCATTGTCGATCCGCTTTTGCCGGTTTTCTTATGGCCGAAAGCAGACATTCAATGAGCTGTTTCCGGTTCGTGTCCGACACTTCAATACCGCTTTGGATGCAGGACGCCGCAAGGTACGGGTCTTTTTCCATGACAAGTTTAAAGATATCGTCTTTGTTGTCGGTAAAACCGCAAAGCAATTCGATGGCCTGATCCCATTTTCCTTCAATGCGGCCAAAGCTGAGCAGAACAGATCCATCCTTGGTTTCATATACCTCATAATCGGCCCGGGGTGAGTAGTTGAGGAACTCTATGGAAGGCCCGGCCTTGATTTCTTCGGCGGCAAAGTACGCCTGCATGATGGAATGATAAAAGCTGAGACTGGGTTTGTCTTTATTATTTCGCAACTCAATCAGAGAAACACCCTGGGCGGCTTGCAAAAATTCCAGCCCCTTTTTCCTGGATGTCGAGTCCAGAAGATCGAGCCAGCCTGTATTGGTAATTTGCTTTAAGGCCCAATCCAGATCGACTTCAGCCCCTTTTTCCTCATTGATCATGGCAAAGGCCAATTTCCCCAATCGAGCCTTCATCTCATCAAGCGGAATCCAGCCCGGCGTATGCTTGGTCGCCTCGTTACGCCATAAATAGTCAACCAGTTTTTGAAAGAGATCCCCGGGATTGTCCGGCAATTTTCCTTGGTAATAACCAAAAGCTTGGATAAGAAAATCAAGAAACAAAGGGTTTTGAGACATTTGGGACCAGTGGCCTGCCCCGTTATCTGTTTTAAAACCTGTGGAAAACAGCTGATCAAGAATCAAATCGGCTTTCTCGGCCAATTGCTTTCGACAAAATGCCTCAATTTCGTTCCTTGTCAGGCTGTTGATATATACTTCCGGAATATCCAGCTTAAGTTCGCGATGGTAGTCCGATTCACGACAGGCGATAATGGCGCGTTTGACGGCGGAACTTTTCAGCCAGATCTTCAAC
>JASFER010000117.1:0-17016 GCA_050124755.1 Desulfobacteraceae bacterium
GATCTGGCCTCTTTGACCAAGCCCTTGGCCACGGTGCCGGCGGTGATGGTGCTGGTTCAAAAGGGTTTGCTGGATCTGGACCGGCCTTGTGGCGAGATTGTTTCAGAACTTTCGGGATCCGGCAAGGAGCGGATGACCTGCCGCCAATTGCTCAGGCACAGTTCGGGGCTGGCGGCGTGGCGACCTTTTTATATGCGGCTGCGGCATGTTGCCGAGGCCTCGAGATTGTCCGTTTTGCGGAGGTGGCTGCTGGTCGAGCCTTTGAAATGGGCGCCCGGCGAAAGGTCGGAGTACAGTGATGTTGGCTTCATGCTGCTTCAGTGGATTGTGGAAACCATCAGCGGTCAGCTTTTGGATCGATTTGTGACCCGGGAGATCTATGCCTCCTTGGGGATTGATGCGCTTTTCTTCAATGATGCTTTCCGGGACGCGTCCGGGGGTCGTGTTTACGCCGCCACCCAATTGTGCCCCTGGCGAAACCGGCTAATGGTCGGGCAGGTGGATGACGATAATGCTTATGTCATCGGCGGTGTGGCCGGCCATGCGGGCTTGTTCGGTACGGCGGATGGGGTTTGCCGATTGCTGGCGGTGCTGCTGGCCGCCGATCAAGGAGAAGATACATCAGGCGTGTTTGAGCCGGATGTGGTGCGTTCTTTTTTTGAAGCTCCGCTCAATGAGCGCTGGGCCTTGGGTTTTGATACGCCCTCCGGAGAGGGCTCCAGTGCCGGGCGGTATTTTCCTGCTGACAGCGTGGGGCATCTGGGCTTTACCGGCACTTCGTTTTGGATGCATCGCGCCAAGGGAATCATTGTGGTACTGCTTACCAACCGGGTGCATCCATGGCGTTTTAACGTTGGTATCAAAGCTTTTCGGCCCGGTTTGCACGATGCGGTGATGCGGTCGTTGGAATGAGGTGATTCGGGAACCGTCGGATAGGGTTTGAAGGGAATTGCGCAGGGGGTGTTTGGGCATTTTTTGACGCAATTTCCGTAATTTAATCTTGAAAATGCATTAGGTTTCTGTTAGCGATATTTAGTTGCGCGTTGATTAAAAAAGCGCCACGTCTGCCGCAATTTTAACGGTGCACTTTCCAGTGCTGACAGATCCAGTTCAAACTACAAGCACAGAAAGCGTAGGTATGAATTTTTTCTTCGACTCAATTTTGGGCTTTTTTTCCAGTGACTTGGCCATTGATTTAGGAACCGCCAATACATTGGTGTATGTTAAAGGCAAGGGAATCGTTCTGAGTGAACCTTCGGTAGTGGCGGTGCGTACGGACAACCGGGCTCGCAACCGCGTTCTGGCCGTGGGGGCCGAGGCCAAGAACATGCTGGGCCGGACCCCGGGCAACATTGTGGCCATCCGCCCCATGCGCGACGGCGTGATTGCCGACTTTGAAGTGACCGAAGCCATGTTGCGCCATTTTATCCAGAAAGTTCACAACCGCCGCTCCCTGGTGCGGCCGAGGGTGATCATCGCGGTGCCCTCGGGGATCACCCAGGTTGAGAAGCGGGCCGTCAAAGAGTCGGCTGAATCGGCCGGGGCCCGGGAAGTCTTTTTAATCGAAGAGCCCATGGCGGCGGCCATCGGCGCCAACCTGCCCATCACCGAACCCACCTGTAACATGGTGGTGGATATCGGCGGCGGCACCACGGAAGTGGCGGTCATTTCCCTGGCCGGTATCGTTTACAGCCGCTCCTTGCGGATTGCCGGCGACAAGATGGATGAAGCCATCATTCAATACATCAAGCGCAAATACAATTTGCTCATCGGCGAGCGTACGGCTGAAATCATCAAGACCAATATCGGCAACGCCTATCCCGATCCGGATAAGGTGGAGACCATGGAAGTCAAAGGCCGCGATCTGGTATCCGGTATTCCCAAGATTCTGGCCATCGATTCGGAAGAGGTGCGCGTGGCCATCTCCGAGCAGATCGATGCCATTGTAGAGACAGTAAAAATCGCCCTGGAGCAGACACCGCCGGAGCTGGCTGCGGATATTGTGGATCGCGGCATTGTGTTGACGGGCGGCGGCGCCCTGTTGGCCAATCTGGATAAACTGCTAAGAGAGGAGAGCGGCCTGCCCATTACGGTGACGGACGATCCCCTGTCAACGGTTGCTCTGGGATCCGGCAAGGCCCTCGACAGTCTTGAAATCCTTAAGCAAGTGGTGATTTACTGATTCCATGTTCTCAAAAAGAATGGTGATGATCGTTGGCCTGATCGCCCTGGTCACCATCAGCATCCTGAGCTTATCTTTAAGTAGCCGCGAACCCTATCCTGCCTATGGACCCGGACGGATAGCCATATCCCTTGTGGCGCCGTTTCAAAAAATGCTAATAGGGACCACCCGGTTTTTCCGTGATATCTGGGAGCACTATTTTTTTCTGATCTCTGTGGCCGAGGAGAATGAACTTCTGCGCCGGGAACTGCGCGAGGCCAGGGCGCTGAATCATCGCCACCGGGAGGCGATGCTGGCTAACCAGCGACTGCGGCGTCTGCTGGCCCTTGAGGAGGAGATGACCCAACCCGTCATCGCCGCCCGGGTGGTGGGCAAGGACCCATCGCCCTGGTTTCAATCGGTGACGGTGGACAAGGGGACGGCCGACGGAGTCAGGAAAGGCCAGCCGGTGATCAACCCGGAAGGCATCGTTGGTCTGGTCACGGATGCCGCAGCCCATTATGCCAAGGTGATGCTGATCACCGATCCCAACAGCGCGGTGGATGCCGTGATTCAGGAGAATCGCGCCCGGGGCATCGTCAAAGGGGGAACCTCCGGGTATTGCGTGCTCAATTTTGTTTTGCGAAAACACCCTGTAGCCGTGGGCCATTTGGTGATTTCTTCAGGAATGGACGGTGTGTTTCCCAAAGGGCTGCCCATTGGCGCCGTGGCCGCCATCGTCAAGCAAAAAGCGGGCATCTTTCAAGATGTCACCGTGGCTCCCTATGTGGACTTTGAACGTTTGGAAGAAGTGCTTATTGTTCCTTTATCAGAAGGAGTTGCTGCGCCGTGACGATTTTCTTCTACATCCTGGTGTCGTTGTGCCTGGTGATCATCAAAACATCGTTGATTCCCAATCTTCCGTTGTTCGATAAATTTTACGATCTGCTCATTCCCATCATTATCTACCTGAGCCTGTTTCGATCCATGCGCGAAGGTATTCCCATTGTGCTCTTTTTCGGATTGATCATGGACAGCCTGTGCGGCGGGCCCATGGGGCTCTATCTGGCTACCTACATTTGGCTGTACGCCGGCATGTGGTGGTTGCGCCAGTTTCTGCATACGGGCAGTTTTGCCCTGATGGCGCTTTCGGTGGCCTTCGGCGTTGCCTTTGAAGGATTGATCATGCTCGGTTACATGGTTTTTCTGGCGCCCAGGGCCATTATTCCGGTGGATGCGGCCAAAACCATCTTGATGCAAATTATCTGGGCCCTGATCACCGGTCCGGTTATCCTGCTGATTATCGGCTGGGCCCAGAAACAGATCGACATATGGCGGGTTAAGATCTTTCCCGATCTGCTCGACATGAATGGTGAATAACTTGGCGCGGAACTATCTTGAAACCACAGACAGTGAATGGTTCAACCATCGCTTGACCATTTTACTGATATTTGTATTCGCTGTCTTTGCCGTTTTGGTGACCCGGCTCCTCTATCTGCAGGTGATCGAAGGCAGTGAATACCGACGCCTTTCTGAAATTAACAGCATTCGCCTGCAGGATATCGATGCGCCCCGTGGATTGATTTTCGACCGCGATGATCGTCTGCTGGTGGATAATCGTCCGGCGTTTAATCTGCACATCATTTTAAAGGACGCCAGACCCCTCGATAAAACCCTGGAGAAGCTCAGCCGGGTGACCGGCGAGACCGTCAGTGAATTGAAGGCCCGCATAGAAAAGAACAAGCGCCAGGGGGCCTATGTGCCCATCCTGCTGAAAGAGGACATGGGGCGTGATTTGTTGGCGGCTGTGGAGGTCAACAAATTCGATTTGCCCGGGGTGGTGGTGCGCGTTGCCCCGCGCAGGCACTATCTGTTCGCCCACTGGGCCTCCCATCTGGTGGGATATGTGGGCGAGATCAGCGCCGAAGAGCTTAAGTCCGAGCCCTACCAGGAGTGCAAGGGCGGAGACTTTATCGGAAAATCCGGAATTGAGAAGTCTTACGAAGGTTATTTGAGGGGTAAGCGCGGCGGGCGGCAGGTGGAGGTCAACGCCACCGGTCAGGTGGTGAACGTGCTCAGTACTGTTCCGGCCCAGGCCGGGCACAACCTTTATTTGACCATCGATCATAGCCTTCAGACTGCTGCCGAGCAGCTGCTGGCGGGAAAAGCCGGAGCTGCCGTTGCCGTGGATCCCAACTCCGGAGAGGTTTTGGCCATGGCCAGCAGCCCCACCTATGATCCCAACTGGTTTGTGGTGGGCATGACCCCGGACCAATGGCAATCCATTGTCACCAATCCGTTCCGGCCGCTGGAGAATAAGGCCATTCATGCCGAATACCCTCCGGCTTCGACTTATAAAATCGTCACCGCCCTGGCCGGGCTGGAAGAGGGGGTCATCGATGCCCAAACCACCTTCTTTTGTCCGGGGCACTATAAATACGGCAACCGGGTTTACCGCTGCTGGCGGCGCGGCGGCCATGGTGAGGTGGATGTGGTTACCGCCCTGGCGCGATCGTGCGATGTTTTCTTTTACCAGGTTGGCGAAGCTTTAGGCGTGGACCGCTTGGCCAGGTATGCAAAGGCCTGCGGATTGGGAGATGTCACCGGTGTCGACCTGGACCGGGAGTCCAAAGGACTGGTCCCCACCAAGGCGTGGAAGCGCAAACGCCTGGGCCAACCCTGGCAGGGCGGCGAAACCATTTCGGTTTCCATTGGACAGGGGTTTAATCTGGTGACGCCGCTTCAGATGGCGATGTTGGCGGCGACGGTGGGCAACGGTGGTACACGCTTCAAGGCCAAATTGGTTCGGCGGATTGTCCCGTTCAACGATGATGAGGCGGATATCGAGCCGGAACCGCAGGTTGAGGGCCGCCTGCCGGTCAAAGCGTCCACCTTGGCGTTGGTGCAGCAGGGGCTATGGGAAGTGGTGAACAAGGTGAGGGGCACGGCCTATGGCTCACGACTCGAATCCGTCGAATTTTCGGGAAAGACCGGTACAGCCCAGGTTGTAGGCCGCAAAGTCGTTGAAGGCCTCGATGAAGACCAGATCAAATTGATGCACCGCGACCACGCCTGGTTCGTGGCCTATGCCCCTTCCAGGGATCCCAAAATTGCCATAGCCGTCATGGTGGAACATGGCGAGCACGGATCCTCTGCAGCGGCTCCCATTGCCAAAGAGATGATCAAAACCTACCTCGGGCTCGAAGCACTGCCCCAGGTGGCCGTTATGGGCGCCGGGAGCGGAGGCGGCCACAGCTCCCATCGCACCGCTCAAACCACTGCGGGCCTTTCCCGAAAGGAGTCGGGCTCCAATGATTGATCGGCGCTTGGTTGAACATTTTGACTGGGGCATGCTGCTCTTCACAACCCTGTTGGCCGGTTTTGGGCTGGTGGCCCTCTACAGCGCCATCCATGCCGGCGTGGATGCCACGCCATCCAAACTTTTTACCAAGCAAATCATCTGGTACAGCGCCGGGACCGTTGTAATGGTGATTACCTTTTTATTTGACTTTAAAAGCTACGAGCGATGGGGCCATCTATTTTATATCTTCTGTATCCTGATGCTCATCGCCGTGCTGCTGTTCGGCAAATACGTGGGCGGGTCCAAGCGCTGGCTGGCCGTGGGACCCATTTCCATTCAGCCGTCGGAAATCGTCAAGCTGGCCGTGATCGTGGTGCTGGCCAAATATTATGCCAGGGTATCCACCACCAAAGGCATCAGTTTTCGGGAGCTTTTGACCCCCTTCGTTTTAACCGCCATTCCATTTGCCTTGATTGTCCGGCAGCCGGATTTGGGTACGGCCATGGTGATGGCTTTGATCGCCGGCTCCATTACTTTTTACGTGAAAATCGAACGGCGAACCCTCACCTGTCTGGTAGCGGCCTGTGCGTCCATCATCCCCTTGACATGGATGTTTTTATTGAAAGGATATCAAAAGCAGCGCATCCTCACCTTTTTAAATCCGGATCGGGATCCCCTGGGGACGGGGTACCACATCATCCAGTCCAAAATTGCCGTGGGTTCCGGCATGTTGACGGGAAAAGGCTTTCTCAAGGGAACCCAAAATGCCCTGGATTTTTTGCCGGAGCAGCACACCGATTTCATATTCTCCGTGCTTTCGGAGGAGTGGGGGCTGTTCGGCTCCATGATGGTGCTGATGACCTTTCTCATGCTCCTCACATGGGGCCTGGCCATCGCCCAACGCAGCAGGGATCCTTTCGGCAAAATTCTGTCCGTGGGGGTCACCGCCATGATCGCCTGGCAGGTATTTATCAATATCGGTATGGTCATGGGGCTCATGCCGGTGGTGGGGGTGACCCTGCCGTTTATCAGCTACGGCGGCTCCTCCATCATTACGATGATGGCGGGCATCGGGTTGTTGCTCAACGTCAGTATGCGTCGATTTTTGTTTGAACAATAGCAAACTTTGGATGGGTCAATGGTTCAGGGTTCATCGTTCTTAGTTCATGGTTTATTGTTTAGCGTTTTTGGTTTTTAATGTTAACCTGAATAATCTGGTTCTGCGGGCCCGGTCAGAGGGCATTGCCGAAAAGGTTTATAGCACCGGCCGGGACAGAGCCCGGCCCTACGAAGACCATTTTTCATGCTAAAGATGCCTTTGGAGCGTAGGGCCGGCCTCTGTGCCGGCCTGAGATGGAACTCAATGCATCGCAAAGCTTGATTGCCATCTTCGTCGTGGTACAGTGCTTTTAAACTTAAACCCCTTACAGGGGGTTACATTTGCATAAAACTTTAATCTTTAAACTTTAAACTCAATTATTGTGGCTGACGGCAACTGCCGCTCTCACGCAGAACAAGGCGACGACTGTGCAGATTTGAATACAGCTCAGACGTGCAGCCACAATAATTGCCGGAGGCCACAAGATGAAAAAAGACAAAAAGCAGGCAGCGACGGATGCCGGTACCATTTCGACACTTCTGGGTCGGGACACCGAAATCGAAGGCACTTTCACCTTTGGCGAGACCATTCGTGTGGATGGCCGTATCAAAGGAAAGCTTTCAAGTGCAAAGGGAACCGTGATCATAGGAGAGAATGCGGTTATTGATGCCGACGTCAACGTCGGCGTGGCCATCGTGCGGGGAAAGGTCAACGGCCGCATCGATGCTCAGCAGCGCATTGAGATTTATGCGCCCGCCCGCGTCGTCGGCGATATCAGCGCTCCCACCATCACCATCGATTCCGGTGTGGTTTTCAATGGCAAGTGTCAGATGCAGGGTGGATCGGCGGCCGCCATAACTGAAAAAAAACCGGTTGAAAAGGCACCCGAGCTAGCCGCATCCTAACGCCAAAAAGTTGGAAAAAACCTTTGACATTGGGCGTCTCCTTTTGGTATACGGACCTCTTGGCTTTTCCTTAAGTAACAACTTTTAATAGATATTTTTATATTTTTGAAACCAAGTTCCAAGCCGTAATGGAGGCACCTTTATGGTTGAGATTAACTGGACCTTATTTCCGCAGATTGCAAACTTTCTAATCCTGATCATTGCCCTCAACATTGTCTGTTACAAACCCATCCGAAAAATTTTACTTGAGCGTAAAGCCAAAGTGGAAGGACTGGCCAATGGTATTCAGTCCGCCACCACCGAGAGCGAGGAAAGAGACAAGGCCTTTGGCGTTGGATTGCGTGAAGCCCGTACCAAGGGTCAGAAGGAAAAAGAGGCGTTGCTTCAAGCCGCCGGTGAAGAAGAGCAGGTGATTGTCGGCAAGATCATGGACAAAGCCAGAGAGGACTTGGCCACAGTCAAGGCGCAGATCGCCAAAGAGACCGATGAAGTTAAAGCGGCATTGGAAAAAGATGTGGATGCTTTTGCCGATGCCATTACGCAGAAAATTTTGGGGAGGGCGGCTTAATGAAGATTCCTGGACTTTGCGTGAAATATAAACGGAAACCCAGTTGGGCCATGATTGCAATTATGGCCGCAATCCTGCTGATTGGATTGGCACCGGCTTACGGTGCCGGTGGTGATACGCACGGCGATACGGGCGCGGAAGCAACCCATGGTGAAGCAACCCATGCTGAAGCAACGCCTGGCGATACCCATGGTGAAGCAGCGCATGGCGGTGGTCATGGTGAAGCCCACAGCAAACCGTGGATGAAGACCGATACGGCCAAGGTGCTCAATTTTGCCGTGCTGGCCATCGGGCTTTTCCTGGTGCTGCGCAAGCCGGTGTCCCAAGCGCTCAGCGATCGCATCAAGGGGATCAAAGAGGAGCTGGAAGACCTGGAAACCCGCAAGGCTGAAGTGGAGCGGCAACTGGCTGAGTACAATACCAAGCTCGCCACACTGGATGAAGAGGCCGATAAGGTGATTACTGAATATATTCGCCAGGGCGAAGAGGCCAAGGCGAGAATTCTGAAGGAAGCCGAGTCGGCGGCGGACAAGCTTGAAGAGCAGGCCAAGAAAAACATCGAGAATGAATTCAAGCAAGCCAAAGAAAATCTGCAGGCTGAAATCGTTGAGAAGGCGCTGGTCAAGGCGGAGCAAATGGTCAAAGAGAAAATTTCCACGGAAGATCAGGACCGTTTAGTTGATGAATATTTAGCGAAGGTGGTGGCCTAGTGAAAAATTTGGCAATAGCACGGCGTTATGCCAAGGCTTTATTATTAATCGGTAAAGAGGACGGTCAGACCGAACAATACCGCCAGGAGCTTGAGGGGGTGGCCCATTTGCTGGCTGAGCAGAAAGAGCTGGCGGATACCATTGCCAACCCGCTGTACAACGCGGACGAACGGCGAAAGGTGTTCCAGGGCGTCATCGACAAACTGAAACTGTCCAAAGTGATGTCCTCTTTTTTAATGCTGTTGTTTGATAAAGGACGCGTCGCCTTTATCATCAGTATCAATGAATTTTTTCAGAAACTGGCTGATGAGCTCAAGGGCGTGGCCAGTGCGAGCCTGGTTTCGGCTACGGAACTGTCTGCTGAAACCATCGAGAAAATCCGTTCCGCCCTGTCCAAAAAGACAGGTAAAGAGATCGTCCTGGAAGTTGAACAGGATCCGGGACTGATTGGAGGGATTGTCACCAAGATCGGTGACCTCGTATTGGATGGAAGCATTAGAACACAATTACTCAATATGAGAGAATCTTTAAAAAGGGGTGAGCGTGCATAATGGAACTTAGAGCCGAAGAAATCAGTCAGATTATCAAAGAGCAAATTACGGATTATGACAAAAAGGTAGAGCTCAGCGAAACCGGCGTGGTCCTTTCCTCGGGCGACGGAATCGCCCGCGTTTACGGTTTGGAAAAAGCCATGGCCCTGGAGCTGGTGGAATTTCCCGGCGGCGTCCTGGGACTGGTGCTCAACCTGGAAGAGGACAACGTGGGTGTGGCCATCATGGGCGAAGACACCGGGATCAAAGAGGGTGACATCGTCAAGCGCACCGGCCGCATTGCCGAAGTTCCGGTGGGTGAAGCCGTTCTCAACCGCGTCGTGGACGCCACCGGCGCTCCACTGGACGGCAAAGGGCCCATCGATCAGACCAATACCAGCCGTATTGAAATGGTGGCACCCGGCGTTATCGCCCGTAAGTCCGTCCACGAGCCCTGCTACACCGGCCTCAAGGCGGTTGACGCCATGACCCCCGTCGGCCGCGGGCAGCGTGAGCTGATCATCGGCGACCGCCAGATCGGTAAAACCGCAGTGGCCATCGACGCCATTCTGGCCCAGAAAGATACCGACATTTACTGTATCTACGTGGCCTGCGGTCAGAAAAAATCCACGGTGGCCCAGGTGCACGCCGTTCTGGAAAAACACGGCGCCATGGAGTACACCACCATCGTTTCCGCCTGCGCCTCCGACCCGGCCACCCAGCAGTTCCTGGCACCTTACTCCGGTTGCGCCATGGGCGAGTACTTCAGGGACAAGGGCCAACATGCCCTGATCATCTACGATGACTTGTCCAAACAGGCGGCCGCCTACCGCCAGGTCTCCCTGCTGCTCAGACGTCCGCCGGGACGTGAAGCTTACCCGGGCGACATTTTTTACAACCACAGCCGTCTGCTGGAACGGGCCGCCAAGGTCAACGACGAACTGGGGGCCGGTTCTCTGACCGCCTTGCCCATCATCGAAACCCAGGCCGGCGACGTGTCCGCCTACATCCCCACCAACGTTATCTCCATTACCGACGGCCAGATTTACCTCGAGCCCGGTATGTTCTTCGCCGGTGTGCGGCCGGCCATTAACGTTGGTCTTTCCGTATCCCGCGTGGGCGGTGCCGCCCAGGTGAAGGCCATGAAGCAGGTGGCCGGCACCCTGCGCCTGGACATGGCCCAGTTCCGTGAGCTGGAGGCCTTCGCCGCTTTCGGTTCGGACCTGGACGCCGCCACCCAGAGACAGCTGACCCGTGGTCAGCGCCTGGTGGAAGTTTTGAAACAGCCCCAGTACCAGCCGCTCTCCATGGCCAAGCAGGTCACCATCCTGTTTGCCGGTACCCGCGGTTTTCTGGACGAGCTGTCCACCGACGTTATCGCCAAGTATGAAGCGGGCCTCTATCCGTTCATCGAAGAGCGCTATCCCAAGGTCTTTGAGACCCTGGCGGAAAAGGAAGCCATCGACGATGACCTGGAGAAACTGATGACGGAAGCCCTGAACGCTTATGGTGAAGAGTTCAAAGACACCATTTAGTCGTCGGGTTAATTCTAACCATTAGCATATAAGGGCTAGCTTTATGCCACAGTTAAAAGAAGTACTGCTGAAAATAAACGGTATCAAAAAGACCAAGCAGATCACCAAGGCCATGAACATGGTGGCTGCTTCCCGTCTGCGCGGTGCCCAGACCAGCATGGAGGCTTTTCGTCCTTATGCGGCCAAATTTGCCGAAGTGCTGGGCAGCCTGGCCGAAAATGCCGGCGAAGAGGCCAGCCCCTTGCTGGTGCCCAAAGAGGATCCCAAAAAGGTCAATATCGTATTGACCACTTCGGATCGCGGGCTGTGCGGCGGCTTCAACATCAACCTGATTGAAAAAGCCAAGGCGCTGGCCAACGAAAAAACCGAGCAGGGCATGGAGGTCAGCTTCACCTGTTTCGGCAAAAAAGGGCGCGATTGGGTACGAAAAGAGAAGGTGACCATCGCCGGAGAGCACATCGGCGTGGTGGGCGCCAGCTTTGGTTTCAATGTAGCCGTCAACGCAGGGCGCGAGCTGTCCGCCGGCTATCTGGAAGACGATTTTGACGAAGTCTATGTCGTCTATGCCGAGTTCATCGGTATGGCCAAACAGGAACCGGTGATCAAGCAACTGCTGCCCATACCGCCCATCGAAAAGGCGGAAGAGGAGGCGGATGAAGATGCGCCCTATTTAGCCGAGCACATCTGCGAGCCGTCCACCGACGAGTTGCTGGGGGTGTTGCTGCCCAAGAGCATCGACGTCAAAATCTACAGCGCGCTGCTGGAGACATCCACCAGCGAGCATGCCGCCCGAATGATGGCCATGGACAACGCTACCAAGGCCTGCAACGATATGCTGGAAAACTTGCAACTGGTCTATAACAAGGCCCGGCAGGCGGCCATTACGGCTGACCTGATGGATATTGTGGGCGGCGCCGAAGCCCTCAAAGGTTAAATACATTACTGTTTACAGTTTTACAGGAGGTCAATAGATGGCTGAGAATATTGGAAAAATCACACAGGTTATGGGGCCTGTCGTAGACGTTGAGTTCGAGCAGGGCAAACTGCCGACCATTCTTACGGCGCTGACCATCACCAACCCGGCGATCAACGATGATGAGGATAACCTGGTCGTGGAAGTGGCCCAGCATCTGGGCGACAACGTGGTGCGTACCATCGCCATGGACGTAACCGACGGTCTGGTGCGCGGCATGCCGGTGAAAGACACCGCAAGCCCCATCAAGATGCCCGTGGGCGAAGCCAGCCTGGGCCGCGTACTCAACGTTGTGGGCCGCCCGGTGGACGGACTGGGCCCGGTAAGCCAGGAAAAGATGATGCCCATCCACCGAGCCGCTCCCGCTTTTACCGAGCAGGACGTTGAGGTGAACGTACTGGAAACCGGCGTAAAAGTGATCGACCTGCTGGTGCCATTTCCCCGCGGCGGTAAAATGGGCATGTTCGGCGGCGCCGGCGTGGGAAAAACCGTTATCATGATGGAAATGGTGCATAACATCGCCATGCAGCACGGTGGTATCTCCGTGTTTGCCGGCGTGGGCGAGCGTACCCGTGAGGGTAACGACCTGTACCACGAAATGAAAGAGTCCGGCGTTCTGCCCAAAGCGGCCCTGATTTACGGCCAGATGACCGAGCCCCCGGGAGCCCGTGCCCGCGTGGCCCTCTCCGCGCTGACCTGCGCCGAGTATTTCCGTGACGTAGAAGGTCAGGACGTGCTGATCTTCATCGACAACATCTTCCGTTTTACCCAAGCCGGTTCCGAAGTATCCGCGCTGTTGGGTCGTATGCCTTCCGCGGTGGGTTACCAGCCCACCCTGGCCGTTGACCTCGGTGGTCTGCAAGAGCGCATTACCTCCACCGACAAGGGATCCATTACGGCCGTGCAATGCGTTTACGTGCCTGCGGACGACTTGACCGACCCCGCTCCGGCCACCACCTTTGCCCACCTGGACGGTACCGTGGTGCTTTCCCGTCAAATCGCCGAGCTGGGCATCTACCCGGCGGTGGATCCCCTGGACTCCACCTCGCGCATTCTGGATGCCGCCTACATCGGCGACGAACATTATCAAGTCGCCCGTACGGTTCAGCAGATGCTGCAGAAATACAAGGAACTGCAGGACATCATCGCCATCCTGGGTATGGAAGAGCTCTCCGACGAGGATAAGGTGACCGTTGCCCGCGCCCGCAAGATTCAACGCTTCCTGTCCCAACCGTTCCACGTGGCCGAGGTTTTCACCGGCTTCCCGGGCAAATATGTCAAGATCGAAGACACCGTCCGCGGTTTTAAAGAGATCTGCGAAGGCAAGCATGACGACATTCCCGAGCAGGCATTCTACATGAAGGGCGGTATCGAGGAAGTGCTTGAAGCTGCTCAAAAAATGGCGGAAGCCGCCTAATTGAATGAGGAAGGCAAATGGCTGAAAATATACGTTTAGAAGTCGTTACACCGGAGGGTTCAGTGGTCAGCGACGAGGCGCAGATCGTGATGGCGCCGGGCGAACTTGGTGAGTTTGGTGTGCTGTCGGGCCATACGCCGTTCATGACCAGCCTCAAGGTTGGGGCGGTGAAGTACGAAGATGCCGGCGGCACCGACCGCTTCGTCTTTGTAAGCGGCGGTTTTGCCGAAGCCCTGCCGGATCGCGTGACCGTTCTGGCCGACTCGGCCGAGAGGCGCAGGGACATCGATTTGGATCGTGCCAAGTCGGCGATGGAGAGAGCTGAAAGCCGTCTGGCTGGAGAGGATGACGAAGCGATCGATTTTACTCGTGCCAAAGCCGCGCTGATGCGTGCCATAAACCGTGTGCGTTTGGCTGAAACACGTTAACAAGCTTATTATTTAAGCTCGCCGATGACGAGCAAGTATGAAAGGGCGGCCTCTGGCCGCCCTTTTTGTGCCTGACGGATGGCCTTCGACCGGCCATGGTTTGGCGCCATATACCATGCCGATTATTGTTAATAATGGATTAAGTGTCTGTATATAAAGGTGTAATTTAGTTACTATAAAAATGTTGACTTGGCTGGTTGCCAAAGTTTATATAAACATGTCATAATGAGGTGAAACGGGTGGATAAAGAGACTGTAGTAAGCCAATTTGCAAAGATTGAGCAAAGAGTTGAGCGTCTGATTGAGAGTTGTAAGCGCCTTGAAGCTGAGAATTCAGATCTAAAAGCTGAAATTCAACACCTGAACGTTGCGCTTCAAGAAAAAGACGTTGCCGTGAGGCAGCATGATGAGCTTAAAGACTTGGTCAGAACGAAAATTGAGAGTCTGATGGGCAGACTTGATGAGCTTTCAGAGGAGCAGGTATAAATTCGCCGATTATTGCGTAAAAGGGATTCATTAAAGCTTTGGATCAATTATTGACCATAGATGTTTTAGGGCAACCGTTTTCATTTAAAACTGATTCGGATGTATCAGAAGCAAAGGCTGTCGCTGATTATTTGGTGACATCAGTGAGCAAAGTAAAATCACAATGTGGGAATCAGGTGCCCACTCCTGACAAGCGGGCTATATTGATATTGGCCGCTTTAAACATAACCAGTGAATATTTTAACCTGAAAAAGAAGCATCAAGCATTAATAGATGATATTAACCAACGCTCTGAGCATTTAATCAACACCCTTGAAACGCAACTGGACCTTGATGCCGATAAGACGGTAACTGCATGAAAATAAGGCGGTTTTAGGTAATCATAGGCGATTGAACCATGGGCCTCTTCTGACGCCTTCAAAGGCACAGGACGGTGCCCGCGAATTGATTAGGTGGCACCCCTGCCATACGCGTGATTGGAAGTTGTGCTTTGACCCAACACTTTATCCAACGGGAGCCGGAACTGGTTTCGGTGAGCAGGTTCTGCTTGTACAGAAAAGCCTAAAGAGATCACCAGGCGCCCACCTAAATCTTTGGATCAAAGTCATGCCGACACGGTAATTTGGTGGGGGCCACCTTTCATTGCCACACCCGGCCCTATTGGGGGCTTGTGCCTGTCATCACATCCCATCAGGTAAACCACTCATTTCAGCCATGTTTTGGTTTTAAGCCAAGTTTTGGTTTTAAGATGATACAGCAGGACTGCGCTTTGCCGGATGATGAAAACCTGAATTGCTCCGGAAGCGATATGGTATGGATCCTGAAGAATTCACGACGGTTGGCCGTTTTCTCCATTTGAGACAACGCCCCGTTCTTATATAAAAATGTTACTCTTATGGAGGCACGATGAATGGATTTATGCTCGGTATGCTGATGCTAGGGCTTTTGGTCGGCTTTGCGCTTGCTTTTTGGATGAAAAGCTTCATGGATAGCCAAAAAATTAAAGCTGCCAACGACCATGCACAGCGAATACACGATGATGCGAAACAGCGCGCCGATGCGCTGATAAAAGAAGCCAGCCTGGAGGCTAAAGACCGGCTTCTGAAAATGAAAAATGAATTTGATGCCGAAACCAAAGAGACGCGGGCAGAACTGAAGAAAAAAGAGCAGCGGTTAACCCAGAAGGAGGAGAATATTGATCGCAAGCTTGAGCAGCAGGAACAAAAGGAAAAGGAGCTCAAGCGGCAGGAAACCAGCTTTGCCAAGCGGGACCAAAAACTCTCTTTCAGAGAAAAAGAGTATGAAGCGCTGGTCGATGAACAGAAACGTCAACTGGAAACAATTTCCACCTTGACCGCTGAACAGGCTAAAGAGTTGCTGCTCCGCGCCATGGAAAATGAGGCTCGTTACGACGGGGCCAAACTCATCAAAAAAATCGAAAACGAAGCCAAAGAGGAGGCCGACAAGAAAGCCAAAAAGATCCTTGCCACGGCCATTCAACGCTATGCAGCCGACTATGTGGCCGAGCGCACCGTGTCTGTGGTGCAATTGCCCAACGAAGAGATGAAAGGCCGTATCATTGGCCGAGAAGGGCGCAATATCCGTGCGCTGGAGGCGGCTACGGGCATTGATTTGATCATTGACGATACGCCGGAGGCCGTGATCCTATCGGGTTTCAACCCGGTCAGGAGAGAGGTGGCCCGTTTGTCACTCATGAAGCTGATTACCGATGGGCGCATCCACCCTGCACGCATTGAGGATGTGGTCAAAAAGGTCACCCAGGAAGTGGACACAGTTATCAAAGAGGCCGGTGAACAAGCCGCTTTCGATCTTGGCGTTCACGGCATCAATGGGGAGTTGATCAGAACCCTGGGCTGTTTAAAATTCAGGACCAGTTATACCCAGAATGTCCTGCAACACTCTATTGAAGTGGGATTTCTGGCCGGTGTGATGGCCGCCGAACTGGGGTTGAAAGAGAAATTGGCCCGGCGCATGGGGCTGCTGCATGATATTGGAAAGGCAATTGACCATGAGGTCGAAGGACCCCATGCCGTCATCGGCTCGAAACTGGCGAAAAAGATGGGCGAGTCCCAGCAGGTGGTCAATGCCATTGCCGCTCACCACGAGGACATTCCACCGGCTACTGTTTACGATATTTTGGTCCAGGCGGCTGATGGGCTTTCAGGCGCCCGGCCGGGTGCGCGCAGGGAACTGCTTGAAAACTATGTGAAGCGTCTTGAAGATCTGGAGGCCATTGCCAACTCCTTCCGCGGCGTGGATGGGGCCTATGCCATCCAGGCGGGCAGGGAATTGCGGGTCATTGTGGAGAGCAACAAAGTATCGGACGAAGAGGCCATTCTCGTCAGCCGTGACATTGTCAAAAAGATTGAAGAGGCGCTGACTTTCCCGGGACAGATCAAGGTCACGGTGATTCGGGAAACCCGGGCTGTGGAATATGCGAATAAATGATAGTTTAAAGTTTAACGTGTAAAGTTTTAAGTTGGTGGAATTCTGTCGATTATATATATAGCTCGCTTCGGCTCCCCCACAGATGTATGGAAGCCGATATTTTAAGCGTGATATCAATACAATCAGGGCCAGGATCGGTTTCGGTTTCGGTTTTGATTAACATAAGAATCAAATGATTACCGCCTGGCCGGCACAGAGGCCGGCCCTACGTTTGCCCCCTTACGGAATTGATAGGCAGATGGTCTTCGTAGGGCAGGGCTCTGTCCCTGCCGTGGTTGAATTTATAAGTAAAATTTGAGATAAAATAACGAAACTCGGTTATCCATAAAGCCCAAGCTGGTTGAAAAAGCCGTTCTGCGGGCGGGGTTTATCCCCACCACTTAAGCCTTCTTTCCTGAAAGGTTGTTGCGACATGCCTAACGTCATCGAAACATT
>JASFER010000118.1:0-16565 GCA_050124755.1 Desulfobacteraceae bacterium
GGAGAACCATTGCTCTCCACCCAAACGGTCTGCACAGCCGGATCAAAGTCATCGCCTCCCAACGTGTCGTCGGTCAGCAGCACAAAGCTTTCCGGGCCGTTGCCGGTATTGGTGATTTGATAGGTTGATACCGCATCGGCGTGGGGACTGCTCACCGGCACGTCGACCGCATCCTGCCAGGTGACCACAATGTCGATGATCTCCAACACGTCAAAAGTGTTTGCAGTCGTAGCACTACGGGGCGTAGGATCACTGGATAAAGTGAACGTCACCGTTGCGGTATTGGTTATGGTGGTTCCTGCTGATGTGCCTGCGGCCATAGCCGAATGGGCCCAAAGACAGCTCAGACATACCGCTGCGGCCAGCTTGATCCATAACGGAACAACATAATATTCTTTTTTATCCTTTAGCCGATACATTTACTCACCTTAAGGCTTCCAATCCATCGGCCGTTGCCGCGGGGGTGCAGCGGCCGATGCATGCGGGGTTAGATTGTCAGCGGTGGAATTGCTTACTCCTTTTTTTCTTTAATAGTCAGCCACGGCCGCTGCGGAGACGACATGTCGACGACGCCGCGGTCCGGTCATTTTTTTCAGAACGGCAACGATCTGCTCAGGCCCGAGATCTGCGTAGGCGATAAAGCGGGGAGCCAGCTTGTGTGCCTGAGAAACCATATGCGGATTGCGCTCCGGCAACACCAGCACCAACCTCAAATCACGCACAAGCCCCTGAATTTCTGCCATACTGGCAATCTCTTGGATATTTTCCACCACTACCAGGGCAATCTCTAATCCGTGGCGGGGTTTTCGCAGCCGTTTCTTCATGGTGTCGAATGTTCGGCATCTGGCCACCTTGTATCCGGCAAGTTGTTTTTCAAGCATCTCAACGATAGGATTGGTTTGGGCAGCGTAGAACAGTATCACCGAAACAGTCTCCTTTCCTGGGTTTCAGTTGTTCCCTGATCCCACTCGAAGCAATTGCTGTGCCGAGGTATGCACTTTTGTTTTTTAAATATATTTACAGATGGTTATATGAGCGTGGGGAACAATGAAGGGCCAAATTAGAGTTAGAGAGTCGCCCATTTGTCCGGGATCCCGGACGGTATCCTGGATACCGGATATTATTGGATTTTGCCATTTGATATTTTTTATGGCGGGTTGTTTTCAAACCGCATGCCGTGTCCCGCCTGAGGCGGGATTACAAACCAAGACGACCACTCAATGTACGGATAGTCGTTGACTTTGGAGAAATTCTGTGGGATTTGAACATTTACTTCAGGAACTGTTTGTTATTAATGATATCTGATATTCTATCAGCCTATATGCCGACTACTTGCGACCGACATCCGACGCAACCCGCCTGGTGGCACTGTCCTCACTGCCGCAAGTACTTGTGTCCTCAATGCATCTCCAGAAGAACCGGCGGCCATTTTCAGGAACAGACTTACTATTTTTGCCCAAAATGCAATGTTGAAGTAAACACCCAGTAGTTGTCTCAGGTCATCACACCCTTTTGCCTTGTACTTCTCCCTTATCCTCATTTTTATATTCTTCGTCGTAAAAACCGGTTTACCCCGAATGGTGCTGTTTGGCATCGCCTGCGCTATAGCCTTGCCCTCTATGCTCATTATACTGATCATCAATGATAATTTAGGCCAGGCGCTTAACCCGGTGATGGTTGTGGGACTTATCTTTCGAATCGGCTGGAGTTACTTTTTGCTTTTGTTCTTTTTGTTGCTGCTGTCGGGTGCGCCGGCGGCGCTTGGCTACGCGATCATACAGCATCTGCCTGAAACATTGCAGCTTTTCATGATTACAGCGGCTAAAAATTATTATACGCTCATCACCTATAATATGATGGGCTATGTGATTTTGCAGTATCATAATCGCGTGGACTATCCTGTAGAGTTGGATACTATTTTAGCTTCCATGTACCCGGTAGAACTGCCGGCATCTCAAAATAATGAAAGCACTCCGCAGAAAGCGCGTCACGATGACTAGTTGAATGAAATCAGTCTATTGGTCCAAGAAGGGAGCTGGAGAAAGCCATTGAGCAGATTGAACAACAAGTAAACATCGAAGAAATCGATGATTTGGAGCTATCGGATCGGTATGTTGGACTGTTGAAAATGAGGAAGCAACAGCAAAAACTCCTGCACTATGCATCCCGTCATCTGGAAATGCAGGATGTGAGCTATGCGTCCTATAGGATACGGGATAGGATGGCCAGGGTCTCTACATAGATATTGGCGTCTTTACTGGCTCGCGGGCCGGCCACATTCAATATTTCGATATTATTCATTTTTAGCCAGGAAGAGACCAGGGATGCGGCATCCAGCGGATTTCCATGCAGCGACAAATCAATGTGAAGCATTTGTTTCCCGTGCTTTAAAGCCATTTTGCGCGTGAAGTCGGTGCCTCCGGTAGGCGTGCCCCGGGAGATGATCAGCGTGCCGTCGGCGTCGACCACATTCTTCTCGGTGCGGTCGGCATAGCTTTCCGTGTCCATCTCTTCGAGCTGGTAGGTGTCCGGCAAGGGACCTTCTTCAGTAAGCCTGCCTTTGGGTATCCATCCGCCATGAGGAATCCCCAATCGAATAGCCGCGTCCAGTGCCGCCCGATCTACACCGGTTTGTCCGCCGGAAATGATTTTTTTCAACATGCCAAATCTCCTAGTGTTTATTGGAACCTGAAATTACCTTGCGGGTGAGTTGGGTGGTGCTATAGCCCTTGACCAGCTCAACCAGTTGTACAGATCCACCATAGGATTCCACAACCGATTTGCCCACCACCTCTTCGGGCTTGTAGTCCGATCCTTTGACCAATATGTCCGGTTTTAATGCTTCCAGGAGGTTGAGGGGGGTATCCTCATCAAAATGAACCACCAGGTCCACGCATGCCAGCGCACTGAGCATGGCGGCGCGATCCTGTTCGCGAAGGATAGGGCGCTCGGGGCCTTTCAAGCGACGCACCGAATCGTCCGTGTTCAACCCCACCACCAGACGATCACCAAATGCCCGGGCCTGGTAGAGCAGGCTGATATGACCGGGGTGCAGAAGGTCGAAACAACCGTTGGTGAAGACCACCCGTTGGCCGGAATTATGCCACTCTTGAACTTTGGCCACGGCAGCATCTTTGGCGGTCATCTTGGCAGCTGAAAATGGAAAGTGTTGTTGTTTGTCGTTGAAGTGCAAAGCGGTGGCGAGTTCCGATTGCAAAATGGGCTGGGTTCCCAGTTTCCCCACCACTATGCCGGCCGCAGTATTGGCCATTCGAGCGGCCTGGACAAAGTCTGCACCGGCGGCCAACGCGGCGGCCAATGTGGCGATTACCGTATCGCCGGCACCCGACACATCGTAGACTTCACGGGCCTGCGCCGCAATCGGCGTTACATCGTCTTCGGGCCCCACCACACACATTCCTTGAGCGCTGCGCGTCACCAATAAATACTCGAGGTCAAGGCGTTGGCGCAAATCGCGAGCTTGGGAGATCAATAAAGATTCATCCCCATCCAGGGGGATGCCGGCTGCGGCTTCAAGCTCTGCGGTATTGGGAGTGATGCAGGTGGCGTTTTGATAGCGCTCCCATTGCCCCCCCTTGGGATCCACTAAAACCGGCAGACCCTTCAGACGCACCGTTTCGATAATCTCCCGAATCAATTCCCGGGAAGTTAACAGGCCTTTGCCGTAATCCGACAATATAACGGCATGGCAGTGCTTTAGTTCTTCGGCCAAATGCGTCTTGACCTTCCGCAACAATTGTGATGAGGGATTATGGGGATCTTCTTCATCGAGCCGCAGCACCTGTTGTCTGTCGGCCATGATGCGTGTTTTGGTGATGGTGGGTCGGGATTCATCTTCAATCAATTTGTTCCCAACGTTTTTTTGCGCCAGCAATTGCTTCAAAGATACGGCTCGTTCATCCCGTCCGCAAAGGCCGATAACGGTGGCCTGACAGCCCAAAGCAGTTAAATTGCCAGCCACATTGCCGGCCCCGCCCAATGCCTCGCTGGTATGCGCCAACTTGACCACCGGTACAGGTGCTTCGGGAGAGATGCGGCGAACATGCCCCCAAGCATAGCGGTCCAGCATGATATCACCGACCACCACGACCTTGACCTTGTTAAAATCTGACGGCAGGATGTGCATGAATACTCCCCTAACTATCCAGCGGTTAAAGCGAGTTGATTTTCGATAACACGAGCCCAATAATGCAGGATGAAAATGTGGGCTTCTTGTATGCGCGCGGTTTTCGCGTCTTGAATGACCACACAGCGGTCCACGGCAGCCTTGAGTTCCCCGCCGTCGCGGCCCAGCAATCCCACGGTGAAAACCTTTTGTTGCTTGGCTGCAGCCACAGCCTTAAGGATATTTTCCGAATGCCCCGATGTGGAGATGCCGACGAGGACGTCTCCCGCGCGCCCCAATCCTTCGACTTGACGGGCGAAGATTTCGTTAAAACCATAGTCATTACCGATGGCTGTGATGATAGAAGTGTCGGTTGTCAACGCAATGGCCGGACAGGCGCAACGCTCCTGTTCAAAGCGGCCGATCAACTCAGCCGCAAAATGCTGGGCGTCGGCTGCCGATCCGCCGTTGCCGCAAATCAGTATCCGGCCGCCGTCTTGAATGCTGCGGGCCAACAAATCACCAATTGCTTCAACAGGCGAGGCAAGTGCTTCCAGTTGCGCCATACACCCAATGTGCTCTTTCAAAACAGCCGTAAACATAAAACCAAAACCTCGCTATTATAACCACAAACCATGAACTATTCTTCGGAACTATAACCAAAATTGGGGCGGACCTGAGTTAGCTGCGCCAGTTTAAAGTTTAAAGTGTAAAGTTTAAAGTTAATGTATTCTGTCTATTTATATGAGCTTAAACCAGAGCATAATGCCATGGTGATACCTGTTGGGATGTGTTCAATTGTTTTTTTCTTAAATCGGTTCCAATCCTCAACTTTAAACTTTACGCTTTAAACTTTAAACTATGTTTTAATATGCCATCCGCCTCTAAAAAGAAACGCTGAACCTTATTTTGGGGTATAGGTCCGCTATTGTTCACCCATCTCATAAACAGCCGCCGCCAACAGGGGGATCATAATTTCATGATGACCCGTAATCGCATACCCCGAGCCGGCGTTTTTCACCGGACGGTCAATCACATTGACCCTGGGCCGATAGTGTTGAATCATATCGAAATTGGCTGTGGTAAAGTCAAAAACATCATGGCCAAGGTTCCGGGCCACAGCCAGGGCTTTTAGAAAAACCTCCGGCATGATGACGGCACTGCCGAGATTGAGCACCACGCCCCCCCTGCCCAGCTTTGATACCGTTCGGGCAAAAATACGAAAATCCCTTAATGAAGCCTCTCCAATGGCCGCACCGTCGGCATCTGCATGCTGGTGAACGATGTCGGTACCCAAAGCCACGTGCAAAGTATAGGGGATCTTCATTTGAAACGCCCTGGCCAGCAGGGCCCGGTCCAGGTAAGGGGGGTTGTGTTTCACCAACAGTGCCCCCACAGCCTCGCCAAAACCTTCACCTGAACCGGCGGCTGCTTTGGCCGCCGAATTGATCAAGGCGGCGGTGTCGGACGCCATACCGAAAGAGCCGTCCGTCAATTGCGCCGCCACGTCTTCGGAGGTATGCCCAAATCGCGCCAACTCGGTATCATGGACTGCCGCACTGCCATTGGAAGCAAAGTGGGAGATGTATCCATTGGCCGCCATATCAGCCAATACCGGACTGCACCCGGTTTTGATGACATGCCCGCCAAGCATGGCGATGACCGGTTTACCCAGCTTCTTTGCCCGTACCACTGCTCTTGCTACGGCCTTCAGGTCATCGGCTTTTAAAATTTTTGGCAACCCATCGAAAAATTGCGCCATGGTCATCCCAACACGCGGGGGTTTGCCTTCCAGGTCCGTTGCAACCTTGGAGGCCCGTTGGGCGGCAGAATAAGTCCGAAGTCCGGACAAATCGATCTCTTGATAAGGCATGGGTCGAAGCACCTGTTTTATGATTAATCGCAACGTGCATCTCATTCAGGACACAACACATTGTATTGGCAGACAAAACATCTAATTGTCAACGATAATAGATATGGCAGGTGCACACGGAGGGATGTTGAACCTGATAGACAAATTGAAGCGACTGACGTTCTAATCTGCTTCGGCAATCAATTTGGCAAATTCTCCGGATTCATAGAGCCGGCGGAAAACATCAATGATATCAGGATCAAATTGGGTGCCGGCACCGCCATACATGATATCCAAGATCTTGGGTTCTTCCATGCGTTTGCGATAGGCCCGGTCGGAGGCAATGGCATCGTATACATCCGCCACGCTTAGTATTCTGGCCAACAGGGGAATTTCCTCTCCTTTTAAACCGTCCGGATAACCGGTGCCGTCAAAGCGTTCATGGTGACCGCGGACAATCATCTTTTCACGATGCCAAAGCCCCAAATTGTCCACAATGTCAGCACCAATGACTGGATGCTGTCGAATGATTGAAAACTCTTCACAGGTCAAGCGGCCGGGCTTTAACAGGATCTCATCCCGAATACCGATTTTGCCGATGTCATGCAACAATCCGGCGACGTTGAGGATATCCTGCTCCTCAAGGGTGCAATCCATTGCTTTGGCCAGCGCCAGCGAGATACGCGTTACGCGATTGGAGTGCTGCTTGGTATAAGGATCTCTGGCCTCAATTACTTTAACAAAGGCATACAGGGTGGCCAGCAAATTGTTATAGATGTTTTCATACAGGGCCAGGCTCTCCATGGCCGAAGCCGCCTTATTGGCCATAAAAGAGAGGTGGTAGAGGTCTTTATCGGAAAAACGCACCTTGCTCTGACAAACAAATGCACTGAGCACCCCCAGAAGCTTGGATCTGATTTTCAGGGGCGTCAGCATAAAAGACTTAATTTGGCCGGGCAAACAGCCATTTCCGTTGTTCTCTGACACCAACAAGGGCTGATCGTCTGCAACGACGTCAAAAATCAATGTTTGAACACTCGGATCACTTGACAATGGAAATAAATCAAATGGGTTATCGCCCTTGACCCGGATCAAATTTTCGGCCCCGCCGTCCTTGGCGTAGGCAATGGGGATGGCCTGGTCCGTGGCTTCATTGATCAGGTAAAAACAACCCACATCAGCATGGACGAATTCCACGGTCAAGTCCACCAACTGCTTGAAGACATCTGCGCTCTCCCGCAGGGCCGCAAAGTCTGTCATGATCCGGTTGACAACGTTGAGCTCCTCGTTCTTGGCCAAAAGCTTCTTATTGATCTGCTCCAGCCTGGCTTTGCCCTCCACCTCTTTACTGAGCATCAAATTTTGGATGAACAACCGGCGTTCCCGCAGGACTCGCTCTACCGACAACTCCATTTGACGGAGGTTGATGGGTTTAATCAAAAAATCAACCACACCGTTCTTGAGGGTTTGGATGGTATTGTCCAACGAGGGGTACCCGGTCATGACAACCACCGGTACGGTATTGTCATGGTTGCGCAGATACTCCGCCAATTCCAAGCCATCCATTTCAGGCATATTGATATCGGTAAAACAGCAGTCGATGCGGTTACTCCAAAGGATCTCGACCGCCTGCCGACCGTTGCCCGCAGTCAACACCCGATAGCCGCGACTTTGGAAATAGGTCCGCGCAATATCCAGGATGCTCTCTTCATCGTCAACGAATAGGATGGTTTCCTTAGTCACTGAATCCATTGGTGTCCTGAATTACAATCAACGAGCATACATCCAACCCACCGATATAAAAAGGTAATAATAGTCTCTGTTGTCAGTTGCCGCGTATTGGGGCCTTTTTGTTAGACACCCCATTTTCTTTATCGGCAAAATCGAAGATAACTTTACTCCAGATCCCCATTAAAATCGTCGTAAAATACACACCCTGAATGGAGCCACCATGAAAAGGGCCTATTCTTCAACTTTGACGGCAAGATGGAACCGCAAGCGAATCTCCTGAATTCCAATTGAATTTCATTTTGAGAGCTCAAACTACAGCTGCTCTATCGAAATGAAATCATCAGAGATCCCAAAGATGTAAGTATCTGCAAATAAATCTTTTTATTTCAGTCTGTTATGCTAGACCAAAATAATTGGCAAATCTTTTGCTCTAAAATGAGCTGACACGACAACCAAAGGGAGGCCATTATGAACAGCCATATTTTTGATACCCATCAAAGCTCGAATTCCAACCTGAAACACAACGCCTGTTTAACCGTTGGAAGCTCTCCGGCCGTCCAATGGCTTACAGCCTTCCTATTCATCGTAGCGGTGATTCTGTTCCCCGAAAGGCCGGCCTGGGGCGATGATCTTAATCTCCACGTCGGCTCCAACGGTATTAAAGGATACGCCCACCAAGTTGCACTGGAGGATGTGCTCGAAGTTCTGGCTGATAAAGGAGGCTATACCTTCTATTTGGATGAAGCCCTGATCAATGCCGCCATTACGTTTAACATTCCTCATGCCATGCCGGCTGAAAAAGCCTTTCAGCGTATTTTATCCCCTTACAGCTATGCCCTCGTTTACGTCCAAATGCCGGAGCATCGGGTAAAGATAGAACAGATCCAGGTCTACTATGAAAATCCGGACGCGGTGGATTCCGATCTGGGTTCTGAGAAACCGGCAGAAGCGACCGATGATGAACAAGACCAGGAAATGCCGCAGCAAATCGCCATGGCGGTGGCCTATGGGCAATGAAATAAAAATCCCCCCTACCCTCCCAAATTAAAGTCTCCTTCCATACCTGACGAGACCCTTAGCGGTTTCGTTTCTTTTTCATGCATCTAAAATTTGTATCGTCAGCACAAAAGCCTTGACGCTGAACCGGTAGACCGATATCTCAGGCCATTTGGCGGCCAAGAAACAGAAAATGACATGCACTCAAAAGGACCTGCATTGAACACCGACATGGACCGGCGCCCCTTGCGCATCGGTTTGCTCAGCTACCGCAGCCATCCCCATTGCGGGGGACAGGGCGTTTATGTTCGCAATCTCTCCCACGCACTTTGTCAACTGGGGCATCAGGTGGAAGTCATCTCGGGCCCGCCCTATCCGGAATTGGACAATGGCGCCCGTCTGCACCGGTTGCCCAGCCTGGACCTTTACAATCCGGACGATCTGTTTCGCACCCCCGGGATCGATGAATTATTGGATCCCATCAACCTGCTGGAGTGGATCAGCGTCTCTACAATGGGCTTCCCGGAACCGTTGACCTTTGGTATGCGGGCCAGAAAGTTCGTCCAATCTTTCAAGGGCCGTTTTGACATCCTGCATGACAACCAAAGCCTCTCCTATGGTGTCAGGGCATTGGCCCGGGATATTCCAACAGTGGCCACCATTCATCACGCCATCACAGTGGACCGGCGTCTGGCGGTACGCGCCGAAAAATCCATACTTAAGAAGATGAAACAGCTGCGCTGGTACTCGTTTATACAAATGCAAAAACGGGTGGCACCGGCACTCCATCGCCTCATTACCGTCTCTCAATGTGCCAAACAGGATATTGTCCGAGAATTCGGCCTTGAACCATCCAGATTCAGCGTCATCCCCAACGGCATCGACACCGACCGCTTCCATCCGCTGAGGGGTGTGGAGCGGAAACCTTTTCGACTCATCGTCACCACCAGTGCGGACACACCGCTGAAGGGACTCCAATACCTGCTGCGCGCCGTCGCGGAATTGATTCCCAAACGGCCCGAACTGCATCTGGTGGTGGTCGGACAGCCGAAAAAAAAGAGCCCCATTCTAAGGCAAATAGATACATTGGGGCTGACCCGGCATATCCGATTTACAGGCGCAATCAGCCACGCCCAATTCGTTCGCCACTATGCGCGGGCCTGGTGCGCCGTGGTGCCTTCGCTCTATGAGGGATTCGGGCTGCCGGCAGGCGAGGCCATGGCATGCGGCGTACCGGTTATCAGCACCAGCGGCGGCGCCCTTCCGGAAGTGGTGGGAGATGCCGGCATGGTGGTCCCCGCGGCCGATCATCATGCCTTGGCCAAAGCCATTGAAACTTTGTGCACCGATCCGATTTTGGCTCAGGCATTGGGGCGCGCAGGTTATGAGCGGGTAATGAACCATTTTACCTGGAAAGTGGCAGCGCAAAAGTGTGTCAACGTCTATCGCCGGGTGATTGATGATTACCGTTGATTTTCAGTCCATTTCCTTACACGCCGGCAGCTGCATTTTAGACATCGGATGCGGATCGGGGCGCCACACCGCCGCAGCATACGATCTCAACAAAGGCCTGGTGGTGGGTGCCGACACCAATGTCGATGACCTTTTGCAGGCCCGACAAAAATTGTGCTGGCACCGGGATTGTTTCATCCATGACAGGAGCCTGTGGTCCGCAACCGGCGCCGACATCACCCGTCTGCCGTTCAAGGCGCACAGTTTCGACCTGGTGATCTGCTCCGAAGTGCTGGAGCACATCTCCGAGCATGGCCGGGCCATCCGGGAGATCACCCGGGTCCTCAAGCCGGGCCGGCACCTGGTGGTCAGCGTACCCCGCCGATGGCCGGAAGCCGTCTGCTGGGCCCTGTCGCGCCAATACCGCACCACCCCGGGCGGCCACATTCGCATTTATCGAGCAGGAGAGCTCATCCGACGCATCGAATCCGCCGGTGCGGTCCATCGGCGAACCCACTACGCCCACAGCCTGCACTCCCCTTTCTGGTGGCTCAAATGCCTCCTGGGGCCGGACCGGGATCAGCTTTGGCCTGTGGAATTATACCATCGGTTTTTGACATGGGATCTGATGGAACGCCCCCGCCTCACCCGTTTTCTGGAAACGGCGCTCAATCCCCTGCTGGGCAAAAGTGTGGTGCTCTATTTTCGCAAGCTGTAAATTGCCGCTCAAGTTTTTCTTCGTGATGCCGATACCAACTCAGGCCGGCGTGCGTCCTTATGGCGCCGTCACCGGCGATGAGTGAATCCAAGCAAAAAAGGTCTTCCGGCATGCAATTGTTGATTTATGCCTCTCCATTCGATCCGGCGGGTCGAAGTGTATTGAAGTCCATCGGGTCCAAGAACCACGGCTTTGAAATCCATCGGCTGTACACCATAAAGGATCTTGAGAAGCACTTGATGCAACCCTCGCCTCAACCGAAGATCATTCTGCTCATACCCCAAAACCAGCATGACCTGGATCACTTGATCGCCATAGGCTACCTGACGCGCGACACCAAAGTGGTATTGATGCTCCCCGGCGACGACCGTCGCATCAATGCAAAGGCGCACCAACTGCGGCCAAGGTTTGTGGGTTACAACTACGGTGATCCATCCGATTTCACCACCGTTATCTGTAAATTAATGGAAGCCGCATCCATGCTCCCGATGCAGGCCGTTCGGTAAAACGGCGCGAAAAAAGTCGGATTCTCACCACGAGGGGATGCCCCTTTTCATTATAATACAATTCACTGATATCATTAAAAAACCTAAATTCGGTCACTCTGGCGGATTTTGTGATTGCGCTTGACATCGACATTTAAAACCTATATCAGTGTGCTTGTAATTTGATCCATCCTAATGTGCAGGCATTCGCCTAATCAGCAAGGCTTCATAGAACTATTAGCAAAGACAGAAAAAATAGATCGGTCGGCATAGTAAAATTTTTGCCAATCAATGATTTGACGAACTCGTAAAAAGTCGTCCAGAAGCCATGTTTGTAAACTACCATGAAGGACATGAAGAGCATGAAGTTGAAATTATAATATATTTTTGTCTCTTCATGCCCTTCATGATGAAAATTAGACTTTTTACGATTTCATCAATGATTTAAGTTGACGATCAGCAGGCATGCAAAATGCTGATGCAATAATAACAATAGCTGCCCACGTGAAAGGAGATTGCGCTATTTCATTTGATACTTTTGTCAGATTCGAGAAGCTGTGCAACGATCCGTTTATGGAATTGGGGATGACATTGCGTCCCAAACACCTGGAGTGCTTTGAGTCCAAGATCGCCACGCACAGCATGCGGGTTATCATTCTGTTTGAAAAGCACGAACATGCCGAAAAATGGAATAAAATGCACCAAGCACATATTCGCAATGGCGGCCACTTGGTCACGATTACATTAACAGCCCTAGTCGGATTGCTTGGCGGAGGTTATATTCGTATGGTAGTTACTTCATCGACTGTTGCCATCTTTAAAGATGAGGTACAAGCACGCATATGGTACCCCAAGATGTTTGAAGGCTGGATGCTGACGCGGCACTTCACCTTCAGATATGTGCGGTTTCCGACACAAGATTTCTACATGGCGTGGACCGATGTGATCACGGACAATACCGGAAAAGAGCGCGAGAAGCGCAATCACGGCCAGTGTCACTGCAAAGTGGGTGGTGCCTCCGGGATTCCTGAAAAGCTGGTGCGGGATTTGATGACCCGGTTTCCATTGCATACTGTGAGATTTAAATAAGACCTTCTTGAACGATGACCGTGCCGAATAAAAAAAAGAATCCATTATGGCGATTTGTTGGGTTCTTTGTGGCTATAATTTTTGGATTGTACATCATCCCTGATGCAAAACATTCACTGTTTCCGGATCAGATGACGCGATTGGAGAAGATGTTACGGCGGTCCTCCATGGAGGGATATCACCTGGCCATTGACCGCAAAAGCGAATCTAAAATCATTCTGACGGCTTATAACGGCGGGCGGTCCATCACCACTGAGATCTATAGGGATGTGATCCACGAACTGGAACCATCAGACGATAGTCGCGTTTTTTTTGCGTACTCGATAAATGCCAATGCTCAAGAAGTCGCATATCTGACCCGCACCCTAATTGAGGCCGATGTTGATTTAAAGCGGGTTCGACGCCTTGAACTCACTGTCTGCGGTCAGCTCAAAGATCAGCATGCCGGCGTGACCCGTTATGATGGTCATGAACCCATATACGAGTGCGAGGTTCCTGTGCAGCAAATCATCTGTCAGGAAGCAGCGCGTGGTGAATCTGTTCCCTAATCGGCGTGAGGTACAGGGGCGGGCAATCGGGCATTGATATAGGGGGCTATTGGCTTTGCTTCGCAATAAACGGTCAAAAGATCACACCCTTTGAAGCACGCCCAGACTTCCTGTCATGGATTTTTCTTTGTAGTGCCCCGAATCCACAGCCTTTTGATAGACCTCGTAAGGCGCCTGACCGCCGTCGGCAGGATTTGGATAGATGTCATGGAACAGCAAATAGCCGCCGGCAAGGATATGGGAATACCAGCGCTCATAGTCGGTCAAAACCGTATCATAGGCATGACCACCATCGATGAACACCAGGCTCAAAGGTGTCCCCCAACCGTTGGCCACCGCCGCCGACGAGGCCACCAAAGGCACCACCACCTCTTCCAAACCGGCCCTTTGCAGCGTCTGCCGAAAATGACCGAAAGTATCCACGCGATATAAAAAGGGATTGAAAAGGTCGGGATCAAAGTAATACTCGCCGGGCTGCTGCTCTTCAGAACCGCGGTGGTGATCGATGGAGTAGAGGGTCGCCTTGCGCTCCCGACAGGCACTGCCCAAATAGAGGGCCGATTTACCGCAATAACTCCCGATCTCAAGGCAGGGGCCCATATGAGCCGCCTCCAGCGCCAACGCATACAACCGGCGTCCCTCCTCGGGTTCGAGAAATCCTTTAACCTGCTCGGCCAATTTATGAATCGGATCTAAAAAGGACATGTCTTTTGGCCATTCAACTTGCGACGGCATAACCGCCAATTTCCAAATATCTGACGTTATGCGCGTTTAACAATTCAATAAACTCTTTTTTTTCCTGCTTGGTGCTGTGCCGCCTCATTTTACTATACTCCAATGTTGATGAACCCGTAAAAAGTCGCCAAAAAGCGATGTTCTAAAATACCACGAAGGACACGAAGCTGAAAATATTATATATTTTTTATTCCTTCGTGTTCTTCGTGCTCTTCGTGCTCTTCGTGGAAAAGATTAGACTTTTTACGAGTTCATCAATGTTAGGTCAACACAATTCAGCACCAACACTTTTTGCCCTCATTATCGTGAAAATATTCTTATTCTGTTTTGAATACGCTTTTGCGCTGGCTATTCATAATTCAGCTTGGGAACACTTTTGGTTGCAGCTTCTCCCATTCTGATTCTCACTACGAAAAGATGCCCCCTTTACATTATAATACAATCCCTTGATACCGTAAAAAACATAAATGCGGTTACTCTGGTGAATTTTGTGATCACGATTGACATCGAAATTTAAAATCTATATAGGTATGCTCATAATCAGATCCATCCGCATGTGCGGGCACTCGCCAAATCACCAAGGCTTTACAGAGCTATCAGCGAAAACAAAAAATAAAGATCAGTCAGCACGATAAAATTTTTTTGCCAATCAATGATTTAAGTTGACGATCAGCAGGCATGCAAAATGCTGTGGAATTGGGGATGACATTGCGTCCCAAACACCTGGAGTGCTTTGAGTCCAAGATCGCCACGCACAGCATGCGGGTTATCATTCTGTTTGAAGAACACGATCATGCCGAAAAATGGAATAAAATGCACGAAGCGCATATTCGCAATGGCGGTCACTTGGCCACCATAGCAATTTCCTGCTTAGTGTACATGGTATGAAATTTAAATAAGACCGTCCATACTGATGACTATACAGAGCAAAAAGGGATTAAAGAAGCATCCAATACGTCAATTTCTTGAATTGATAATAATTATTGTGTTTGTGGCTTACATTGTACCTGCTGTCAAACATACCCTCTTTCCTGATCAGATGACGCGATTGGAGAAGATGTTACGGCGGTCCTCCATGGAGGGATATCACCTGGCCATTGACCGCAAAAGCGAATCAAAAATTATCCTGACGACTTATAACGGAGGGCAGTCCGTCACCACTGAAATCTATAGGGATGTGATCCATGAACTGGAACGATCAGACAACAGTCGCTTCTTTCTGACACACTCTTTAAATCGGGATGCCAATGGAATTTTCTACTTGACCAGCACTCGAATCGAAACCGATGTAAATTTAAAGCGGGTTCGACGCCTTGAACTCACTGTCTGCGGCCGGCTAAAAGATCAGCATGCCGGCGTGACCCGTTTTGCTGGACATGAACCCATATACGAGTGCGAGGTCCCTGTGCAGCAAATCATCTGTCAGGCAGCAGCGCGTGGTGAATCTGTTCCGTAATCGGCGGCCTGAGGTACATGGGCGGGCAAGCGGGTATTGATGTAGATGACATAGCTTATCTCAGATTTTTCTTTGGGTCAATTACGGCCGGCTGCGTCATCATTCTGTTTGTAACAGACCAGCCATAGCTTTTAATCAGGAACGGACTTGCCATTTTTGCTTTGACTAACCTTTTGGCATTTGTGTGATAAACTCTGATCGTTTCCTTATCCGGTTCCACGGCATTTTTTAAATCATGTCTTTTAAAATCCGGATTGGGAACAGTTAGATGCTCAACAGAGGCGAAATCATATTTATCATTAACTTCGCATATCCAACTGCTAAATACGATCTTGACTTTTGAGTCCGGTAATACAGAGCCAGTCACATTTACAGTGCTTTTCAACTGGAAACCTCTTAGCGAACCAAAGATATCCCGCTCTGCAGGGGTTCCCCGGTATTGGATACGACGAATATCCATAATACCGGCACCAATTTCAACAAGGCTTTCATAATGCATCGCCATGGATTTTGTTTTATTCAGATCCCACTTTTGATAGGGAGATTTCCCTTGTAAGCGAGGAACAATACCTGCCCAGGATCTTCTTCCGCCTGTAAAACGGGCTTTTTCTTCGGTTAGAAACACCTTCCTGTGAAACTTTAGTGTGTCTGTTACTTTAGGCAGGTTTTGCAAATAAATGGGCGCGGAGAAACGAAATGTCTTTTTAGGATTTCTATTTTTTAAATACTCCTTCAGAAATATCGATGCTAACGGCGTTTGACCTTGGATTTTATTTTTCCCAAAGAAATCAGCGAGCCTATTATACCATGCCGCCACCTCAGTCTCCGGTAGATTGGCCAGGTAATCATCCTTAGGCATCATCATCTCCTATGCGTCAATTTGCTGTTTCTATTCAATTGCCAACTTTCTTATAATGATCATACCTATCTGAAACTTCCGTTAACATCTCACTTATATCGAATTCAGGATCATCCACATTATCGGGAAGATTGCTGCTAATTGAGGCCTTAATATCAAACTTGCCATCTGAACTGGTGAACATCACGGCAAACATTGCTCCTCCAGGACCAAATGTACCACGATCCCTTATCGCCCGTTTACCTATATCCGGAAATTCGATCTTGAGAAATTCTTGCCAGTTGCCGGGATGTTCTTTCTGCAAAGTCTCTTTATAGTAGGCATACGATGCTTCATATTCTTTATCCTTTATATAGGTGCCGGATTTTGCAACTCCGATTGAACAGATATAGTGTTCATAAGGATCTTTTTTTTTAAAAAGGAGTTCCACAGAATAGATCTTCTCTGTTTCGCTGAAATCAGTGATCACAAATTTTAAAAGGGCATCATTTTTCGCTGCCGAATTAAAAAAGTTTCCG
>JASFER010000119.1:0-16549 GCA_050124755.1 Desulfobacteraceae bacterium
CACCTGAGATTCGGGCCAGAATAAACAATAGCGATTATTCAAGTGTTGAAAAAATTTGTCCTCAGAAAATGCCGATAGGTCAACTGATGAAAGAAGCTTATGATCAATTCAGTAAGTAAAACACATGACCTTGGCAGGGGAGTAGTGAAACCTTCACCCCCACCTTGGCCCTCCCCCGTCGAGGGGGAGGGGGTAAAGGCAGTGGGTCTGTTTTTCTAGGCCGCGAATCTGAAGGCCCGGTCTGTTGCTTCGCGGATTTCATTGGGGGTAAACGGCTTGGGCAGGTATTCTATTGCTCCTAAGCGGGCAGCCTCTTTGGCCGTTTCCACGCTGGCGTAGCCGGTGATCATGATCACCTTGGTCCTGGGCTGGCGATCACTGATGAGTTGCAAAAGTTCCAGCCCCTGGACACCGGGGATCTTGAGATCCAGCAGGATAAGGGCATAGGTCTTGTTGTTGATTTTTTCCAGGGCTTCCTCTTTGGTGGTGGCCTGATCCACGCCATAGCCGGTTTTCCCCAGGATTTTGCGGATGTTGTTGTTGACGGCTACCTCGTCGTCGATCACCAGGATCAGGTTCGTATCCACAAGGGCTTGCCTGGCATCGTCGGCCAGCAGTTTTTCATAGTTGGCCTTCAGCTGAGCATAAGGCATCTGTGTCAGACTATCGCCGACGGCGTAATTGATATAGTCCGGTCCGGTAACGGCGGCCACCTCTTTGATGTCGAAAGGCATATCGACGCTGATCATGGTTTTCGGGTCAAAGCCGGCTTTTGATCTGGCCTTGGCCCTGGCCTTTTTCTTCAATTGGGGGCAGGCGCCGGTTTTTGTGCCGGCCTTACAAGTGGCACCCAGCTTTTTAAAGATATCACAGACCATGGCGCCGGTTTCGCAGAAGCCTTCCAGCGTCTCGCTGGAGGTGATTTCCACCGCCGGCATGTCGGTTCGGGTGACTTGACGGGCATAGGCTTCGCCTGTGACTTTTTCCACCTCACGCCAATCAAAAGGAACATCCACATCGATTCTGGCTTGGGCATCCATACGGGCCACATTGGCTTTGAGTTCTTCATAGTAGGTCAGCGCGACACCCTCCGTTTGCAGGTTTTTCACATATTCGGGACCGGTGACGCCGACGACTTCTTCGTAGCTGAAAGGTTGATCGACACCAACCAGGTTTTTAACATCCGGCCCCTTGGCCTTGGCCTTTTTCTTTTTCTTCAGCTGGGGGCAGACACTGGTCTTGACGCCGGCCTTGCAGGTGGCTCCCAGCTTCTTGAAGATATCGCAGACCATGGCGCCGACTTCACAGAATCCCTCGATGGGTTCCGAGATTTTCACTTCCACCACCGGCATGTCGCCGCGGCCGAGCATTTTGGTATATTCTTCACCGGTCTGCTCAGCGACTTCGTCCGAGTCAAAGGGCACGTCCACGTCGATAACATCAATTTGGTTTCGCTCCTCAGCCGTGACCCTGGCCTCAACCAGTTTTCCCGAGAGCGCATCATTGACCATATCCCGAAGTTCGACGGGGGTAAACGGTTTGGGAAGGTAATCCAGCGCGCCAAGCCGGATGGCCCGGTGGGCCGTATCGGTGGAGGCAAAGGCGGTCATGGTCAGGGCCTTGGTTTCCGGCCATTGGGATTTGACCTTTTTAAGCAGCTCCAGCCCGTTCATCTGCGGCATCACAATATCGGTGATCATCAAATTGAAAGATTCCTTTTGCATGATCTCCAATGCTTCCCGGGCGCTGGTTGCCGAAGTGACTTCGAAATCATTCTTAGTCAATATTTTTTCCACATTGCGGCAAATGCCGGCCTCGTCATCCACGACCATGATTTTGATGACATCTCCCATATCTTCCTCCTTAAAGGGTTGGATTTGAATTGGTTAAAGCCTTGGTGACAGATTTGCATCTCCTGTGCCATTCCATGGAATATAATTTAACTATTTGTAATAATAATAAAAAATAGAATTATAGATCCGGCCGTCGATCTTTGTGTATATTTTTCTTAGGCACCATGAGATGGCCCCAAAAAAAACACCTTTTTGAGCCCAAAGTCACAATCCAGGCCGGTTGCTGCCGATTTCAATGACTCTGGAACGACCTGAATTTATTGATGGTGGCGGTGTATAAAAAAAATAGGCAGTGTATGAAAAGAATACCATCTAAAATCCGCCCATTTAAGGCAATATCAGGTTCACTGAGAATTGCCGTTCAATCGGCAATTGGCTTGACCCTATAGTTGCATAAAAAAGATGGCAAAAGTTTGTAAATCCGTATGAGCATTTAACAAATAGTGTATTTGGAACTAGTTCGAGCAATAAACCAATGGTGCACTAGAGGATCGGGTCGATTTTATGCCATCTTTTCTACCCTTAAAACAACACGGAAAGCCGGGGGACTCCAGATCCCGCGTTGCCAAGGACTTGCAGTAGGTTGACTACGGCTGCGTCCTTGGCGCCTTGACTCTGGAGCCCTCCGACTTTTGCAACGATAGGGTTGACATGCCAAATTAATTCAATGTATTAATCTCCCTGAAGGAAAGGTGCCACGAAGGCGCCTTTGGTTCGGAGATAAGAGAGCGGTTTATTTTGGATATGAAGCCATGAAGGCTGCGGCTGGTTGATTCAGCCTGAGTTTTCATGGCTTCTTTTTTGCAACATTAGAGTAAACAGGATCTTCAATCTTTTTTTGGGGAGTAACTGTGCGGAAGCGGATTTGTGTGATCGACGGACAAGGCGGCGGCATCGGCACCACGCTGATCAAGTACCTGAAGGAAACATTTAAAGAGGAAGTAGAACTGATCGCTCTGGGAACAAACGCCATTGCGACAGCGCAAATGCTCAAAGCCGGGGCCAACAAAGGTGCCAGCGGGGCCAATGCCATCTGTTACGCGGTACGGCAAGTAGATTTCATTGTTGGATCTGTTGCCGTCAGCTGGGCCAATGCCATGCTCGGTGAGGTGACGCCGAAAATGGCTGAAGCCGTTTCATCCAGTGCGGCCCTTAAAGTACTGCTCCCCTTATCCCAGGAGCGGGTTGAGATTGTCGGCATTCAAAAAGAACCCTTGCCGCACCTCGTGCAGCAGGCGGTGGAGAAAATTAAGAAGGAGGTCACGAAAGATGTGTGAAGCCAGTGCTTACATGGTGACAAAAGACCAAGAGGAACTGCTTATGGAGGCCGTGGATATTGTGGCGCCGGAAAATAACGATGCCTGGCGCTTGGTCGACATTTTCGGCAATCAAAAGACGATCAAAGGCCGCATCAAGGGCCTGGAACTGGTGGATCATCGGATTTTGTTTGAACCCTAACGTTTTTCCATAGGAACCAGTCAGCGGCGGGGGGTGTCTTTGGGCAGCATGAGAATGAAAGGGATGCCGGCGCACCCCAGCACGGCGCTAAAGAAATAGGTGGCTTCCAGCCCGAAAAGGTCCCCCAGGTATCCCACCAGGACCACCACCGCGGAGCGCGCCATGAACGAGGCCATCATGAAGAGGCCGTTGGCGGCCGCCGGGCTTTCGGCGGCGTTTTCCTGGACCAGGGCGAGCATCACCGGGGTGGTGGATAGCAGGCAGAATCCGGTGCAGATCAGCATGGCGAAGCGAATCCATTCCTCTATCCAGACAAATCCGAGTAACATGACCGGGGCAGTGAGCAGGGAGATGAACAGTACCCGCCTGCGGCCCAATGCATCGCTCAGGAAACCCGCGGCCAGCACACCGGCCACACCGGCGCCCTCTACCAGGGTGAGCGAGATTCCTGCCAACCACAAGTTACCGGTTTCCTGGATGATATAGGTGGGCAGGAAAGTGGTGATGGATGCATGCATGAACCCTCTGGCGCAGAGGATGGCGATCAGGGGCGTGAGCAGGCGCCGCATGGATTTCCAGGTCCTCATGAGAGAAACCGGGTGGCTGGAGCGGTTGCCCGTGTGATAATCTTTGAATTTCCAATAGAGCCAGAAGGAGGAGGTCAGCCCGAATATCATGATGGGATAAAAACCTTCCAAGCCCAGCAGGCTTACGCCACCCACGGCGACCAGGGGGCCCAGGGTCCTGGCCAACTCTCCGCCGGTCATGAAGAAGGCCATACCGCGGCCTTTGTAATCGCCGGACAGGTTCGCGATCAGAACCGGGGAGGGAACGTGAAAGAGCGATACGCTGATGCCTGCGGTGAACAGGAGGACCAGCAGCATAGCGTAATTGGGGGCCATGCCGATGAGGCTCATGGGGACCGCCGTCAAGGAGGGCGCCAGAATAATGAACCAGCGAACGCTGATGCGATCGGCCCAGACTCCGATGATCGGGTTGAGCAGGGCGGGCAACTGCATGACGGTGGACAACAGGCCTGCCCGCGTCAATGACATCGACAGTTTATCGATCAACAGGGGCAGCAGAGGGGAGAGGAAACCGGAATAGATGTCGTGGATGAAGTGGCAGATGGACACCATCAGCACACCGCTGGTCTTAAACGGCGTTCGTTCTTTGGAGTCGAATGTGGCGCTTGCCAAGGCGGTGTCGGGCATCCGGATTTCCTTGAAGTTGAATGAGGTTCTGATAAAGAATGGGAAGATATTGATTTGTACCGGTGCTGTCAAGCTTTTGAAACCACTTACAGGTTCAGCAGAAACTTTTCCCAACATTGCAGATTGCAACAATAGGCTGCATGGATACGGTCCGGCCCGCTATCTCAAACGGCAATATTTCTCAATAAATTAAAAATATAAGTTAAATCGTTGCATTATATCATTTTGTGTCTGCTTTCAGGCATAAATATTGCGTTTTTCTATTTTGATGATATCAGGAGGTGATCCATGGAATTGCATAAAATTCTTTGGCCCACAGATTTTTCGCGCAATGCCGCAAAAGCCTTGCCCATTGTTAAATCGCTGACCAAAAAGTACAATGCCGAGTTACATCTGCTATATGTTTTCGATACAACCCACCTTGAACCCTGGTATGGTGAACTGAAAAAGGATCATACAGACATATTGATCGCACGGGGGAGAGAGTTGGCAAAAAAACGCCTTGAACGGATTTGTGACAAATACCTGCAAGGTTGTCCCGCGCATACCCGCCACACTGCAATGGGGGATCCGGCTCAGGAAATATTGAAGTTTATAGCCGAAGAAGGCGTAGACATGGTGGTGATGCCGACCCACGGGGAAAGGGGCGTTTTCCCGTTTGGCAGTGTGACCGAAAGAGTCGTGAAAAATTCAACCGCTGCCGTTATGACCATTCCCATACACGTCCGACGTGATGAAACATAATGCGAGACCACAAATCACCACAGATGCCTCTTTCGCATCGAAAAGACGCTCCGACAGGCGATATTGACACTATTCAGCGCGGAACGCACTATCATCATTTTTTCGGCGGCACCTTTCACGGCGGTCAATCCAACCCACTGCACTGATGTAAGTGTAGCTTTCGCTCGGTCTGCAGCGCCGATCTCGTTCTTGCCGGTTTATAAAGAAGCAGACGTGATCAAGATTGGGCCGGGCGTTTTTGACGTTGTTGCTGTCTTTGTTTTCGGTCATTTTTTACATTACCTCCACAATTCTACTGAAATGATCCTGTAAAGATCACGATGGTCGCATTCCTGCACCTCTTCTAAGACCCTGGCAAATCTAAAGATGCTGACGCCCTATTGCTCATCACTGCTGCCCATTTCGATCTCGTTGCAGTCCGGATCACTGCTGTAGCATGCCTGTGCTGTGGTCGATACATGAATGCTTTCGGCATATTGTTCGACAACGAATTTTTTGTTGCAAAGCTCACAATGCGCATAAACCGGCTTATAATCATGCGGCATGGCGATTGATGTGTCCCTGTTGCAATAGGGGCACTGAACGGTTTTTAAGCCTGCCTCAACGGTATTGCTTAACGAATACATGATGCCCTCCATATGGTTTGAGGTTAACGTTAACGACCCCGCCAGCTGATTTTAACCAGCGCCCCTTTTAGGTGCTGATATCACTTGGGATCGGGAAACGTGATCGATCTGAATCAGTCTGGTGACCAAGTTTGGTGGAAGGCTAAAAGTCAAGAATAACTAAAAGTGCTTATCAATCAATAGAGGTTCACCCTTGCTTTCAGGCCGTTTCCCGGCTCAACTCTTCGGTCGTAAAGCTTTTGGGAATCCCTTCATAAGGCGTGCGCCTTTTGTCTTTCAATGTCTTGGGGTCCTGCATCATCTCCAAAATATCAATGCTCTCCCTTAAGCCTTTGTTGACGCGGCACATCTCCATGGCCATGCCCACCACCTGGGCAACGGCTTGGACGAAATTCACGTCGGTCAAGGTAAATTCCCAGGGATCGGCTGTGTAAACTCGCATGCAGCCCACCAGGCGGTCTCCGGTGATGATGGGCGTCGAGAGAATCGAGGCGATACCTTCTTTGACAGCGGCTTCGGGGTACTGGATTCTCGGATCGTCGGTGACGTCATAAATGGCCACCGGTTGTCTATCCTGAAGCGATGATGCGATGGATCGGATAGCACTGACCGGTCCTTTGTCGATATACTCGTTGCTCAGCCCGTAATAGCCGGCCAACCTGAGCTCATCGCTTTTTTCGCTAAATAAAAACAGGGCGCACCCTTTGACGTTGAGCGCGTGCGTAACTCCCTCCACGGTGATCAGGACAATCTCTTCCGGGTCCTGAATGGTAGAGATCGCTTTGGTGATGCGAACCAGGGTTTCATAATTGATTGTGGGTTTTTCCATGACGCCCTCCTTTATTGGTGTTAAGCGTTGTTGTCTGCACAAGCAACCGGGCATGCTGAATACATCGTCGGTCAATTTATCGGTTAAATAGGCCCTGATCACATCTTCCACCGGCCCGCAAATACACGCAATGACCCGCACCCCCATTGAGAACATCGCATTTTCAAGCAGCCAGGATATGGCCCCGCATATGAGCACCTCAACACCGAGTTGTGAAACATACCTCGCGCGGGGCAAGGCATCTTTTTGAGCCACAGCCCTTTGATTGCGTCTGACCTCTTGACCTTTTTCAATGTCCACGAGCAGGATCCGCTCGGCCACATCGAAAACCGGTGAAACGCGTTCTTGCTGACAGGAAACGGCGATCCTCATAACTACATATACAGCAATATTCTTGCCGTCTGGCTGTTATGCCGGAAAATGAGAAAAATGATGTTGTTTTAAGGAAAATCGTCATTAGGTTGAGTTTGAAGCAGGCAAAATGCAATGTTTAAAGCGTTCAAAGCTTGCAATTTGCCATCCTTTATATGGAGCGTGCAACTTGGTCCCGAAAATTGCCGAAAGACATCAAAATACGATCCTCAATTCCATCACTGAAGGCGTTTTTACGGTGGATTTGAACTGGAGAATCACATCCTTCAATCGCGCTGCAGAAAAGATCACCCAAGTTAAAAGCAGCGACGCCATAGGACGGCCTTGTTGTGAAGTTTTTCGGGCCGGCATCTGCGAAAATGCCTGCGCCCTGAAGCAATCCCTCGAAACCGGAAAACCAATGGTGAACGTCACCACCTGCATTGTCACCGAATCCGGCAGGCAGGTTCCGATTCGCCTGTCCACAGCCCCTCTCAGAGAAAAAGATGAAACCATTGTCGGCGGTGTTGAGACCTTTCAGGATCTGACCCAGGTCGAACAACTTCGAAAAGAGTTGGAATCGCGCTACACATTTGAGGACATCATCGGTCGAAGCCCGGTAATGATGAACCTATTCCAGATGATGCCCCAAATTGCCGAAAGCGACAGTACCGTATTGATCACAGGGGCCAGTGGTACCGGCAAAGAGCTTTTTGCCCGGGCGATCCACAATCTGTCATACCGTAAGAAAAAGCCGTTTCTGGCGGTCAGCTGTGCGGCATTGCCCGACACGCTGCTGGAGTCCGAGCTTTTCGGGTACAAGGCGGGTGCCTTTACCGGCGCCCGCAAGGACAAGCCGGGACGGTTTGCATTGGCTGAAGGCGGCACCATTTTGTTGGATGAAATCGGAGACATCTCACCAGCGATGCAAGTTCGGCTATTGCGTGTACTGCAAGAAAGGCAGATCGAACCCCTGGGCGCAGTTCAAACAATCAAGGTCGATGTGCGCGTGGTGGCTGCCACAAATCAGGATTTAGAAGCCTTGGTGCGTGAAAAAAAATTCCGCAAAGATCTGTTTTACCGCATTCGGGTGGTCGAGTTGAAACTGCCCGAACTTCAGCAAAGACGCATGGATATACCCATTCTCGTTGATCACATGGTGGCCAAATTCAACAGACTCAAAGACAAGGATGTTGCCGGGGTATCGGAAGAGGTGATGCTGCGACTGATGACCCATGATTATCCCGGCAACGTCAGAGAGTTGGAAAATATTATCGAACATGCCTTTGTGCTGTGTCCAAGCGGTCTGATTGAAATGCGCCATCTGCCGCCGCAGTTTTGTGTGCCCGGAGCGTCGTCAACGGATGAATTCTCCGGACCGAAGACCCTGAAGGCCATGGAAAAGCTTATGATTACCGAGGCGTTGTGTCGCCACAAGGGAAATCGCATGCGTACGGCAGAAGATCTGGGAATCGACGTTAGCACGCTTTATCGGAAAATCCGGGACTTAAGAATCCAGACACCAACCACCAATGGGCGCAGCCGCCAAAAGGAACCCTAATGTTGCAAATTGCAGTATTCTAATATTTTCCAGTGATTCATCCTACCCTCCACATGATGTACCTTTCAAGACAATTCCATAAATTACAACCGGTTATTATTTTTATGCCCGACTCTTAAGAGAGGTACAAATATTGCTGTTTTCTTTTTTTGAAACAGAACAAAAAAGTGAAATCGATCATGACAAAGCAATATATCTACTTGTTCGGGCCCGTGCCTTCGCGGCGGTTCGGGCAATCCCTGGGGGTTGATCTGACCCCATACAAAACATGCAGCTTGGATTGTGTGTTTTGCCAGTTGGGGCGAACCGTCAACAAAACCATCCACCGAAAGGCCTACGTGCCCATCGATGCCGTTCTATCGGAACTCGACACATGGCTGCGAGCAGACGGCAGGGCGGATTACATCACGCTGTCCGGTTCGGGAGAACCGACGCTCCACGCTCAATTTGGAGAAATATTGGCGTTTATTCACCATAACAGTTCAATTCCGACAGCTCTTTTGACCAATGGTACACTGCTGCAGCAGCCCCATGTGCGCGCCTCGGCTTGCAGGGCCGACGTGGTTAAAATCTCCCTGAGTGCTTGGGACCAGGATTCTTACGAGCAGATAAACCGTCCCCATTCCCGGCTTCGGTTTGACCGGTTGATTGAAGGTCAAATCGCATTTCGGAAACAATTCAAGGGTCGGCTCTGGATGGAAGTTTTTTTAATGGCGGGGATAAATTCACAACCCGAACAGGTGCGCAAAATCTCAGCTCTAGCCGAAAAAATAGCTCCGGATTGCATTCACTTGAACACAGCGGTTCGCCCGCCGTCCGAGGATTTTGCATTGCCTTTATCCCAAGAGAAAATGTCTGCATTGGTACCGTTGTTTCAAATCAGGGCGGAAGTGGCAGCTGCGTTCAGTCCCGGCCTTTGCAGGCAGATAAGGGGCAATGAGGCGACCATTCTGGCCATGCTGCGGCGGCGGCCCTGCACGGCCGGGCAAATAGCGGACGGATTCGATATGCATCTCAATACGGTATCTAAATATCTCGGGAAATTGCTGCAAAGTGGTCGAATTAAAGCAGAGCACGGAAAAACCGGTGTGTTTTATGTGGCGATCGACAAAGGGGAAACGTCAAGGAACAAAGGTTTTGCCTCGAGACATCAATATGGTTGATGCTTTTGATATGCTTTCATAACGGATATGGGGGATAAAATGAGTTGGGTTATTAAATTCATTTCATAGGCCCTGACAGAAGACGATATCTTCTGTTAGGGCTCGTTGGGCTGAATGGAACACAATGCATAAGGAACCAAGGGGTTCTCTGCAGCTTGTGTACGAATGTTTAACAAAAAAGAGAAAAATCGGATCTTAAGGCAAAGGGGTGGAAGTCATGAAAACATATATGGTGGTGCACAGGGCTCCCGAGCTTAGCTGGGAGATTGTGGAAGAAAATTGGCGAAAATTGGCCAATGTTGAAACCGCAACCTGGATCAAAACCTATTTCAATGTTGATGAAGGCGTGCGTTATTGCGTGTGGCATGCCCCGGATACACCTGCATTGAAAAAAGTCTTCGACGATCTTGGCGTATCGTTTGAGTCGATGATTGAGATTGAGGAAACAAAACCGGATATGTGGGGTAGAAAATGGGACGAACATCTTAAAGCTGACGCCGTTGCCGATACGCTGGGGGTGTAAAATCCGGTACGTCCGAAAAGAAAAAAGGTGCTATCAAGACAAATGCGTATGATTGCCAAAGAGTTGAGGGCGCACACGCCGTTCACAGCGCTGGGCACCATTTCAGGCATTTTGATAATGGCTTTGATCATCTGTCTTGACGTTCCAAATCACATCTCAGCAGCTCTTTTTTGGATGATGCACCCAGCGCATGTGCTTCTCAGCGCCCTGGTGACGGCTGCAATCTACAGGCTTCACGCGGAGCGGGCCTTTCTGCGCACGTTGTTACTTGGGTATATGGGGTCGCTGGCCATTGCCTCACTAAGTGATTGCATTATCCCTTATTTCGGTGAATGGTTGCTTCAACTTCCAAATCGGGGGATTCACATAGGTGCCATTGAGAAATGGTGGCTGGTGAATCCTTTGGCGATAGCCGGCGCAACTTTTGGATTTTTTTGGCCAAAGACCAGATTCCCACATGGCGGGCATGTCTTCTTGAGCACATGGGCCTCGCTTTTCCATATTACAATGGCTCTCGGGACAGATTTCGATCTGTTCATGATGTCAATCGTCGCCCTGTTTCTTTTTCTTGCCGTTTGGATTCCGTGTTGCACGAGCGACATCGTTTTCCCTCTGCTTTTTGCAAGGAAAAGGAGCCCCTTAAAGCTTGAGACAAAAACTGAGGTTGGAGAACTTGCAAAAAGTCCTGCCACATGTTACCACGGCGAAAGCCGGAGTCCGGAAGCGGCTGACAATACTGGATCCAGGCCTTCGAGGCGGTGTCGCAATTGGCAAAATCATACCATTCGGAGCTAGCCTCATTCCGGGTTGACCCGGAATTCATTGAAAGAATCGCATTGCAATTGATTGAAAACCGGGAAGGGTGAGCATCCGGCTATGAAAACCACGCTCGATTGTATTCCCTGCCTGCTGCGGCAGACACTGGAAGTTGCCCGGTTGTCGGTGCCGGACGCTGCGGATCACGAAAAGATCATGCGCGATATTCTCGGTCTGCTCTGGCAAATCGATCTTACCCTTTCGCCGCCGGTCATCGCGCAACGTATCCATCGACGGTTAAAAGTGCTGACCGGCGTCGAAGATCCCTACCATTCCCAAAAGCATCGTTTCAACCGCATGGCCCTGGGGATTTTACCTGCGCTGGCCGCCAAAGTCCATACGGCGCCCCAATCCCTTTACATGGCGGTTCGATTGGCCATCGCCGGCAACATTATCGACCTGGGGGCCAACTGCGGCCTTACCGAAGCCGATGCGCGCATGGCCATTGAAAATGTGCTTGCCGAACCGTTTTTCGGCGATCTGGATCAGTTCGGCCGGGCGGTTTCCAAGGCCGAGCGCATCTTATATCTGGCGGATAATTCAGGCGAAATCGTCATCGACCGGCTACTCATAGAGCAGTTGCGGGGCAAGCACATCACGCTGGCCGTGCGCGGCCGGCCGGTCATCAACGATGCCACCCTTGCCGACGCCCACGCCGCCGGTATTCATGACCTTTGCGAAGTGATCGACAACGGCTCCGACGCTCCGGGCACCGTGCTGGAAGATTGCCGTCAACGCTTTCGCAAAGCATTCAACGCAGCAGATCTGATCATCGCCAAAGGCCAAGGCAACTATGAAACCCTCAGCGATGTGTCGGCGAATATTTTCTTTCTATTCAAGGTCAAATGTCCAGTGGTCGCATCCCGGATCGGCCTGGACATAGACACCCACACCCTGGTGCGGGGCCCGCTAAAAACAAATGCTGCAACGCTGCCGTCAACCAGACACGGTTGACATCATCGGGTTAGCTATTCGAGCAGGTGTATGTTCTTCTTCCGGCAGATATCCTTAAGCTCCTGCGGCCATACCGAGACGGTCACCTCCCCAAGATGGGCCGTACGCAAAAGGTACATGAAGGTTCTGGCCTGCCCGATACCTCCTCCGATACTGAGCGGAATACGATCCTTGAGGATGGCCTGGTGGTAAGGCAGATGGAGAAAATCCTCCTGGCCCGACATCCTGAGCTGGATCTTGAGCGTCTCCTTGGTAACCCGAATGCCCATGGAAGTCAGTTCGTGGCGACGTTTGGTCACCGGATTCCACACCAGGATATCTCCGTTTAAACCATGGTATGGCTCGTCGTTTTTGACCGTGGTTTCGGTGGTCCAGTCATCGTAATCCGCTGCGCGCAGCTCGTGAGGATACCCGTCTTTCAATGGCCAGCCGATTCCGATGATGAAGATGGCCGGCGCCTTGTCCAAAAGAATGCGCGTCTCGCGTTGTTTTCGCGGCAGATCCGGATAGCCGGCGAGGATCTCTTCGGCGTGTAAAAACGTGATCTCCTTCGGAAAGTCGGGGTATTTGGAGGTTTTGAGTTGGGGAAACATCTCGTGCACCATGGTGCCCGCACCCCTGATAACCTTCCATATCTTTCTGACAATATGCTTGAGAAAATCCAGGGTGCGGTCTTGCCGGGTGATCACCAGCTCCCAGTCCCACTGGTCCACATAGGCACTGTGATCATGATCCAGAAAGTAGTCCTTGCGCACCGCCCGCATGTCGGTGCAAATGCCTTCTCCGGCCTTACAGCCGAATTGGGCCAGCGCCATGCGCTTCCATTTAGTGGCAGCCTGAACAATCTGAGCCGGTATGGGGGTGTCGAGGCCCAGTCCGCAGGGGAACTCCACGGGTGTCCGCGATCCATCCCGATCCAGATAGTCATTCACGCCACTGTCTCTATTAACGATGAGGGGGACCTGAACCATCTGCAGGTTGATCTCTTTGCAGAGATTGGACTCAATGTAATGCTTCACGGCAAAGACCGCCTTCATTGTTTCCATCGGAGAAAGAAGGGCTTCGTAATCATCGGGCAACGCCTTTGCAAGCTTGCCGTAATCACCTATCCCCGGACCGGCCAGGTCTGCGGTTTTATCTGTCACGTTCATTCTCCTTTTACTGCGGCAATGATTTCTCATTATCATACTGAATCTTCATCGTTTTTAGCAAGGTTTGAACGATGTCAACATTCGGATGTGCGGCAACTATGGTTATCCTGCTTTAGAAGCGGTTTCAACAACGGTGCCCTTATTGGTTATCAGATCCGGATCCTTTAAATCGCTAATTGCTAAAGTGATTCGGCCATTGGGCGATAACCTTGTGGGAAATTAGCTAGTGCCCAACTATAAATGGCATCTTGCGGCCTTGATCCGGACCACAATCTCCCATTTCTGGATGGACACGAACTAGATCGAGACTCCCAACAGGGAACTGGATGGGTACACACTTCTTATCTGATTGGAGGTAAAAAATGAAAACAAAATGGTTTGTGGTGACAATTCTACTGGTTCTAACATTGGCTGCAAATGTGGCGATGGCGGCGGATCATTACAAAATCGGCGTTCTGGCCAAAAATGGCCCTGTAAAGGCATTGAAAAAGTGGAAGGCCACTGGTGATTATCTTTCCCGGAAAATCGATGGAATGACCTTTGAAATCGTACCCCTTGGTTTCGATGACGTAAATCCAGCCATAGAAAGCAAGAAAGTTGATTTTTTTCTCGTCAACTCCTCAATGTTTGTTACTGCCAAGGTCAAATATGGCGCCTCCGCCGTTGCCACCATGGTGAACTCTCGTCAAGGAAAACCGCTCAAATCCTTTGGTGGCGTCGTTATCACCAGTGTTGACAATGACGCTGTTAACAGCCTTCAGGATCTCAAGAACAAGACCTTTATGGCAGTGAAAAAATCATCTTTCGGGGGCTGGCAGATGGCCTATAAAGAGCTGGTCGATGCCGGTATCGATCCTTATGGTGATTTTGCAAAACTCGAGTTCGGCGGAAAGCACGACAATGTGGTTTATGCGGTAATGAACGAGGCCGTGGAAGCAGGCACAGTGCGCACGGATACATTGGAGCGTCTTGCAGCTGAAGGTTCGATTGATATGGAGGATTTTAAAATTATTAATGCAAAGGCACACAGCGGTTTCCCGTTTAAGTGCAGCACTCAGTTATATCCGGAATGGCCCCTTGCCAAGGTGGCCGGAACACCGGATGCTGTCGTTGCAGCAGTTGTCAATGCATTAAAGGCCGTCAAACCCTCTGACGATGCGGCTAAGTCTGCTAAGGTCGTCGGTTGGGTCGATGCATTGGATTACGCTCCGGTTGAAGTGCTGCAGAAGACTTTGAAGGTGGGGGCTTTTACTCTTGCCGCCAAATAACAGTTCGCTCAAGATGCATTTATATAACAGCGGCACCTCACAAAACCAGCGATGCCGCTTATTGATAGTAGGGAGCCAAGAATGAAATTCGATTTTAATAAACGGGGGATTCTGGCAAAACTGCTGTTTCCCATATCCGGCATCTTCATTCTATCCATGCTGATCCTTGTATTCGTTATCATTCAAATGCAAGGTCGGTTTACAACGAATATGGGACGATCCGTATCCGATGTTTTACAATCGACAACCGAGTCTGTTCAAAGCCAGCTTGCTAAAATGGAAACCGAGGTTGCCCAGTCGCTGAAGCAAAATCTTGCTCAAGCATCGAATACCTTGTCGGAAAACACCTCGTCTGAACTCTCCAAAGTGGAAGCGGACATCATCACCGATTTAGAACTGAATTTGCGGCGAAATGCAGAATCCATTGCATCGTTGATGGCCCAGGTCGCACCCAGAGCAATTCTGTCCAATAATTTTGCCGATCTTGTTTCTTACGTTAAATCGGTTACCTCCAGGCCGGATGTCATTTATGCGATCTATCTGAAACCGGACGGCAGACCCATCACGCGCTATTTTAACCGCAAGGATCCAAAAATAAAAGCATACATAAAGAACGGTACCGGGAAGAAAAAACTGGATAAAGTGTTAAGCACATCTTCAAAAGATTCATCAGTGTTGATCGTTGAGAAAGCATTGGTGCTGGAAGGCAAACCCTTAGGCAAGATTGTTCTTTGCATGGACAAATCTTCCATTCTCGCCAAGCAAGATGAGGTTAAAAAACGTTTTAATGCACTAACGAATAACAACACCGAGATGATCAACGCCTCCTTGGAGCAGGTATCGTCGGTAACCGGTGCAAAGATGAAAACGACCCTCAAGAGCATCGCTGAACAATCCAACAAGGCCTGGACGCAGATAGGCCGGGATATCAATCATATCGGCTCAAAAGCCAGATCCAGAATGCAGGGTGCGCTGACAGGTATAGGGCTCGTCTTTGGTTTGATCATGCTCTCGGTTATCGGTGCATTGACCCTGTTGATAATAATCAGGCCGGTCAATGCAGCCGTTGCCGGCCTCAAGGACATCGCCCAGGGTGAAGGGGATCTGACCATGCGCCTTTCCATCTCCAGCAAAGACGAGGTCGGTGAGCTGGCCAAATGGTTCAATGTGTTTATCGAAAAACTCCAGGGCCTCATCAAGGATATCTCCGGGGGTGTTGAAACGCTCTCCTCATCGTCCACCGAGCTTTCCGCCATATCCGGACAGATGTCCCAAGGAATACAGAACGTGTCCGATAAATCCAACACCGTTTCGACGGCCGCCGAAGAGATGAGCGGAAATATGAACACCGTGTCTGCGGCCATGGAGCAATCCGCCACAAACGCCAACATGGTGGCCTCGGCTGCTGAAGAGATGTCCTCCACCATCGGCGAAATTGCACAAAACGCTGAAAAAGCGAGAATCATCTCCGATGAGGCGAACAACAAGGTCAACAATGCCTCGACCAACATGGACCAATTGGGCAGGGCGGCCGATTCTATCGGTAAAGTGGTTGAAACCATTACCGATATATCGGAGCAAGTCAACCTGCTGGCTTTGAACGCCACCATCGAAGCAGCCCGTGCCGGTGAGGCCGGAAAAGGCTTTGCGGTTGTTGCCAACGAGATCAAAGAACTGGCCAAACAAACAGCTGAAGCGACCCAGGACATCAAGGAAAAAATCGAAGGCATTCAGGGCACCACATCGACCACGGTGGGGCAAATCACAGAAATCAACCAGGTCATCGCCAATGTCAGCAGCGTGGTAGCCAACATTGCAACTGCGGTGGAGCAGCAGTCGGCCGCGACCAAAGAGATTGCAGGCAACGTGGCCCAAGCCTCCCAGGGTATCCAGGAAGTCAACGAAAACGTCAACCAGAGCTCTTCGGTTTCAAGCGAAATCTCCAGCGAAATCGCCGGTGTAAACGTTTCCATGAATGAGATGGCCACCAGCAGCAATCAGGTTAACATCAGTGCCCAGGAGCTGTCCCAACTATCGG
>JASFER010000120.1:0-16509 GCA_050124755.1 Desulfobacteraceae bacterium
TGGCGATCATCTCAGCAGTGGTGCCCGTGGCTCCGGCTCCGTACTGCATGGCGGGCACCGGGGTGTCCAACAGCGCCTGTTGCGCCAGTTCGAAGGAGGGATCTTCCTCGACGGCTTTTTGGAAGGATGCCCTGGCTTCATCGTCGTTCTCCTCGTCGAGATAGTTCAGACCCGCTCCGAACAGGAGCAGGGCCGCCAGGCTTTTGGTATGGATTTTTTTAAATGCGGGCGGCGCATCGTCACAGCTTCTGTCCAGGTCCTCGATGATCTGGCAGGCGATATCTTTCTCCAAATCGTAAAACTTTTTCAATTGGCCCTGGGCCTCCTGGTTTTCAATGCCGGCCGCCTGATCGGCGTCCACCAGCGCCGATGCAATCTGGAGGCTCTCCTTTTCCAGATCGGCCAGGGTGCCGGAGGTCACGTGTCTGGCCTTGAGCAGTTTGCCCACCCTGGGTGCGGTTTCGGCCGCTACCAGCCCGGATGTGCCCAGCTTCATCTCCTTGAGCAAAGCCTGCAGCCGGACCCGCTCCACCACCTGCAGATCCGGGACCTGGGACAGATCGTGGATCAGCAGGGCGGCCATGGCTTTACCCAGAGGCCTGATATCCTCCGACCCCAGGTTATTGAAGGTACTGATGGCCACCGTATTCTCCTCCGCCGGCGAACGGATCAGCGCGGCCTCGTTGGCCACCGCCAGCCGGGCCGATTCCCGGGCCTCTTCACGGAGCAATGAGGTCAGGTTCTTGCGGATGCGCAGGGCGTTTTCGCTTTTGGGGTCCATCTCGACGTATTCCCTCCACTGGGCAATGGCGGCGGAGCGCTTGCCCTGTTCCAGGTAGATCAGTCCCAGATAGTACGGCGCGGCATAATTTTCCGGGTACACCGTTCTGGCCTGCTCGAGGTTCTTGCGGGCCTGGTCATGGTTGCCCTGTTTGTACTGTTCAACCCCTTGCCGCACCAGGTCTTGCTTTTCCTTGGCCGACATTTCCACTGTCGCCTGGGCCGGTGCCGGGGCGCTCCAGCATGTGGATCCCCACACCGGAAAAACCGCCATGCAATAGATCAACACCCCCGCCACCACCTTGGATCTCTTTTGTTTCCGATCCAGAAAACCGTTCATGGTAACCTCCTTCCCCTTCCTGCTGCCGAAAATCATGCGTGATGGTTCACACACAACCCGTGGCTGTCATGGCCGGTTGGCGATAGAGGCATTTTTGGTGCAATGATGACAACCAGCAGAGGGGAAGCTTACCATGCATTCAAATAGAGCAAAGGAGCGATGGATCTGTTTTAATATCGAAAAAGTGCCGCCATTGATCTTGCCGATGTATCGAGCCATCCGGGCAGGCTGTGTTCCTCTGCCACACGACTTACGGCATTGATAACGCGTCCGGACTCAACATCCACAAGCCTGACATCCAGACGCAGTTGGTTTTCCATCACTTGATAACTGCCGAACACCATCAGGCGTACGCCGGTGATTTCGCCCAATCTCAATTGGCTCTGCCGATCGACAAACCCCGATGTGCCTATATTCAACTCCGCCAACACCATTGCCAGACGCTGGCGCTCGATAACATCGTAGCGCCCCGCCTCCTCAATGGTCTCAATGGCTTTTGCGGTCAGCAGCTCGCTCAGATCCATACGGGCTGTGTTCAGGGGACTCAAATTCTCAAAATCCAGCACCGCCACCGACCAGCGGACGCTTTGGGACGGCCTGCCGGAAGGGCCCGCAGCACAGGCGCAAAGCAGAACCGGCAGCCACCACCATTTGATTAGGGACACATATTTTGCAGTCATATCGCGATGCCCTCGTAATCGAATAAAATCGACAGGATACCTTAACCAAAAACCTAAAACTTAAAACTTGTTTGTATTCATTGGCTCTGAAAGCAGCGTCTACATCCGACTTTTTTCAAAGCTCGCCAATCTTTCCTTCAACATGTCATCCCTTTTAACGGGCCGGGTGGTTTGGGTGATGCGGCCCCGGCAAAAATCCGTTTCCACGGTGACGATCTCCACCTGGCCGATCACTTTGGGCCGGGCCTGCAATCGGCGGCCGCGGTATTCAATGGGCGCCGCCGGTTCCACGATGTCGAAGCGGGTGCCCGGCACCACGCCCTGGCCGGCGCCCAGGTTGACCATGACCTGGTCGTCTTCGGCCTGGACCACATAGCCTTGCAGGGGGTATTGTTCCATGATGGTGGCCAGGATCTTGCGGTTGAGCCGGTGCACGTCCTTTTGGGCCGAACCGGTGCCGGAGATGTCGGCGGTGATCACCTTGGCGATGCGCGTGGTCTCCGTATCGATCAGGCGCAGGGTCAAAAGGTAGTTCTCATTGAGGTAAAACAGCGATCCGGTGGTGATCAGCTTGGCCGAGAGCACTTTGCCCAGTTCAAGGGCGGTGGCCGGATCGGCCAGGTCCGAAGAACCCAGGTTCAACTCCTGCAGCAGCTTGTCCACGATCACCCGCTCGACCACCCGCACCCGGCCCGAGGCATTCAAGGTCTCGGCCAGCCGGGTGGTCAGGATGGCGGCAAAACCGTCGCGCACCGGCAATCCGCCGGTTTCGGTAAAATCCACAAATGAGAGCACCATGGGCCGCGACGTCCATGCATCGGCGGCGCTCTCCCCTGCGGCGGGCTGCCGGTTGCGATACCTGGCCGCCAGCTCTTTGACCAGCGTGTCGATGCGCTCTTTTTCGGCCCGGTCCTGCTCCAGTTGCATCATGGAAAGCAGCTTTTTTTGCAGCGTCAAGGTAAACACATCTGCTTTGTCGATGCGCAGGGCCTGGTCGTAACTGGCCAGGGCCTGGTCCCAGCGGCCCTCGCGTTCATAGATCAGCCCCTTGTTGGCCGTTGCTTCGATGTAGTAGGGGTCGATGGCGATGGCCCGGTCATAGAGCGATTTGGATTGCTCCAGGCGGCCCTGATCGGCCCGCATGCGCGCCAGCTGGTTGTAGGCCTTGGCGCGCTGGCGCGGCGGGGTGTTGGTTTTGGCGACGGCCTTTTGATATTCCTTTTCCGCGGCCTGCTTTTTGTTCTGACTGTAGAGCACATCGGCCTTGATCACATTGACCGTTCCCCGGCTGGGATCGGCCTGCTCCACCTGCCGGGCCAAAGCCAGGGCTTTCTGGACCTGGCCTTTTTTGGCGGCCACGGCACTGAGGCCCTCCTGGCCGGCCACCCGGGCCTCGCCGCTTTGGGCGGCCAGCCGGGCAAAGGCGCGTTCGGAGGCATCCAGTTGGCCCTGATTGAGGGCCGCATGGGCGCCCACCACCCGTGCGGACACGTTTTCAGGGCTGCTTTGCACCACCTTTTCACTGACCGCCAGGGCAAAATCGTTTTTGCGGTGCTGCAGCGCCCGTTGGGCCAGCCGCACCAGCATGATCTCGGCCGATTTGCCCCCGCCGTGCAGCAGGTCCAGCACTTTGAGATCCGGTCCCAAAATGCAGGTGGTGGGCAGGATGCGATCGGCCTGATAGGTTTTGCTCACCGCGCCGCTGTCCATCAGAACGGGAAATTCGATGGGGGTGTGGGACAAAAACCGGTTGACCGCCGCCTTGCCGGACGTGGTAATGGCCCACACCTGCAGATCGGCATGGCGGTACTTGGCCAACAACCCGTCCAGGGTGGTCAGCCCGCCGTGGCTGGGCTTGGAGGCGGCATCGAAAAAATAGAGCATCACCATGGGCCGGTCTTTGAGCGATGACAGTTGATGGGGGGCGCCGTTGATATCGGCCAGGGTAAAATCAGGCGCCGGCGATCCCGTCAGCCCGGCCGCATACGCCGGCACGCTGCAGCACAGCAGCAACAGCACGGCCAGGTGACTAAGGCGCGATATGGGTTTTATGACGGGTCTCATGGTTGGTCCCCCCTCGCGGGTTGGTTGGGTTTATGGGCTCGTTGGGTTGTTGTATTGAATATTGTTAACCCAATAGACGCAACAAATCCGGCAACCTCGCTTTCATTCTTTTGGAATTAATCTTAAGTGCACCGGCATTTCGCCGGATTCACCGACATCGATCCGGGCCTCGCTCTCGTAATGTTCGGCCAGGGTCAACCGCAGATCATACATCCCCAGCGGTAATTCGCACCGCATGGGGGTCGTCCCTTTGAAGGTATTGTTGAGATAAATACTGGCATTGGAGGGCTCACTGCTGATATCGACAAATGCGGTGACGGGCTGATCGGTGTTCATATAATCATAGACCTGCCAGCAGATCACCCCGGCGACCATCAGGATGGCGGCCCACCCAAGACGCATGGCCTTTTGTTTGCCCCCCGGGGGCTTGAGATCGGTCTTTGCACCCGGCAGGTAGGCGCTCAAAGCCGATATCAACTCAGCCCCCGATTGATAGCGGCGCTCCGGATTTTTATCCATGGACTTGAGGACAATGTCACTCAGCTCCGAGGGGATGGAAGGGTTCACCTTCTCGGGGGGGATGAGGCTATGTTGCGTGATGGCCTTGAAAAGGGCCGTGAGCGTATTCTCGACAAAAGGACGCCGCCCCACGATCAATTCATAAAGGATAACCCCCAAAGAGTATAGATCGCTGCGCCCGTCCACATCCTGGCCGGCGACTTGTTCCGGCGGCATGTAAGCCGGTGTGCCCAGAATGTCGCCCGAACAGGTCTGGAGGGTGATGGAGGCGTCTTCAAAGTGGGCGATGCCGAAATCGGTCAGTTTCACCTGGTTGGTGTCCGTGATCATCAGATTGGAAGGCTTGACATCCCGATGCACAATGCCCTTTTGATGCGCATAGTCCAGGGCGGCCGCCACTTGCCGGCCGATTCCGACGATGGACGCCATATCTAATTTTTTTTTGGATTGAATCACTTCATTGAGCGGCCGCCCCTCCAAATATTCCATGGCGATATAGATGGTCCCACGGTCCTTTCCGACGTCATAAACGCTCACGATATTCGGATGGGAAAGGCGCCCGATGGCTTTGGCCTCTTTGATGAATCGTTTGATGATCTCCTTGCTGGCCAGGTGCTCCTTGTGCAGCACTTTTAACGCAACCTTGCGATCGATACGAGGGTCATGGGCCAGATAGACCTCGCCCACACTTCCTTTGCCCAATCGCTCCACTATTTTGTACCGTCCGTAATTCATTTTGGCTGATCACCGATAAATTTCATCAACGAGGTGAACGGGATGAGAAAACCAACCGTGTCGGCGCCGCGATAGCGTCCTTTGACCACGGCCACCAATTTTCCATCAAGATCAAAAACCGGGCTGCCGCTGCTGCCGGGATGTATCCGCATGTTCACCTGCCACAACAGCTGATCGTCCAATTTACGCGGCGGCCCGCTGACCGTTCCCGCGATGATGGCGCTGTCCGAATTGGGCGTGCAGACCACGTTATACAATGGTTCGGCGTCTCCGCGCAGGTCTCGACCGCCGGACAAAGCAACGGCCGCCTCCAGTTCGGTGTTCACATCCACCAGGGAGAGGTCGCAGCGTCTATCCATTTTGACCACCCGGCCCTGCAATTGCCGGCCGTTTTGCAGGACAACGGTGATGGGCTGCTGTCCGTCTTTCAGCCCGTGGGCCGTGCAGATGATCAAACCCTTTGTGTCGATGATAAAACCCGAGATCTGCAAAGGCTTTTCCGGATAACCGGAATAGATGCACACCACTGATGCGGTTTTCGACACGATGGCCGCCGGTACGGCCTGTTGTTCTTCCGGGCCCTGATCCATGATGGTCTTCATGTGGTCGCCCAGCAGCGTCCAGAGGTGCTGCAGCCGGGAGGGTTCAGCCGTTCCATCGACGGTGTATGCCGCCTTAACCCTGGTGGCCAGCGGCGAATGCGGCCAAAGCTCGATTTGCCAGCATCTGCGGCCTTTTTGAGCGTAAAGCTGCACGCCCTGGTTGTCTATTGCGGAACGGCGAAGGTGATACCCCTTGTGTTGAAGCCACTGGATCACAAGCTCCTCGGTTTCGGGTCCCGGCAGGGGATAGATCAGCTGATCCCGCACCGCATGGGCCGCCACGCAAAGGCATACCAGCCCCCCCGCAATGAGAATAAACAACCGTATGGTTTTAACGATCATCTGGATACTCAACTTGTACGCTTAGGTAATGATCGACCGCCCAGTGAACATATCGGTGGTGTTGCACCTATAACGCAGGCACCGGCTTACACATCCACACTTTAGTCCCTCGTCGAAAATAAGCCCACTCTTCTCATCAATGCCCACCATATTCATATGAGCGGCAAGAAATGTGTGACCTAGATCACATATTCTTGAAAAATCAGGAACTGCCACTATCGAATAGGTTGAAGAAGCCTTAACTCTTACTGCAGGGGGAAGGATCAGCCTACCGGTTCATTGCGATCCTTTAGTATATATTGTGCTACTATACCATGGAATCACAGGATAATACAATTTTTTAATGGTGTGTGCGGCGGCGATGCCTCACTCCAATTGGATACCGAAAAGGTGTTCTACGCCTTTGCGGCCACGGATCTTTTGGTTTCCCAAGTCCAACAGCGGTATCTCCTGCATCACCAGGGAGGCGGTTTGCCGGCACATGACGATGGGGGCGGTCAATGTTTTGTTGGCCATGGAGGAGAGACGGAACGCCAAATTGACGCAGTCTCCCACCAGCGCCAGATCGGCGGATCGGGTACCGTAACGGGAAAGGGTAATCCGGCCGGTGGTCATCCCCCAACCCAGCACCAGCGGAGGCATGGCCAGCCCCTGATCCGCCAGTTTACGGTGGATTCGCGGGACGCTGTACAGCTGACTGATGGCGGCCTGGCAGGCCCACAAGGCACGGTCGGCGGACCCCTCACCGGGGTGTTCCCAAAAGGCGAAGACCGCATCTCCAAAATAACCTTCCACCGTTCCCTTGTGCTCAGATACGATGGTGCTGAACCGGGAGAATACCCTTTCTATGAAGGTGCAGATCTTGGCCGAATCGGCATCCTGGGATAGTGCCGTGAACCCGCGAATATCGGCCACCAAACTGGTGACGTAGACCGTCGATGGACTGATGGCGGTCTGTTCGGCAAAGTCCTCTTTTTCCCGCTTAGGCGTGGGGATGGGGTAAGTGAGACGGATTGAAACGCCGCCCAGAGTGATGCGGTCCCCGTCTTCAAGCCGTCGGGAGTCGCCCGGCGTCATGCGGACGTTGTTGATCCAGGTGCCGTTTTTGCTCATGTCGGTAATTTCCACGCCGGAGCGGGTCAGCCGAACCAAGGCATGGTCCCGTGAAACCACCGGATCGGAAATAAGGATACACTTTTCCCTCTCAATTCCGCGGCAGACGCGGCCAAGGAATATCTTGTCGGTCAGATTGCGACGGTGCGGCACACCGTCCTCATCCCGCCATTGCAAAGTGGGCTCGGATGTTATGCTTTCCATGGCATTCCGGTTTTCTATGCTTTATGAACGTTTTTCTGCAATTCAATATCCAAGGTATTACCACTAAGGATCAGTTCCGCGCCGTCTCGAAGGGGTATGACCCTGCCGGCAACGGCCGGACTGCCGGTGGCCTTCAGGCGGAACCCTGTGGCATTATCATCTGTTACCTTTGGAGATTGTTGATGAAAATAAATCAATTATTAGCACATGGGCATTGCGGAGGCAACGGGCAACATCGTTTGGAAGATAGTGTTCAATGTTGATGCTAACGAAAAAAGCCTTCAGGGCCAAGAATGCCATTTTGGGAATGTCAAACACGTTTTAGGTTTTAGGTTTTAGGTGAAGGTATGCTGTCGATTTTACTTTGGTTAATACAGCTTGGCGGCAAAGAGCATTGTTCTGCCCTGGATGTTCAAGCGGGCGCTTTTCTCACCTGATCAAGGCGGATTTGCGCATCATCGCTTCGATGCGGTCCTGCACCTGTTGCAGATCTTGGTGAACCTGGGCTTGCCGGTAAATCTCAATCACCCGTCTTGTATGGTTTTTTACCTCGGCTCTTATGGTTTCCGACGCCCGGGCAATACGGCTCCATTGGGCATCGGCGGTGAATGCATCAAAGGCACGGACCAAGGCCTTGGTCAACATCCTGGTCATGCCGTTGCCGAAGGCCACGTATAAGCCGAGGCCGGCGGCATCTTGGTGCCTGATCAAATGCGGCAGGGTGCCCTTTTCGCCGGTGTCCGCCAGAAGATCTTTCAGCGTTCGGATAAAGAGTTCAACCGCCGTGTGGGGATAATCGGCCAGCATGCGCCGCCATATCTCACGATCGAACAGGGTCTCTTCCAATTCACCGACCTCGTGTTGAATGAAAATGCCTTTCTGAACCTTCCAGACATCCTCAAACCGACGTCGGATGGTTTCCAGACGATCATCGGGAAGGCCGCACGCCTGCATGGCGAAACGGAACGCCCTGCGCCCGGAATTGCCCAGATAGACGATTTGATCCCACAAAAACATGCGCCCGGCTTCCGTGCGCAGCACCACCTGGCCGTCCTGGGAAAAGGCCGGCAAGGTCAGCAGATCCCTGGCGTGCTCGCGTCCCAGGATCCAGACCACCTTTTCGTCGACGGTGAGGCAAGCATCGATCCGGGCCAGAAAGAATGTGGGTTTGAGGCTGTGGGCATATCCCGCGCCGTAAAACAATCCCCGGGAGTTGATGGATCGATTGACGGTGGCCGTATCAAAAGCATCCACATTGCGCCCGTTCACCGGCAGTGCACGATAATCCGCTTCCATCAACGCTTCCCAACGCGTCTCCTTGTTTCCGATCCACTCCAGGACTTTGGCGGATTCATCCTCCTGCCAGGGCGGCAGCCGCCGCTCCCATTTGTACAGGTCACGCAGCCGCATCACCAGTCCGCACACCGAATAGAGGCCGGCATGCCGGGCGTCGGTGACATCACAATTGTAGAGAACCCTGCGTTTCAGGCGGTCAACGTTCAACGGAAAAATCCTTTCTTGATATAATGATAAACATATTCATAATAAGAAAATGAATCAAGATCCATGCCCGCAAAACCCAAAAAGATGCTCAAATCGATGCTTAAAACCGGCCGGCGCGGAGGCCGGGCCTTCTACGGCTCAAAGAACACCCTTTTCAGGTTCAATGGCCTTTGTAGGGCAGGGCTCCGTCCCTGCCGTGCAGGGAATATTTTCTTCGGATCAGGAACCGGCCGGCACGGAGGCCGGCCCTTCTACGGCTCAAAGAACACCCTTTTCAGGTTCAATGGCCTTCGTAGGGCAGGGCTCCGTCCCTGCCGTGCAGGGAATATTTTCTTCGGATCAGGAACCGGCCGGCACGGAGGCCGGCCCTACGTTCCAAGCAACATCGTAGGTTGGGAAAATGGTTCCCGGGTAGGGCCGGGCTCTGTCCCGGCCGGTCCTAAATGATCCCTTGGCAAAGCCTTCTGCCCCTGACCTGGCCTGCAAGGCATTTTTTCAAGCCTCATATTGTAAATCCCTCTGGGTCGTGATAACAAAGCCCAATCTTTTAACTCAGGATTGAGGTTCATTCACATGCAGGACCTTACCCCCACCGGAGTTCAATAGACCCAACAACAAACAGAGGAGGGAGAGATGCGAAAATTTACCATTTGTCTGGTGTCCGTATTGGCGGTGACGTTGGCGTTTTCAACCAGTTCCTGGAGCCGCAGTCGAGAGGCCGTGATTAAAATCGGTCTCAACGCCCCCATTACCGGAGACATTCCCAAAGTGGGCGAAGGCTCCAAATACGCTGCCCGGATGTGGCTGGAAGATATCAATAAAGCCGGCGGCTTGGATGTGGGTGGTAAAAAATACAAGGTTGAAGTGGTCATCGAGGACAACGAGTCCAAAGCGGAATCCGCGGTTAAAGCCAACACCAAAATGATAACGGAAGACGAAGTGCTGGCCATTGTCGGGCCCCAGGCCTCCAGCCAGGCGGTTCCGGCCGGCGATGTGGCCAACAACTACGAAACCCCCATGATCAGCCCCTGGTCCACCAATCCCAATACCACCAAGGATCGCCCCTATGTGTTCCGCGGCTGTTTTCTGGACCCGTTCCAGGGACCGGTGGTGGCCAATTTCGTAAAAGAGAAATTCGGTTTCAAAAAAGCGGCGGTTCTTTTTGACGTGGCCAGCGACTATCCCAAAGGATTGGCCGAAGTGTTCAAAAAGGCCTGGGAAGAAGCCAATGGCGCCGGATCGGTGGTGGCCTATGAAAGCTTCACCACCAAAGACGCCGACTTCAGCTCCCAGTTGACCAAGATTATCAACTCGGGAGCCGAGTTCTTTTTCACACCCCAGTACTACAATGAAGTGGCCCTGATCGTCAAACAGGCCCACGACCTGGGATGGGACAAACCCATTGTGGGCAGTGACTCCTGGGGCAGCGCCGAAACCGTGGCCCTGTGCGGCAAAGACTGCTACGGCCTCTATTTCAGCACCCACTATGCGGCGGCCGGCGCCAAGGGGGCCACCAAAGCCTTTATCGATCGTTACAACAAAAAATACGGTTATGTGCCCGATGACGTGGCCGCCTTGACCTGGGATTCCCTGCGCCTGGTTCAGCAAGCCATTCAAAATACCGGAAAAATCACCGGCAAAGCGAAAAAGGACCGCAAGGCGATCCGCGATGCGCTGGCCAAAATCAAAAACTTCGAAGGCATCACCGGCAACATGACCTTTACCGAAGAGGGCGACCCCATCAAATGCGCGGTCATCGTGCGCATCAATGAAAAAGGTGAGTACGAATTCAATCAATCGGTCTGCCCGTAAATAGATACGAACCGCAGAATATCGAACAAGGAACAAGGAATGTCGAGGTGTTGCGTCGCTGCGCTCCATCATCTGATATCAATGACAGAATACCTTGCTTCGACATGCTGCGGTTCCTTGTTCAATATTCGACATTCCATCTGCTGCGCCTCTGCCAAATGGCAGAGGCGCAGCAGATGGACCGGCCCCTGCGCTATTTGAACGGAGCTCCCATTCATGGAATTCTTTTTGCAAAACGTGATCAACGCCCTGCAATGGGGCAGTTTCTATGCCCTCATCGCCTTGGGCTATTCCATGGTTTACAGCATTTTAATGCTGTTCAACTTCGCCCATGGCGATATCTTCATGACCGGTTCTTACATCGGATTCGGCATCGCAACGCTGCTGCTGGCCCTGGCGGCCTCCATGGGCACGGCCCTGCCCGGTTGGGTGATGCTGGCCTTAACCATCGTCATCTCCATGATACTGACATCCTTTTTGGGCATATTGGTGGAACGTATCGGCTACCGACCGCTGCGAGACGCACCCCGGGCTTCGGCCGCCATCACCGGCCTGATGATCGGCATCATTCTGGAAACCGGCAACCTGGCCGTGCTGGGCGCCCGTCGCCTCAGTTTTCCTGAGCTGATCGAATCCGCCACCTACGATCTGGGGGGCGTCTTCGTCACCAACAAAAAAATCCTTATCGTGGCGGTCTCCCTGGCCTTGATGTACGCTTTGCATCGGTTTATCCAGAAGACCCGCTGGGGAATGGCCATGCGGGCCATGTCCTTTGACTTTCAGGTGGTGCCGCTGATGGGCGTCTCCCTCAACATGATCGCCCCCCTGACCTTTGCCATTGGATCGGCCCTGGCCGCGGCGGCCGGCATTCTATACGGCCTGGCTTATCCGGTCCTGGATCCCTATATGGGCGTCCTGCTGGGGTGGAAGGCCTTTGTGGCGGCCATTCTGGGCGGGCGCGGCTCCATCCTGGGTGCGGCCCTGGCCGGATTCCTTTTGGGTTTCATCGAGATTTTCGTGCCCATGATTTTTCCATCGACCCTGCGCGACCTGATCGCCTACTCCATTATTCTGCTGATTCTGACGTTCAGGCCGCATGGATTTTTCGGTACGGTCCACAGTACCCAGTTGAGACTCTAAAGACGCTCGAAACGCTTGATGTTATCGCCCATTGAAAGATGATGAAAAGGATGACCATGGAAGCCACCGACGACCGGACCAAGGCCCTGCCTTCCAAAAAAAAACGCATCCGCGTCGCTTTCGCCCAGGTTCCCATGCTGGGCTGGCTGGCGGGGATCCTGTGTACCGTTCTCATCGAACATTTATGGGGAGATCCGCTGTCGTACCAATTGTACCTGCCCAAGGTGCCCGTATTGTTCGGCTGCCTGATCATGCTCAAGAAGCCGCTCCTGATCCCAAGTGCGCTGGCCTATGTGGCCGTCATCTATGTGATCCCCATTTGCGCCGTAACCCTGGCGACTCGCAAGATTACCAATGGCCTGGCCGGACAGCTCAGCCGCCTGCCGTTGTGGATCTCCGGCCTGATCCACCTGGGACTGCTCTATCTGGCCCTTTACTATTGGGCGGATCTGAGCGACTACCGCGAGCTGGTGCTCAAACTCACCATGATCGCCGTGATCCTGACCCTGAGCATCAACCTGATCAACGGCTACATGGGCGAGTTCTCCTGCTCCCATCCGGGTTTCATGGCCCTGGGCGCCTATGCGGCTTCGGTGGTCACGCTTTACTTTTTCGCCAACGACCGCATGTTCGGCGAAGCATTGCTGCCCAAGGCCCTGGGCCCGTGGTGCTTTCCCATCGCCCTGATCGTCGGCGGATTCGTGGCCTCGGCCGGAGCGCTGATTGTGGCCGTTCCCTCCTTTCGCACCCGGGGCGACTACCTGGCCATTATCTCCCTGGCCTTCATGTTTATCGTCAAAAGCCTCATCGAAAACCTGGAGTGGGTGGGCGGCCCGCGGGGTATGAGCAGCCAGCCCAACTGGTCCACATTACCGGTGGTTTTCGTCTGGATGGTGGTCTGCGTCTGGGTGATCAACAACTTCGTGCGGTCCATCTACGGCAAAGCCCTCAACGCCGTCAGAGACAATGAAACCGCTGCCGATGCCATGACCGTCAACACCCGCAAGACCAAAATGGTGGCCTTTATGCTGGGCGCGTTTTGGGCGGGTGTGGCCGGCGGCCTTTTTGCCCATGTCATGCGTTTCGTCAACCCCGGCACATTCGGCATCCAGCGGTTGGCTGAAATTCTGGCCATGGTCTACTTCGGCGGACTCAACTCCGTGGTGGGCTCCATCTTCGGCGCCGTCAGCATCAACCTGATCAGCGAAATGCTGCGCCCCTTGGAAATCTACAAATGGATCGTCATACCCCTGATCCTGATCCTGGTGATGATCTACCGCCCCACCGGCCTGATTGCCTTTCGGGAATTTGATGTTCAAAAAATACTGCAGCCCAAGCAGCAGAAGGACTAAGGAGACGCTACCATGCCCCTACTCCGGGTCGCGGATATGACACACTATTTCGGTGGGCTGAGGGCCGTGCACCGGTTCAACCTCTCCCTTGAACCGGGAGAGATTTGCGGCCTCATCGGCCCCAACGGTGCCGGCAAAACCACCATTTTCAACTTGATCACCGGCATCCACACCCCCACCAGGGGAACGGTGGACTTGGAAGGGGCCAGCCTCATCGGCCACAAACCCCATGAAATCGCCGCAAGAGGCCTGGGCCGCACCTTCCAGAATTTGCTGTTGTGGCGTCACATGACGGTGGTTGAACACGTTAAAATGGCCCACTACTCCCAGTTGAGCTACGGCTTGTTCGGCGCCCTGTTCGGCACACCGCGCCGCAACGCTGAAGAGCGGCAGGTGGAAGCGAACACCCGTCGTTTGATGGAGATGTTCGACGTGGCCAAATATGCCAGCTGGATTGTGGGCAACCTGCCCTATGGCGCCCAGCGCCGCGTGGAGATGGCCCGGGCCATGGCCATCAATCCCAAGGTGCTTTTCCTGGACGAACCCACAGCCGGCATGACGCCGGAGGAACTGGTTCAAATGATCAGCATCATCCGTCAGGTGCACCGGGATTTCGGGGTGGCCATCTTTCTCATCGAACACCGGCTCAAATTCGTCATGGAGCTGTGCCAGCGTATCCAGACCCTGGTTTTTGGCGAGGTGATCGCCGAAGGCACACCCGATGAGATTCAAAACGACCCCAAGGTGATTGAAGCCTACCTGGGCAAGGAGGACATCCACTGATGCAATTGACCGTTGAAAATCTGCAGGTCTCCTACGGAAAAATCAAAGCGCTGCACGGTCTCAACTTCAACCTCGAGCAAGGCGAAATCGTATGCATCATCGGCGCCAACGGCGCCGGCAAAAGCACCACTTTGCGGGCCATCTCCCGCCTGGTGGATTCGGACTCCGGTTCGAAGATGACGTTTATGGAGCAGGATCTGCTTCAATTTCCGCCGGATAAAGTGGTGAGTCAACTGGGCATCTCCCACGTACCCGAGGGACGCAGGTTGTTCGGAAATCTGACCGTCACGGAGAACCTGGAACTGGCCACTTTCGCCCGCAAGGATAAAGAGAATTTCAAGGGTGACAAAGAGGTGGTCTTTGACATCTTCCCGCGCCTCAAGGAGCGCGAGAACCAGTTGTCCGGTACCCTCAGCGGCGGCGAGCAGCAAATGCTGGCCGTCGGCCGCGCCTACATGAGCGGACGCAAGATGATGTTGCTGGACGAACCCTCCATGGGTTTGGCGCCGCTGCTCATGCTCTCCATGTTCGAAGCGCTGAAGGAGATCAACAAGGCCGGCACCACCATTTTGCTGGTGGAGCAAAACGCCCGCCTGGCCTTGAAATTCGCCCGGCGCGGCTATGTCATCGAAAACGGCGCTATCGTCATGGAAGGTCAATCCCGGGATTTGCTGGAAGACCCCGAAGTGAAAAAGGCCTACCTGGGAGGATAGGCAATGAACGAATTGAAGAGACAACCTGACCGGCGGATGCATTCCGTTGAGCATATCCTCAACCAGACGATGGTAAGACTGTACGGCTGTGGACGTTGCTTTACGGCCCATATCGATAGGAAAAAATCCAAGTGCGATTATCATTTTGACCACGCCCTCACAGATGAAGAAATTTCAGAGATCCAGTCCAGGGTCAACAGCGTCATCGATGCTGATTTAGCGGTCACAGAGTCATTGGTCTCTATAGATACGGCGCAGAGGCTCTATAACACGGAAAAGCTTCCAGGCAGCGTCCCCGGAAACATTCGGATTATCCATATCGGTGATTATGATGCCTGCCCCTGTATCGGCGAACACGTCTCATCTACAGGGGAAATCGGCACATTCAGGATCACTACCACAAGTTATGCCAATGGCCAATTACGTATCCGGTTTAAATTGAAGAAATAAACCATGCCAATAAAAATAGAACTTGCTAAAAAAGGTCAAGCTCGTGATTGCCTGTCTTGCGTAAAGCAATCGGAGCTGTGGGAAGCATATTTTAGATTCAATGCAACTGCTGAGGATGATTTAGAAGAAATGATCAGCAAAGAACAAATTTATGTTGCGTTGAATCAAAACAATGAATGTATTGGTTTTATGGGCATCATTCATAATGGATGTTTCCGCAAATTTTCCTATTTGTCGCTGATCGCAGTAAAAAGCGGTTCCAGAAGCAAGGGTATTGGAAAGCAATTACTCAAAAAATTCGAGGAGACGGGATTTGAAAAGGCAGATAGAGTGTTTCTGCTGGTCAGTGATTTTAATAAGAAGGCTCAGTTGTTATACAGCAGGTTAGGCTACAAAAAGGTAGGGAAAATCCCAGACCTGTTTAAAAAGGGTGTTTCTGAGCATTTGCTGGTTAAATACAAAATTTAATCCATCGCTCAAATATTCTATGAAAAATGACACAAACATTATGAAAATTGAAATCAAAAAAACACGGGAGATACCCAAGGATCAACTCCTTGAGATATACAAGCTGCACAAATGGTCCTCTGCAGAGAAACCAGATTTGCTTTACAAAGCCCTGACCCATTCCCACACGCTGATTTCAGCCTGGGTAAACGGCAAAATGGTTGGCATTGCCAACGCAATTTCCGACGGACATTTGGTCGTCTATTATCCTCACATGCTGGTTCACCCGGACTATCAGGGAAAAGGCATTGGAACCAAAATGTTGGAGGCCATGCAAAATATATATGGCGAATATCATCAGCAAATTTTAGTTGCGGATGGCAAAGCCATTGAATTTTACAGGAAATGCGGTTTTGAGAAAGCCGGCAAGACTGAATCCATGTGGATCTACAAAGGAGATGACCACTAGAATCTATCCCAAAACAATCTTTTGGCCCGATCTTGAGTGTTAGAGCCTCGTTTCAAGTCCTCGACCTACGGCTCAAAGAACACACCCTTTTCAGGTTCAATGGTCTTCGAAGGGCAGGGCTCCGCCCCTGCCGTGCAGGGAATATCTTCTTCGAATCAGGAACCGGCCGGCACGGAGGCCGGCCCTACGGCTCAAAGAACACCCTTTTCTGGTTCAATGGTCTTCGTAGGGCAGGGCTCTGCACCTGCCGCGTAGGAAATTTTTGCTTCGGATCTGCAACCGGCCGGCACGGAGGCCGGCCCTACGGCTCAAAGAACACCCTTTTCTGGTTCAATGGCCTTCGTAGGGCAGGGCTCCGCACCTGCCGCGTAGGAAATTTTTGCTTCGGATCTGCAACCGGCCGGCACGGAGGCCGGCCCTACGGCTCAAAGAACACCCTTTTCTGGTTCAATGGTCTTCGT
>JASFER010000121.1:0-16504 GCA_050124755.1 Desulfobacteraceae bacterium
CGGTTCGATCTTTATATTTGGAATATTCTGGAAATGTTTGGGCCAGTGCGCTTTCTTCAACCTTCGCCCGAACGACCTGCCCTATGCAAAAAAACACATACAGTAGAATGGATACGATATGCAATCTGAGAAGCAGGCTGCCGAAGAACATGATAAAATGGCCGGTGTAAAGCGGGTGGCGCACGTATCGGAAAATTCCATGGCAGATCAATTCTCTCGTCTCGGTCATGATGGTAAATGCGCGCCGCAGGGTCAGCAAGCCGATAAGATTGATCATACCGCCCAAAATGATCAGGCCCATGATGACTAAATAATAATAGAGGTGGAAAGGAGAAGAAAACGGCGCCCAGCGGGGCAGTGTGTACGGCATGAAGGCGATCACCATGGGAAGGCCGGCGACGATGACGGGAAACGCGGTTTCCATGAATCCCCTGGCAATGTGCCTGGCCTTGGCGCGGGTGAGGTAGGCCGCCACATAGCCCAGGTAAATGGCTGTCTCCACAGCCCACACCGCCGTTTTGATCCCCCACAAGACCACAATGTGAGCGGATGAATACAAGGGATGACCGGCAGCGGTTTTAATTGCGCCATAGAAAAGTCCGGCATCGTGGAAGCTTTGGGGAAAGCGGTTGAATTGATAGATGCGCACGCCCAAAAAAGTCAGAATGATCACCAGCGCCGTGGTCCTGCCGATGACTTCTCGGTGGGGCCATCGCGCCGGATCAAAAATAATCAGGTCATCCAATTTTCTAAACCAGCCCGACGAAGTGAATACGGATTTCAAGTTACCTTGCTTTCCTAAATGAATTTAAAACGGCGGGCCATCACACCCCATTAACCCTATGGTTGCTCCGCCAACGAGAGCGTGCCCACAGCGATGCAACGCTGCCCCACCGCGGCGGCCACATCAAAACGGAACAGGGCGCCGAACACTTTGCTCAACGCTGCATCCATAGACAATTGGTCCCCCGGGCAGGCCGGCTGTATGAATTTCATTTCGCTGCGGGCCAAAAAATATCTGGCATCTTTTTTTTCTTTATCGTGCGCATACTTCAAGCCGATCAGCAGACCGCAGGTCTGGGCCAGGGCTTCGGTCACCAGCACCCCCGGCATGATGGGCTGACCGGGAAAGTGGCCTTTGAAAAAAACCAGATCCGGCGAGAGCTTGAATTCTGTTTCAATCCGATCCCCGCCGCTGAAATCAACAATCCGATCCACAAAGAGAAAGGGTTCCCGATGGGGAAGTATTTGAAAAATCCGGTTTTCATCAAACGCAGTCATTTGTCTGAATGAACCTCCATCCATCTCTACTTTGAAAGGGCCGCCGATCCTTTGATGGCCGCATCCAGCGATGCAGGGTCATCAGTGGGCAGCACCTGAATTGATCGATCTATCCATCGCACCGCCCTGGAGATCACCTTTCCAGGCCCCACTTCCAGGGCCTGGCGGATGCCGCAACGGCTTACATGTCCGATAAGCTCCACCCAACGCACGGGACCGCTGAGTTGCGCGGCCAAAACACGGGCCAGATCATGGGCATCCGCCACCGGCTCCAGTGTGGAATATGAGATCAGGGGCACCTGGGGCGCCTTGAGTTTATCTACGTCCATGGCTGACAGGAGCGCATCGCCCGCCGACGCCATGAATTTTGAGTGGTAGGCCGTTGCGGCGGGCAGCAGGTAACCGTCCAGAGCTCCATTGGCCATAGCCCCATCCATGACAGCCCGGACCTGTTCCCTGAGACCGGAAACGATGATCTGACGGGGCGTATTGTAGATGGCCGGCTGAACATCCTCCTGGGCATCGCATAGGGACTGCACCGCTTCGGCAGAAAGGCCGAAAATGACCCCCATGGCACCATCAAGCCGCTCCCCCTCCGATAGAAGATACTCACTGGCCTGTCTCACAATCTGCAGGCCGTCTATAAATTCATAGCAGCCGGCACCATAGGCCGCGCCATAGAATCCGGAACTGTATCCGCTGAGCATGGCCGGTGCACAACCCTGAGATTTGAGCAGTTCGGTGACGGCACAGCCGTGCACATAGATGGCCAGTTGGCAGTTCAAGTCCTGATTGAGAAGATCCGCGGGTCCTTCAAAACAGATGCGGCTCAGCTCAAAATCCAGGGCATCATCGGCGCGCTTGAAAAATTCGCGTATGAGCGCGTGACGTTGGTACAGGTCACGCCCCATGCCGACGCGCTGCAAACTTTGACCGGGATATAAATAGGCGATAGTAGGACTCAATTATTGCAACCGCGCGTGCTTACTCTGTTATCGGTTCCTTTTCGACATCCAACACAAATGCACCGGCCGGCAAAGACTTGTTGACGCTGATAAAGTCAAGGTCCATGCGCGACCACTCTGCCTCGGATTGCTGTATCACCACTTGCAGGGGAAGCCAGGTACGATCATCGACAAGGGCGGTAATCTGCTGCACCTTTCTGGCGAGAAGGCTCTTTTTGGGTGCCATGGTCAGCGTATAGCCGGGAAGCGGTGCATTGGCCGTGGCCCGAACGTCAAACCGTTTGTTGAGCTGGTCCAGCGTTTCTCCGACACCAAAAAAGGCCTTCAACAGGTTTCTGCGGGGCCCCATATGATGCCTTTGCGTGTGGTTGCTTTCCGGGTCATGAACAGTGATCCACTCGCCCTCCATCAACACCGTAAAAGGGGAAGGGCGCAGCACGCTAAACCTCAGCCTGCCGTCGGCGTTGTAATAAATAACGCCTTGGGACTCAACGATATCCTCAAACATCCGGGATTTTTGAATCTGATGAAACCTGGCTTCAAAGGTACGCAGCGTGGCCTCGATGTTTTTTATCCGGGTGACCACCTCAAGCGTTTGCTTGTCCATGGCCGGTTCTTCGGCCTTTGAAGCCAACGGTGTCATCATCGTCAGGAGGAGACCCAGCAAAGTGCAAAAGATACGCCCATAAATTGTGTATGTCATTATTGTTCCGATCAGGCTCGATCTATCCGCATTTACCATGCACGGTTCAGAAAGGAATTTATCATGATCTGATGTCTGCTTCAGGATGTGGGCCTTGGCAGATTTCAATGTTTTCAGATGGAAAATGGGTATCATAGTATGCAATTGTTGTAAAATGTAAATCACGACGTCGATGTTTCCGCTGTGCTGTCGGCGATTAACGGATCAGGACAGTACCACTGATCCGGATACTGTTTTATATACGTTTCAAAAACGCCTGCCAGTTTTTGTAAATTGTGCTGGATGGCCTGATTACGGTCGCCCCGGGTTTCCATTTGCAGGGGCGCCTCTAAAATCCCGCTGTATGTACCATCCGGATTTTCCAGTACAAAAGTCGGAATCAACGCCGCACCGGACATCATGGCCAATACCACGGGTCCGGGGGGCAGGCGCATCTGTTTTCCCAAAAAGCGAACCAACCGGCCGGTGCCCAGATGGTCTTGATCGCCGATCATGGCCACAATGCGATTTTGCCGCAGGGCGCTTACAATCTCCAACACTGAAAAGGTGTCGTCGCCGACTTCGATGATGTCGATACCCCGGCTGCGGCGCAAGAGGTAGACCAGTGCGTTGGTTTGATCCGTATTGTGGGCCAAAGCCACCACGGTCAAAGGGTAGTTGAATACGCGCAGCAAGTTGCCGCCGATTTCCCAATTACCGATATGGGCGGATACCAGCAGCACCCCCTTGCCTCTGTCCATTGCCTGATCCAGGGTGTCGCGACCTTTAACAGTGCTGAAATAGGATTTCACTTTATGTGCGGGCAGTTGGGGAAAAAGAAAAAAATCAACCATATAGCGCGCATAATTCAGAAAAACATTTCGAACGGCGGTGAGGACATCCGGATGATGAGGTGATTTATCCATAACCATTGAAAAATTACGCGCCAGGTTGCCGCGATCTTTCTTCGAAAAGGCGAAGACCAGCAAAGCCACCCATTGGCCCAGCCGGCGGCACAGCCGTCTGGGCAGAAAGCGCACCGTGTAATAAACGGCATAATAGGAGATGTGGGAATCGAGCCTGTGTTCACGCATAAAACATCCTCTATTGGCTAAAGCGCTTTACACCAGCCGCTGTGTATGCTTAGGTATTCGGACATGGTTGACGAGTGTTCACCGAAAAGAAGGGATTATAGAGAAACCGAATTGAAAGTCAATCAAACCTTATTCTCCAACGCAGCGGCTGATCAGGGCGATGCAACAATGAGCGGGCGTCAATGGCGGAATCTGATCAGGACCGCGCTGTGGCTGACATGGGCAGCCTTATGGCTTGTGGGTTGCAGTACCCCTCAAACAGCGTTGTATAAAACATATCCTCACTATCATGGCGAGGCCAACCAACACAAGCGGTTGATCGCAGCACCACCGGGCCAAATTTTTGGTATCCTCACAAATCAAAGTACATTCACCCAACTGGTGCCTGAATACACCTGCGTCACCTTTGACACCGACACCTACGGCATTGGTACAAGGCTGACCGTTAAAATCGATCATCTGCTCAAGTTCACCTGGCATACCCAGGTCAAGGAAGTGATACCCAATAAAAGGATTCGTCTGGAATTCCTGGACGGGCTCTTTAAAGGGGGAGCTGAGATCTGGGAATTGGAGCCCCAGGATGGCAACACCCTGGTGCTGCAGACCATTGTCGTGAAACCCAGGGGATGGATCCGACAATTCATCTGGAATTTCAAGGCCAGAAACCGGCATAACGCCATGACCGAAAAATTTCTGGACGACCTCAAAGTCATGGCGGAATCCCCATTAATAGCCGGTGCTGAAAATCCCTTTAAAGACTGAATCCATGGCCGCTCCATTACCTTTCACTTGCATGCTTTGCCATGGACGCGGCTGTAAAACCATCCATCAAAAGCAACCCTGGAAGTACCTGCGATGCATTGGCTGCGGATTGGTGCAACTTTACCCTCCGCCCGAAGCTGAAAAAGCCATAGATGCCTATGAAGACTACCTGGACGATCATTCCGGTGAAATCGCCGACTGGCAGCGGATGATGCAGCCGGTGGTAACCCGGTCGGCCGATCTCATAGAATCGAGGCGCGGTGGCCGTAAAGGCGGCATCCTGGACATTGGATGCGGCTACGGATTCTTTTTAAATGAAATGCGGCTGCGTGGCTGGCAAACCCAAGGCGTTGAGATTTCACCGGCGGGCCGAAAATATGCCCAAAACCAATTCGGGCTTCGAGTGACCCATCAGCCGGCCGAAGCCATTGAATGGCCTGACGCCCGTTTCGACGTGATCACCCTTTTTTACGTGATCGAACATCTGCTCGATCCGCCGGCCATGCTCCATCGCGTGCACCGCTGGCTGAAGCCGGATGGTTTACTGCTGCTGCGCTGGCCCCACTCCACACCCATTGTCCGGTTTTTAGGGCCCCTGGCGGCCAAGCTGGACCTTTACCACACCCCGTTTCATATCTACGATTTTTCGCCCCGCACCATGCAGCACATGCTCCGCCAATGCGGTTTCGCCCCTATCGAAACCGTGATCGGCGGCTATACCCGCCCGGCCCACCGGGCCGCCCGCTGGTGTTCCATACTGACCGGCAGATTGGGCGAATTCATTCAAAGGCGCTCTAAAGGCCGTCTGTTGCTTCCCGGATTGAGCAAAACTACACTGGCCCGCAAACGCGCGTAAGACTAGTAAGACTACAGACAGCCATAAATATATAATTCAATTTGCAGTTGTTTAATGGCCGCCTTTGTTGCATATGACGGCGACAGGAATTTCAAAAATCGAAAGACGAAAGTTGAGTATAAGATCTCTTCAATAGCGAGTTGATATTGAGCCCTTTTTCTCTATTATACTCAAGGCCTTGGTTGGCCTGGGCCGTTCTTTGGAAAGAATTTAACCTTCTGCAAATTCTCAAAGTCTGAATCTTGAGTCCAAATTATGCAATTGTAGGAAATGGCAGTTGCTAAAATTATGCTATCTGCCATTGGCAGATTATGCCTCATGCTCAGCTTTGCTGCCTTCATTGCAACGCTTGCCGAGAGTTCAATCACCGTTCCTTTTTGCATGGCAGCTATTGCTTGAAGTGCTGCATTTTCGCCAACCTCACGCAAAACCACCTTAAAGACTTCATATATTGTTATGGTAGGAACTATTAAAGAGGAAGGCTCTTGAAGCGGTACCAAGAAATGCTCTGCATTCTGCCCGTCGCAAAAATACTCAAGCCATCCAGAGGAATCAACAATATTCATAATCTGTCATCTTCGCGGATAAACTCTGTATTTATTCCTTTTATAAAACCTTTGAGCTCAGAAATATCCCGGTCGGGAATTAATTCGATTCGCCCTTCATACTCAATAACCTTCAATTTTTGTCCGGGGCGCAACCCCATCGCCTCCCTCACCTCTTTTGGTATAACCACCTGAAATTTAGGTGAAACCGTAACTGTCTGCATAACGCCGTCCCTATCGATATTATTTAGGTATTACAATATCATCATCGATACCAGATTGTCAATTATGAAGGGCCAACGCAGAGCTGACCTGCCGGGGCGGAGCGCCAGCGTAGCGCCGGTCAGTGTCCAGCGACATGTTGGGCAGTTTTACTATTTACTTGAATCGCTTCTGCATGCAATTTTATTCCGAGAGCTCCCATAACCTTGAGAATCGTATCGAAAGCTGGGCTTCGTTCTCCAGATAGAGCCTTGTAAAGACTTTCTCTGGACAGGCCGGCATCACGGGCAACTTGTGACATTCCCTTAGCGCGGGCAATATCACCAAGGGCTTTTGCAATGAAAGCTGCATCTCCATTCGCCTCTTCAAAGCATGCTTCAAGATAGGCAGCCATTTCCTCTGGTGTTCGAAGATGCTCAGCGACATCGTAGCGGGTTGTCATTGTTTTAGCCATGATACACCCTCCTATAGATTCCTTGCCAAGCTGAGGGCTGTTTTTATATCTTTGGATTGGGTACGTTTGTCACCACCAGCCAGCAAAATAATCACTGTTCTAACTTTCTTTTTGTAATAAACGCGATAACCTGGCCCATAATCGATCCGCAACTCTGATACCCCCTCACCAACAGGTTTAACATCCCCGGGATTTCCTGCTGCCAATCGTTCAATTCGTACCAAGATGCACGTGCGCGGATATCATTCAAGTCATCAAGCCACTTAGCAAAATTATCAGTTTTGCGTATTTCAATCATGTCCATACTGTAGCCTACTGGCTACACATCGTCAATAAGAATTGAAATGCCATTTTAGGTAGGTAGGCCTACCATCACAGGTGAGCAGGAAATGAGGCCTTTGATAGAGGCACGTTAATAATAAACCGCTCATGAGCCTCAATGGCCCGACCCTGCGAATCCAGTGAATGGTGAGGTCAGGTTTTGCTTTTATTTGATTCCATTTTAAGTATTTTAAAAGTGATATCAAAATTGAAGCTTGGCAAATGATTCCGCCCCAAGGCCCTTTTTTGGGAGAAACCGCTAATCAGGATCTGTATTTGACCGCATCGATGCTGTAGCGGCGCATGATTTGCTGGAGCGCCTGGCGTTCCATGCCGCAGGCGTGGGCGGCCTGGGTGATGTTGCCTTTGTTGTTGGAAAGGAGGTGGCCGATATAGGCGTTGTTGAAATTTTGCAGGACTTTTTCCTTGGCGGTTTTGTACGGCAGCCCTGCCAGGGATTCTTCCCACACCATGGGTTGGTTATGACCGCTGCTCAATCCCACATCGGCCGGCTCGATGGCCTCACCGGTGGAAAAAAGCATGCCCTGTATAATGATGTTTTCCATCTCACGGATATTGCCTTCCCAGTGGCGTTGCTTGAACATCTCCATGAGTTCGGGGGATATCACTTTGTCCGGTTGGTTGAGTTCTTCCCTGTGCTTTTCAAGCAAATGGTTGCACAGTAAAGGGATGTCTTCCGCGCGATCCCGAAGCGCCGGCAGGTGAATCGGCAAAACGTTGAGCCGGTAAAAGACATCCTCGCGGAACTCATGGTTTTTGATTTTGGTCTTGAGATCCTGGTTGGTGGAGGCGATGATGCGCACATCCACCTGGATGGTCCGGCTGTCCCCCAACGGTTTGATCTCTTTTTCCTGCAATACCCGCAGCAGTTTGGTTTGAATGGCGGGGCTGATATCACCGATCTCATCAAGAAAAATGGTGCCGGTGTGGGCCTCCTGAAACAGCCCGATTTTGTTGCTGGTGGCATGGGTGAAGGCCCCTTTTTTGTATCCGAACAATTCGCTTTCGAGAATGTTTTCAGGAACCGTCGGGCAGTTTACGGCCACAAAGGGGCCGTTGCTGCGGCTGCTGAGTTGATGGATGGCCTGGGCGGTTAAATCTTTTCCGGTGCCGGACTCGCCGGTGATCAAAACCGTATGATCGGTTTTGGCCAGCATCTGGACGGTTTCGAACACCCGGCGCATGGCCGGGCTCTTGCCCACCATTTTTTCGAAAATAAACGGCTCGGGGCACCGGGTTTGCAATCGTCGATTTTCATGGATCAAGCGGCTACGCTCCAATGCCTTGTCCAATCGCAGCACCAGGGTATCATGCTCAAAGGGTTTGGTGATGAAATCATAGGCACCGCTTCGAATGGCCTCCACGGCCATATCGATCTGGCCGAAAGCGGTCATCATCACCACGGTCTGTTGGGGGTAGTCGTGTTTGATAATCTGCAGAAACTCGAGACCGTTCATGCCCGGCATTTTGATATCCGCCAATACCAGGTCAAAAACCCCCTGTTCAAGGTGGCGCAATCCCTCTTCCGCCGAAGCGGCCGTCACTACCGAGCAGTTCAATTCGGGCTCTAAACTGCGCTTGAGCAGTTGCAGCATATCGGGTTCATCATCAACGATAAGGATGGTGGTGTTCATGTCCCCTCCCCCTGTTCCTCGGGCATGGGCAATTTTAGCGTAAACGTCGATCCTTTTCCGGGCTCGCTGGCCACATCAATGTGGCCGCCATGGTTCTTGATGATGCCGTAGCTCACCGACAACCCCAATCCGGTTCCTTCTCCGGTGGGTTTGGTTGAGAAAAAAGGATCGAAAATACGAGAAAGGTTCTTCTTCTCGATTCCACTGCCGTTGTCGATCACTTCTATAAGGACATCGCCGAATAGCGTGTCCTTTTTGGTTTGTACGGTGATCAATCCTCGGTTTCCCACCGCATGGCGGGCGTTCATGATCAGGTTGATCAACACCTGTTTGATATTTTTTTCATCCAACATCAGCAGCCCGATATCATCATCAAAGGCTTTTGTAATTTGCACTTCGGCGGAATTGGTGTGTTGTTGAATAAAATGAATCACCTCGTCGATAATGCCGTGGATATCGCACAACTCTTTTTTGGGTTTTGAGGTTCGCGCAAAATTCAGCAAATCCTCTACAATGGATTTGCAATGTCGGGTGTGCTTTTCAATGGTTTTCAGATCGCCATGGAGATGTGCGTCTTCTTTTTGGTTGCGCATCATCAGTTGGGTAAATCCCAGAATGATGCCCAACGGATTGTTGATTTCATGGGCAATTCCCGAAGCCAACTCTCCGATGGAGGCAAGTTTGTCGGCCTGGGCCAGTTGGGCGCGCATCAGTCGCTGCTGCTCGATGTCTTTGATCAGAAAATGGATGGTTCGTCCCAACCCGGTATCCTCCTGGGCCAGACCGGCACTGAGCATTACCCGTCGAAGGTTGCCGTCGCTGATCTGCAGGTCGATCTCCGTGCTGGGCACGAACCCCCGGTCTTTTATCTGTTTCATCAGGCGCTGCCAATCCGACTGGTTTTTAAAATAGCGGGGCATTTTAAGCGGACCTAAGTCGCTTTTTTCGCCGAGTCCCAGCAATTTATAGCCCGATGGGTTGAGGTCCAGAATATGACCGTCGCCGGACGTGGAAAGAATCATATCTCTGGAAGCCTCAAATATACGGCGGTATTTATGTTCCGAACGGGTCAACGCCATACTGCGTTCGTTGACCAGTCGCTCAAGGTTTTGGTTGAGAAAAAGCAGCTCCTGATGGGCCTGCTGCAGGGCGTGCCGGTCTTTGATGATGCCCTGATAGATGGTCCAGGTCCGCTCGAAAAACAGGGTGACGGCACCGACCACCATAAAAGCCAGTGAATTGACGGCACCGCTATAGGGCTGCAATCGGATCCACACCAATTCACCGCCGGAGATGAGCAGTATTTGTTTGATGATGTGGCCCAATGACCGCGACACCGCAAATACGCATAAAGCCAGACTGACCCACATCAGATAGGTCCAGACGATATTTTTAGGGTCCCGCTCTTTCAGCCGTATGGCATAATAGGCACAGACGCCCGATAGGATGATCATGGTGAATGAGCCGCCCACATCCACGACCCAGATCGGAATCAAAGAGAAGGTCATGAAGCCGACTCCCCATTCTGTTGCCCGGGCAAGGACGATTTATACAATCGCCGCAATCCCAGCATTAAGAAAAGCATGGCCGGCACACATAGCAGATGGTCCAGTTTGCTCAGGTAATAGATTTCAGCCAACCAATGAAACCTTTCTGATGTGGTCACGCGCATTTGCATGCCCTGGATGTTTTCCACCACAAAAAAGCCTGATTGTTCCAATAACCAGTGAGAGAAAAAAGCGTCCAGATTCCAGGCGATGAAAAAAATGGCGGCATATTGAATGTAACGCCAGCTCCGGCGGGAAACCAGGCCGCGCTTGCGAAGCCAGTAGATCAGCAATCCCATGGAAAGGACAAAGAAAAGATGGGCGAATTGGTGCACAAACAGCCCCTCCACGCCTCCGTGGGTTTGGACGGCGTTGACTGCGGAAGGCACACATAACATGAGGAAGATAGCCATCAAGCCAATGAATCGCCTTAACATGATATGGTTCCTTTTTGGGTAATTTTACTCAAGGGTTTATAAGACGATCACCTCGGAGAACCGTTCAACCAGATGTTGGGAATGCAGTTGGAGGTACGTGGGCCGATCATGGAACCCGCTATGATGCCCACCATTCGACGTCGGTCACCCACCACATCGATCCGAGGAAAAAAGCAAAGTGTATGCCACGGAGTTGCATCAAGGGCGTGCATCTTGGAAATCTGTCTATACCAATCTGATTTTGTAATATTTTTTGGTCATTGACGGCCCTATTTTGCAGCCGAGGGGCTTACACCGGCTCCTTAATTTCCGAAAAACGCGCAAAGAAATTATTGCGATCTTGACCATATCCAATATCTATAATATTATTTACAGCACTTTATAGCATAGCAACAAATTTATGTTGGTGCACTAATTTTATTGCGAATTAAGCTCATTGCATTTCGAATACGGTGTTTATGGCCGGGTTCCATATTGGGCCCTATTAAAACTAATTGATATCATAACATAAAACAACACGAAAAATGTTTCGGACATTTCACTTTAACGCCACTACTGGTATGAAAATTGCTGCTTGTTTCCAGGATGGTTGAGCAGGCACCGCCTTGCCCACCTTTTATTTTTAGGTAATAGCGCCGTCGATCTATTCAAAGGGAGGAAAACCGTGAGTCAATACTATCTGTTTCAAGATACACGCAAGTGCATTGGCTGCAGCGCTTGCGAAGTCCAGTGCAAAGCCAATAAAAAACTGCCCGTGGGACCCAGATTGTGCCAAATCATCGAGGTTGGCCCGCGCGAGGTTGGCGGTTTGCCCAGATCGGCTTATATTTTCATGCCCTGCTACCATTGCGAAGATCCCTGGTGTGTCGCCGCCTGTCCCACCGGCGCCATGCAAAAGCGGGAAAAGGACGGCATCGTCTTCGTGGATCACGGCCTTTGCGTGGGATGCAAGACCTGCATATCCGCCTGCCCTTGGGGCGCACCCCAATGGAACGGCGAAGCCGGCAAGGTCGTTAAGTGCGACTACTGCATGGACCGCATTGACTTGGGTTTGAAACCGGCCTGTGTCACCGCCTGCACAACCCACTGCCTGGACTTCGGCCAGGTGGAAAAGATGACCCATATTCGCCGCCGTCGCCATGCCAATGCCACGGCTTCAATGGAACACAGCAGTTTTTAACCGGCGGCCGCTGCCAAAGAGACCGAATCATGTCCAATTCACAATGTCCGGTTAACCGATCATTAACCGAAATTCGAAATACCGTGGAAGACAACCGCCTGCCCCATCCACGGACCCGCCGGGTCGCTGAAGAGCTTCAGACCCTGGTGGAGGATATCGCCATGGGGCGCGGCAGTCGGGCCCATTTGCCCGCCATGGTCAAACGCATTCAATTTCTGCAAAAAGACAAGGATGTTCCATTCGGCGTTGAACTGGCCGATTGGCTTGCCGAGCATATCTCCTCCCATGAAGAGGTTTTCATTAGCCACATCGAGACCCACAACTGTGCCGCAGGTGATTGCGACTATTTAACGCCGGCGCCATGCCAGATGGCCTGCCCGGCCGGCATTGACGTTCCTACTTATGTCTCGCTGATCGGCATGGGCAAGGATGCCGAGGCCATCGAGGTCATTCGACGGGACAATCCCCTGCCGTGGGTCTGCGGATTGGTGTGCACCCGGCCGTGCGAGTTCATGTGCGTGCGGGGACGCATCGACGCCCCGGTCTCCATCAAATTTATGAAGGCCTTTTCCGCTGAAAGGGCTTTGTCCTGGGGGCAATACCAGAATCCGATCCAGGCTCCGCCCAACCACCGCAAAGTGTGCGTGATCGGAGCCGGACCCGGCGGATTGAGTGCGGCCTACTATCTGGCCCTCAGAGGATACACGGTGCGGGTCATCGAAGCCTTACCTTCGGCCGGGGGTATGATCTTCGTCGGTATCCCGCGCTATCGCCTGCCGCGTGAAGTCATTGACCGCGAAACAGCCAAAATCGAAGAACTGGGGGTTGAATTCTGTTTCAACACGCGCTTTGGAAAAGACGTTACCTTGGAGCAACTTAAAGCCGAGGGTTTTGAAGCCTTTTTCCTGGCCATCGGCGCCCACGCCGCATTCAAACTGGGCATCCCCGGTGAAGACGACTATGCCCAGGTCCATGAAGCCATCGATTTTTTGCAGCGCGTCGCTCTGGGCGAGCGGCATATCCCCGGCAGCCACGTAGTAGTGATCGGCGGCGGCAATGTGGCCATTGACGCAGCCCGCACCTGTCTGCGTCTGGGATGTGAAGAGGTGACCCTGGCCTACCGCCGTACACGCAACGAGATGCCGGCCGACGAGGAGGAGGTGGAACAGGCCGAAGAAGAGGGCGTGCGCTTTGCCATGCTCACCGTGCCGACGGCGGTGGAGGGCGATGGCGACACCATGACGGGATTGCGCTGCCTCCAGGCCAAGCTGGTGGCCAAGTCGGGCTCCAAACGCATGTCCCCCAAACCTATCGACGGCAGTGATTTTATAATTCCCGCAGATGCCTTGATCAGCGCCATCGGTCAACGGGTCGATAACCGCTGGATGAACGAGCTCAAAACGCTGCAGTGGAGCCGGCGGGACACCATACGGGTCCACACCGCCACTATGGCCACCGATGTCGACGGCGTTTTTGCGGCCGGAGATGCCGTTACCGGTCCAGCCACGGTGATCGAAGCCATCGGTGGCGGCAAACGGGCCGCCCTGGGTATCGACCGCTATTTCAGGGGCATTCCCCAGCCCGACCTGCCGCCGGTGCCGGTGAGGCGCCAGCGGGTGGCCTGGACCGAAGTGCCGGCCGCCACCAAAATGGTGTTGAAGCGACCGGAGATGCCCCTGCTAAATATGGACCGGCGCCGGACCACCTTTCAACAGGTGGAGTTGGGCTACACGGAAAACATGGTAAGGGAAGAGGCCAGACGCTGTCTGCGCTGTGATATTTGCCGGCGCTGCGGCCTGTGCGTTCAAATCTGCCGGGACAAAATGGGTATCGAAGCCCTTGAGTTGGGCTATCTGGAATTCGACCACCCCGGATCGACGGATTTCAGGCGAACCCAGCAGCGCTGCATTGCCTGCGGCGCCTGCGCCACCAACTGCCCCACCGGCGCCATGCGCATGGAAGACCGCGGCAATGAACGGATCCTTTCCCTGTGCGGCACCATCTTGAACCGCCAACCACTATTATATTGCGATGATTGCGGTGCCGTGCTCGGCACCCAGCGCTATCTGGCGTATATACAAAAACGGCTGCATAAAACCGTACCGAGTCCTTCACAGCACAGGCTTTGCGAAGCCTGCGGGCGTAAATCCGGAATAAAGCCCAGTCATGGAGCAATGCCGTTAACATAATAAAGGAGGCTTTGATGGTTTTCAGCAAAGGCCAAAAAGTGGAAATATATCGCCGCAGCAGTGATGAAAGCTGGGAGGCATATATGGACGAATTGGTGGGGCGCCACGGCATCATTACCGACCCCGATACCCACATCAACGATCCGGATGCGTTGGTGGAGGTCAGCCTGGAAGACAAGGGCACCTATCGCCTGCCCCAGGACTGCCTGAGAGAGCTGGACGATTAATTGAGATGGCAGCCAAGTCCATGCAGTTATCTGCAATGATGCAGACATTGGAGGCCCCCTGTTTTTCGGCCATGCCGCCGGATGCCACCATGGCGGAAGCCGTTGCGATCTTGGTCCGGAAGAACCAATCGGCTGTCGCCGTAATGGATAAAGGCCAATTGAAAGGCCTGGTCACCCGCACGGATGTGCTCAAGGCATTGGTCCCAACACCCGGCAGTAAACGCAACCAGCAGCCGCTATCCGGGATCATGACCAAAACACTGGTGGTGGCCGGTCCGCAGCAATCCTTCCAGCAGGCGCTGGAGCGTATGTCCCGGTCCAAGATCGAACATTTGCCGGTGCTGCATGAAGACCGCTTGCTCACTGTGCTGCATGAAAGCGACATCCTGCGACACAGAATTAAGCTGCTGAAAGCGGATGTCATTCATTTACATGAGTACATCGAAGGTTTGCACAATGCAGAACATGACTGAATCTTTGGAAATAAAAATTCTCATAGACGGCTTTGAAATCGCCGCTCAAAAAGGCCAGACCGTGCTCGAAGTGGCCCGCAAAAACGGCATCCATATACCGACCATCTGTTTTCATCCGGCCCTGAAGCCGTCGGGAAGCTGCAAAATGTGTGCGGTGGAAGTGGAAGGCATCGGCAGCCACAGCATGACGATGCTGAGCTGCGTATTAAAGGCCAAAGAGGGTATGTCCATCCGCACCGCAGGCGAGGCCGTTCAGAAGGCGCGCACCAAAGCCCTGAAGCGGCTCTTCCGAATGGCGCCCCAGTCCCGGCGGTTGCAGGAAATGGCCGCCGAAGAACGGATATCGCTGCCGCCGGCGCCTGATGGTTGTATTCACTGCCGGTTGTGCGTCCGTGTATGCAAAGAAATCGTGGGGCAGCAGGCGTTGCGTATGGAAAAAAAGGATAACCACATGCAAGTGGTGCCCGAGGCCGACAAGTGCATTGGTTGCGGCACCTGCGCCAACTTATGCCCCACCCATGTGATCGAAGTGGTGGACGAGGGGAAAATGCGGGTCATTCGAAAGGGGGACGTAATCTTCGGCCGACATCCCCTGGAGCGCTGCCAGGGGTGCGGCAAATACTACGCCACGGAAAAGCAGGTCGATTTTGCGGAAAAGAGGACCGACCCTCACCCCCACGTGAAGCTGCACCACCACTACTGCCCGGCCTGCGCTAAACTCTTTTCGGACCGGCTCCAAGTGGTTAAAAAACAACCGCCGAAACTAAAGTTTACAAAAGGTTAGATATAATAATACTCAAATATGCTAAGCAGCTAGGAGTTCGCCATGGCAAAAAATTCAGTATTCAGTGTTTGCGGTATGTGTACGGTGCGTTGCCCCATAAAGGTGCATGTGGATAACGGTCAGGTCGCATTTATCGAAGGCAATCCCCATGTACCGGCCATGAACGGTTCCGTTTGCCCGCGGGGGGCTGCCGGCACCGCCTTGATCAACGACCATGAACGCCCCCAGACGCCCCTGATTCGGGAAGGAAAACGAGGAGAGGGTAAGTGGCGCAAAGCCTCCTGGGATGAAGCCTTCGACTATGTGGCCGAGCGTCTTACTAAAATTAAAGCGGAATACGGGGCCAAAGCCATCGCCCTGTCCGATCGCGGCGGGCCTTTCAGGGATATTCACCGCGCCTTTTTACGCGGCATCGGCACGCCCAACTACAACAACCACGACTCCTCATGCGCCCGCAATGTTCAGCATGCGGCCCTTTCACTAACCGGAATGGGACGCAAGGCCGTGGCCTACGATTTTAAAAATTCCCGCCACGTGGTGCTGCAATTCAGAAATATTTTCGAGGCCATCAACGTTCAGGAAGTCAACAATTTGATGGCCGCCATGGAGAACGGCTGCAAACTGACAGTGATCGATATCCGCGCCAACGTCTCCGCCACCAAAGCCACCCGGTTCATGCAAATCAGGCCCGGAACCGATTATGCTTTCAACCTCTCGGTGATCCATGAAATATTGAAGAAGCGGCTCTTCAACAAGCGTTTTGTCCACCAATACATTGAAGGCGTCAAAGAACTTGAGCAGTTCATCCAGCCTTACTCGCCGGAATGGGC
>JASFER010000122.1:0-16501 GCA_050124755.1 Desulfobacteraceae bacterium
ACAACGGTTGCTGCATCGGTACTTCTCATTGCTGCCGGTATTGCCTATTCAAAATTATTCCCAGTAAAGTATTCAACCTATCTTGCATTAAAAGAATTCAAACAGTATGATTGGATACCTGAATACAATTTACAGAAAAAAAAGCATGACAATGAATATGATGCAATTATTATCGGATCGGGACTTGGTGGTTTAACGTGCGGCTGTCTGCTGGCTAAAAAAGGATTTAAAGTTTTATTCCTGGAATGGAAACCTCATATGCCGAATGCTATGAAGAGACCAAATATTACGGTGTTCCTTTACCCGACTTTTTAATAGCAAAAGTTTTAGGTGAAAAAATATATTCGAGTTTTCCAAAAAATCATACTCATTTTTATGACTGGTTGATAAACAAAACATATGAACAGAAAATTGATGAATACATTAAAAATGAGGAGTTAAAGAAGCTTTTACAAGTTATCATGAGTTATACCGGTACTGAAAAGGAAGAAACACCAGCCTGCAATGCGCTCTGGATTATGGGTGGCTATTATCTTCATCCCGGCTTCTTTCCAAAGGGTGGTGCGCAGAATTTAGCCAATGCATTAAAAGGATACATTGAAAACAACAATGGTTTATGCTTGCTTAATAATAAAGTCGATTCAATCGTTGTTGAAAACGGGGCTGCCGTTGGTGTAACGGTGAATGGAAATGCTTATAAAAGCTCTGTTATTGTCTCTAACGTAAACGCTCGTACAACTTTTTTGGATCTCGTTGGTGAAAATAATCTTAACCCGGAGTATATTGATTATATCAAATCGCTTAAAATGTCGCCATCATCATTCATCGTCTACCTGGGGGTTGATTTGGACCTTTCCGATTATAAGGCAACAATAATTAATGATGTTGACGATTACGGAGGTGGAATAGTCCTGAATTCCAATGCCGATCCCAGTCTCGCACCAAAAGGACAATCAAGCCTTATGCTGATAGGTCTGGCCGAATACGAGGATTTTCCGGATAGGGGAACAAGGGAATATGAGGAAAAGAAAAAGGAATATACGGAAAGGATAATTAGAAAGGCGGAAAAAGCTATTCCAAATCTGAGCAAGCATATCATAGTGCAGGACGCGGCAACACCGAAAACATCGGAGCGGTATATAAATATGCCGGAAGGTGCAAAGTTTTCATTTAAACCATCTATGGGTGTAAAATTACCTTATTTTAAATCTCCTATTAAAGGATTATATTTGGCCGGTGCATCAACTTTTCCAGGTGGTGGTATTGAAGCAGTCGTCATTTCAGGGATAATCGCTTTCCATGATATTACGGGATGGAAAAATCGAAGAGAAATTGGTAAACCATGAATGACCGGAAGCTTCAGGTTTAATAGCAATAAAAGTGCCGGTAATAAAATGAAAATGATGCAAAAATACTATAATTCCAAATTAAAAGTCAAAATTCGAAAGTTATTGCTTATACTGTCAGCATTGACGTTTGCAGAATGGTTCATGTTTGTTTCACCGAGCCTTTCGGTGGAGGCGTTGCTGCATGGTGCTGTGATATTCTCGGTAATCTTCTGGTTTGCCTTATTTATATCATCTTTTATTTGGAGCAGAAGATTTTGCTCCTACCTTTGTCCATTGGGCGGTATTTGTGATATGGTCGATATGGCCATCGGGAAAAAAATGATCCATGTCCCCTATCTGTCAGTATTAAAATACCTGCTATGGACAGTATGGATGGCCTTGTTTATTTTTGCTTTGAATATCAATAATGAACCGCTCAGATTTGATTTGTTTCTGACCCCGGAAATGATTGCGATGGCGCGAGGGCACATGCATTCCGGTCCTATTATCGAAAAGACAGTATATATAAGTATAATATTATTGATTGTCCTTACGTCTTTGATGGGCCGCCGATTTTTTTGCCGGTTCTTATGTCCTTTTTCGCCGTTGATGATAATTGGAGTTAAAACGGCAGATTTGCTGAGGATGCCACGGCTTAAACTGGAAGTAGATTCGGAAAAGTGCACACAGTGCAGAAAATGTGAATCTGTTTGTACAATGAACATTCCACTCATTAAAAAATTCCAAGAAAAGGAACTTATCAAAGACAGCGAGTGTATCGCATGCGGGAATTGTTATGCCGTTTGCCCGGAAAAAGCAATAAAATTTATTCGATGATTCACAGCATCAAAGACAATCAGAATCCAGTCATCACGGAATACCTTAACTATCGATTTTGGACAGTTCTCGAATTTATTATAAAAGGAGGGGCTTATATGTTAAATAGCGAGGAAAACAATACAACATTTAACAAATTATTATCTCATATTGATGCCGGTACTTCTTCAAGAAGAGAATTTATAAAATCTGCAATCGCAATTGGAAGTTTAGTCGGGATAAATGGGATAAGTAGTGTATGCAATTTAATACCGCGACCTTTATTGGCGGCAGTTGATGAAGATGTAAAGACAACAGTGTGTTCTCTATGCGGTCATGCTCTGTGTGGATTGAAAGTGCATGTTAAAAACGATAGAATATATAAGGTTGAGGGTTTAGATGAGCATCCAGACAATAAAGGACTAATATGCTCAAGGGGGAAAAATTGTTTAGATATAATATATGCCCGGGATCGATTGAAGTATCCACTTAAAAGAGCAGGGAAAAAAGGGGAAGGTAAGTGGAAAAGAGTATCATGGGATGAAGCCCTGGATACGATTGCCGAAAATTTTCAACAAACTAAGACAAAATATGGTGCTGAATCCGTTAATTTTCATTGGGGGCACTTCAGAGGTGGTGAATTAAAACCTTATTTATGGAGACTTGCAAATGTGTTCGGTACTCCTAATGTGACATCTACAAATCATGTGTGCGGTCTTCCTAGAGTGCTGATAGAATTAATAACCTTTGGAGCCGTATATGCTCCTGATGTACAAAATACAAAATGCATGATGCTATGGGGTGGTAATCCTGCTAAATCCCTTCCTTCTCAAACACTGTCTATAAAAAAGGCCATGGATGATGGTGCCAAAATTATAGTCGTCGATCCTAGGAAAATTGGATATGCCAAAAAAGCCGATCTCCACGCTCAATTAAGACCTGGAACAGATGGCGCTTTTGCATTAGGCATGTTGAATGTAATTATCAAAGAAGGACTATACGATAAAAGCTTCGTGCAAAAGCATACTCTGGGATTTGAAAGGCTGTCTGAGCATGTAAAGGATTATCCGCCGGAAAAAGTAGAAAATATTACCTGGGTTCCATCAGAGGTAATCAAAAAAATTGCACGCATATATGCCACAACAAAACCAGCATGTATTAATCTGCGTAATGGAATCGATCAACATACGAATTGCTCTCAGTCGCTTAGGGCGATTTGTTCCTTGATGGCTGTAACCGGGAATCTCGGTATAAAAGGTGGAAACAGCGTTGTATTACCCTTGCGCATTCCAATTGCTCTTTTAAAGGGATTGCAAAGGGCATCAGATATATATCTTAATGAAAAATTGCCGCCAGAGATGAATAAAAAGAGATTAGGCGCTGATATCTACCTTACGGATTATCTTAAATATGCTCATATTCCTTCAGTATGGGATGCGATTCTCAAAGAAAAGCCATATCCGGTTAAGTCAATGTTTGTAATGGCGGCAAACCCGGCAGTCGTATGTGCAAACACCAAAATTGTTGAAAATGCATTGAATAAGCTGGGTTTTCTTGTGGTAACGGATTTGTTTATGAACGAAACAGCGAAGTTTGCTGATATTGTTTTGCCCGCATGTTCTTTCCTTGAGACGACATACTATGCAAGTTACGATATTAGACCTGATGTTATGTGGAATACCGATTCACTTATTATGCTGAGACCAAAGATGATCGAACCAATAGGAGAATCCAGGTCGGACTGGGATATTATATGTGAATTGGGAAGACGGATGGGATATGAAGAATATTTTCAGTGGAAATGCGTCGAAGAGGCAATCGATTACGAACTGGAACCTATCAATTTGACTTGTAAAGATCTTTCAAAACATCCCTACGGAATTCAATCTGCCAGTGTTTTTACATTCCTGGATGCAAGGGGGCATGGCGAAAGGTCATACAAGTTGAGTGGTTTCCTGACTCCTTCAAAAAAGGTAGAGCTCTATTCAGAAAGGCTGAAGACAATGGGACACAATCCATTACCTGTCTATGAGGAACCGGCTGAGAGCCCTATTAGCAGGCCTGATCTGACTGAAGAATACCCTTTGATACTAACCACTGGTGCAAAGGTGGAAATGTATACCCACAGTCAAATGCGAAATATAGCTTCTCTTAAAAAATTAATGCCTGAAAATTTAATAGAGATAAATCCTGGAACTGCAAAAGAGGCAGGCGTTTATGATGGAGATATGGCAGTGGTTGAATCGCCGCGAGGAAGAATTAAATGTAAGGTTCTCGTTACTGAAGATATACCTTTGGGGATTGTACATATTTTTCATGGATTTGGAAACAGCAACGTGAACAATTTAATTGATGACAGAATTATAGATCCTATTACCGGCTCAGTTGGAATGAAATCTTCGCTTTGCAAAGTAATAAAGGAGATAAAAAATGAATCATAAATCAATAAGCATAAAATATTCTAAATTTATATTGATAACTTCAATTGTAATTTTAGGAGGTATTGTCACTGTCTTCTCTGCAAGGTTAGCAGTACTATTTTCACTGCTTATAAATCCGCTTGCTGACGGGATAATTTCGGGATTGTTTTTTGTCTGGCTCATTTCATTGGCACTGTTTGTAAATAAGCCTGGGATTGTTCTTTTTTGCAGTATCATAATGGGGGCTATTGAAGGTGTCATTGGGAAAGCAATTTTTTTTAATACAATCGGTTTTAGCCTTCTTGCAGGCATAAGCATTGAAACAGTCATGATATTGTTGAATTGGATTTTTGAAGGCAAAAAAAAGCTCATCATTAGCGCAATGATAGCCGGTCTCATGGCGGGTATCTCCAGGTGTTTAATATTACAGATCCTTGCCGGGCCTTTTCCACCTGCCTGGCTAATACGATATTGGTTAACATGTATTATTGGCGGAACTGTGATAGGCGGAGGTTTTGGATGGTTAATATATATTGTTTTTAGAAAAATAAATTTCTTTTTATTAAAAGAAAAAACTGTCTGATAAAAAGGAAAGTTAAGGTGATAAAAGGTCTTGTTATTGCAGTCTGATTATCCACGCTTCTATTTTTATCAACATTTTAATTTTCTGTAGATCAAAATATCAAAATCAATAGAAGGATTGGATGCATATGAAAAACAAGAAAACAGGAAAAACTGCGACGGTATTCATGTCATGGTTTGTGTATGTGCTCATTTTTTTTGAGATGATCTATATGGCAACACCCTTCGCTTTTTTTTTCTATGCCGTATATGGCATACCGCTTAAGGCCCTGAACGCCAATCAACATACGTTTTGGTTGATACAACCGATTTTTCCGCATTTTTCACAGACAAAAGATCTACTTTTAAATTTATTGTTCATTATCGCCTTTCCATTAATGGGTATCGGTTTCGTGATTTTTTTGATCGGATTCATACAGATTTACTGGGCTAAATTCACCCGGAAATCGGCTGTCTTGAGCGGAATTTACAAATACATACGGCATCCGCAGTATGTTGGCTGGTCGCTTTTTGGTTTCGGCATGGCAATAATTTGGTCGCGAATGATCGTTTGGCTAATGTATGTAACCATGCTTTTCATTTATTATTTACTCGCTAAAAGCGAAGAAAACGAATGTCGGGATAAATTTGGTGAATCATATGAAAAATATAGAAATAAAACAGGTATGTTTTTTCCGAAAATTTTTAAGCGGCAAAAATTAACAATGGGAAAAGGTCAACTGGGAAAGGATGTCCCCAAAATTGGTGTAACGCTTGTGCTGTATTGTGTGTTTATATTGTCAACCGCCGGTTTCGGCAGTTTTCTAAGAAACTATACAATTAATAAATTAAGTACTTATTCTGAAAATAATTATACGGTCTTGTCAACAACGGTTACGGAATCAGCGAAAATGAAATTGCTCATCGGTACCGTACTCAATAATGAACAGGTGCAAAAAAAAATAAACGGCGCAATTGATCTCGATAAGGATAAGATGGTTATATATATTTTGCCCCGGTCATGGAATGTATCCGAACTTGGTATCAATCTGGATGAACCGCATCAAAGACACAATGGCCCTCATTTTTTGCGAAAACCATCAGCACATGGCAATATTACTGATAAGCAAGAAGAAATAAAAAAAATAATTATTTCGGCTGCCGTTACCACAGAGGATGCCTACGGTCTTGATATCTTAAAGCAATGTAGACGGCAGATTCCAAAACTCATTGTGCATATCAACGCGAAAACAAATAAAATTGATCAAATCATCAATCCACCAGCGGAGGGTAAGTATAAAGATATTCCTGTACCGATGTATTAAAATTTATTATGGATTAAGCCTCATTCCGAAAAAATCAGTTTTATTCGGTATTATATTGGATTATTGAGTAGCGTACCTTCAGTTTGTCGATTATTTTGTGCTCAAGATCTGGAACAAACTACCAAATGCATGCGAAAAGAGAAAACAGCCGTGCAACTGAAAGCTTATGATATCCATTTGTGGGTCGCGTTTATAGAAGACATTGGAGATCAAGGCCTTGTGGCGGCGTATGAATCGCTGATGTCCGACCAGGAGAGGGCCCGCTATGAGCGCTACCGGTTTAAAAAGGACCGCATGTTGCACCTTCTGGCCCGCGCCCTGGTGCGCACAACCCTGTCGCGTTATGCGGATATGGAGCCGCAAAATTGGCGGTTTGCGGCCAATCAATACGGACGTCCTGAAATCGAGTCTGCACCGGGCTTGCCGCCGTTGCGCTTCAATATTGCGCACACCAACGGTATTGTCATTTGCGGCGTGGCGCTGGATCGCGACGTGGGGGTGGATGTGGAAAACCATGAGCGGGTGGCAAAGACAGGGGGTATTTCAAAGCGGTTTTTTTCCGCCCTGGAATACGACGATCTGACGCGGCTGCCCGAGGAGCAGCGGAGCGAAAAGTTTTTCCATTATTGGGCATTGAAAGAGTCGTTTATCAAGGCCCACGGACTCGGGCTCTCTCTGCCGCTGGGCCGCTTTTCCTTTCATCTGTCGGACAATTCGCCGTTGCGGATTTCATTCGATCCCCGTCTTGAGGATAATCCGGAAAAATGGCAGTTCTGGTTGATGAAGCCGACCGCGCGCCATAGTATGGCCGTTTCTTTGAATAAAGGTATTGGCCCGCCTACCGAATTGACCATGCGAAAGGTGGTGCCGTTAAGGGATGCGTATCCTTTTTCGTGCACTATTGTCGCGCAATCTTAGGGTTCGCGCAAAAATAAATTTACATTTTTAGGTGTTGAGGCGCCTGCCTGGCAAGGCGCCAAGGCGCAGGAATATCGAGATATTTCTGCACATAGATGCTTTTATACAACGAACCGTGAACCAGGAACCATGAACTTATTTTTAATACGAAATAAGCGACGGCAGCCACAGCGTAATTTGCGGTACAAACAGCAGCAGCAATACGGAGACCACGTCCGCCATTAAAAAGGGCATCACCCCTTTGAAAATGGTTGACAGCGGCACATCCCGGGCGACGCCCTTGATGACATAGACGTTCATGCCCACCGGTGGTGTGATGACCCCGATTTCAGTCACGCGGGTAATGATGATGCCGAACCAGATGGGATCGAATCCCAACTTGACGGCGACGGGGAAGAAGATGGGAACCGTTAAAAGGATCAGCCCCAGCGCATCCATGAAACAGCCGCCGATAAGATAGACAAAAATAATCAGCCCCATCACCGCCATGGGCGGCATGTCCAGCCCCACCACCCATTCTGCCAGGGTGAACGGCAGCCGTGTGATGGCGATGAATTTGTTGAAGATGACGGCACCGAGGACGATGATCAGGATCATGGCGGCGGTCCTGGTGGTGGAAGAGATGGAGTCTACAAAACCCTGCCAATTCAGACGACGCATGGCCAGGCTGAGGCCCAGGACCAGGGCGGCGCCCACGCCCCCGGCTTCGGTAGGGGTAAACCAGCCGCCGAACAAGCCCCCCAGAACCAGGATGAAAATGACCATGGTTTCGGCCGTCCCGCCCCACAGGCCGGCGAACTTGGTTTTCAGCGGAAGCTTGGGGCCGCGAGGTCCCAGATTGGGATTGATTTTACATATGATGGAAATGGTTGTGATGTAGAAAGCCGCTTCCATGAGGCCGGGAATGAAGCCGGCGGCAAACAGCTTGCCGATGGACTGCTCGGTCATGATACCGTATACGATCAGGATCACGCTGGGGGGGATCAGAATCCCCATGCTGCCCCCCGCAGCGATGCTCCCCGTGGCCAGCGCCGGATCGTATTTGTAGCGTCGCATCTCCGGAAGGGCGACCATTCCCATGGTGGCCGCCGTGGCCGTACTGGAACCGCAAACCGCGGCGAATCCGGCACACGCCCCCACGGTGGCAATGGCCAGTCCGCCGCGCATGTGCCCCAGCCACCTGTGGGCGGTGTCATAGAGCCGCTGGCTGATACCGGCTGAAAAGGCAAACTGCCCCATTAAAATAAACAGGGGAATGACGCTGAAATTGTATGAAGCGAACTGATCCCAGCATGCCCTGGCCGCCATGGTGAGTCCCCCCCTGGCGGAGACCATGTACATAAAGCCGAACAGCCCCACAAAAGCCATGGTGTAACCCACCGGCAGACGGATGGACAGGAGCAGAAGAAGGATCAGCAGTCCGATAATGCCAATTAATGCCGCACTCATCTGTTGAATAACCTCACCAGCGATTTGAGTAGATCGACCAGCGAAGCCAGGGCCAGCATCAACAGGCCGAAAGCCACGCCGAAAATAAATGGATAAAAAGGAATCTCCATGGTCAATGACACTTCGCCGATACGCTTCATATGAACGGCGTACTTGACGACCTCCCATGCCAAAATCAGGTATAGCCCTGCTCCCAGGATGGAGACAATGATATCGAAGAACGCCCGAACCCGGGCAGGCAGGCGGTCCACGAACAGCGTCAAGGCGATGTGGCCCTTGTTCATAGCGCAGTGCGCCAGGGCAAACGAGATGGTCATGGCGGCCAGAAAGGCCGTTATCTCATAGGTCCCCATAATGGGTTTCCAGACGGCGCGGCTGATCACATTGCCGAATACCAGCGCCATCATGGCCACCAGGGCGACACCGGCGAGGACATCCAGTTTTTGACAGGCCCACCCCACCGCTTTTTCCACGCGTTCGATGATCATCATCTTTCCTGTGCACCTCGGTTCGGGCGACTAGAATAAGCTTAATAGGCCGATTTATGCTTCTTTGAATACTCTCCGGCCTTCATTTTGACGAAATCCAGGATTTCTTTTCCGGGCAGCCCCTTTTTGTTCATGCGCGCCACGTAGTCGTCTAAAATGGGCTGCATGAGTTTCATCGCTTTTTCGTTTTCCGCATCGCTCCAGCGGTTCATCTTCATGCCCTTTTCCAAACCGTAATCGATACCGTTGGCCTTCATTTCGCTGTCCCAGATCTGACCGGCTGTGAGAATGAATTTTTCATTCACGGCGTCAATGGCTTTGCGGGTATCCGCCGGCAAGGCGTTCCATTTGTCCAGGTTCATCACGCAATAGTGAACGCCGTTGTAAACCGGCGGCACGATGGCAATGTAATCGGTCACGTCGGCCTGTTTCCATCCTTTGAGCACTTCGGGCGGTGCGACATTGCCGCCGACCACCCCCTTGCTCAAGGCTTCATAGACATCCGGCATGGGCATGGCCACCGGCGTGGCCCCAAGGGCCTGGATGGATTTTGCGGTGAGGCCGGTGGCGCGGATGCGCATGCCTTGGAGATCGGCCATGGACTTGACTTCCTTTTTGGTGAAAAGAATTCCCGGCCCTACCGAGTAGAACCACAAAACCTTTACATCCTGAAGCTCTTTGGGATTAAACTTCTTATAACCGTCCCAGGCGGTCAGATTTGTGGCAGTACAACTGCCGAAGTAGATACCCGGCAGTTCGAATGCTTCCATCACCGGAAAACGGCCGCGGGTGTAGGCAAATGCGCTGATACCGATATCCGCCGTGCCGCTGACCACACCATCGAAAGTCTCGGGCGCCTTCAGCAATGTCTGCCCGGGGAAGCTGGTGACCTTCACCTGGCCGCCGGTCGCCTTGTCCACCTCTTCGACCCATTGCTTGATCACCTTGGTGTTCATAAAGTGGGATGCCGGAAAAAAATTCGCCAGATTGAAATTCTTTGCGCCCGCCGGCACAGAACCGAAAACAAACACCACGGCGACGGCAATGGTTAGCGCTAAATACAATTTACGATGATTCATGTTGTTGCCTCCTCAATAAAAGATGGTTCTAATCTCCTTGCGATCACTGTTGTTGACACCTAACAGTTACACCTCCTATTCGCCCTTTTAGATGAAAACCCAAATTCACCGGCTGACCGTTGAAGGGCAGCCGCAACCCTTATCCTGATCAATCCATGAACAATAAACCATGAATAATATGCCTTAAACCAAGAACCATAAACCAAGAACCATGAACCATAAACCATGAACGGTCTTCTTATCCCATGGGAATATCCCCTAAAGAGAGATCTTTCTCGGTCACAATATCATCGATGGTCTTGACCTTGCCCTCTTTCTCGATGGACAGGGTGAAAGTGCGCCGGTCTTCCAGGCCGCGGAACCAGAAGTCGCCGAAGTTGTCGGTCTCGACGGTGAAGGTGTCGCCTGAGGCGGTGTCCTTCAGCGTGCACTTGGCGCCGATGAGCACCTCTTTTTCCACCGGATCGTAGACCGTGCCGGCCACAAACTTTCTGGGCAGGTGCTTGTAGTACACCCGGGACTTGGTTTTGGCCTCGGGATTGATCAACTCGGCCTCCTTGATGAAATCGGCCAATTCCTCTTCTTCGCCGAAGCGCAGCGCGTCGGTGGGGCACTGGTCCACGCAGCGCGGCACCGGCCACTCGTCCGGGTCGTTGTCGCGCAAATGGGCGCACGAGGTGCACTTTTGGGCGATGTTCAGATTGTCGTTGAAAAAGATGGCGTCGTGGGGGCAGGTGTCCGCGCACAGCTTGCAGCCCACGCACTTTACCGGATCGATGATCACCATGCCGTCGTCGCGCTTGTAGATGGCCTCCACTTCGCACTGTTCGATGCACGGGGCGTCGTCGCAGTGGTGGCACATCCTGGGGATATAGGTCACTTTGACCTTGGGCACCTGGCCGCGCACCAGCTCGGTCAGGCCGATCCAGAACTGGCCCGTGTCGGGCTGGGGCTTGGCGTAGGGCGTCCAGTCATTGGCCACGTGCTCGTCCTTGCAGGCGATCTGGCAGCAGTAGCAGCCGTTGCACACGCTTAAGTCTATGGCAAATACCTTCATTATCGGTTCCCTCCTTCAATCCAGGCGTCCACGCACAGCCCGGCGGCCGGATCGTATTTTCTTTTAAAGGCCTCGGGATAGTCCCTTCTCCATTGATCCCACTCCCCGCCCGTTACCTTGGCCACCTGAACCAGATAGCTGCTGGTGGCCTGGCCGACGCAGTTTTCGGATGTCGTGCCGGCCGGGGAGATGGTGTTGATGGCACCCCCGCGTTCAATTTCGCCGGTCTTGATGGGATCATGACGTGCACCGTGATCCACGTAGACCACACCGGGACGCAAGCGCTCGGTCACGTAGGCGCCCGCCAGCACAATCCCCCGTTCGTTGAAGATCTTGATCACGTCGCCGTTGTTAATGCCGCGCTTTTCCGCCACGGAAGTGTGCATCCAGCAAGGTTCATATTTGTACCCGTCCGGTCCGGTCACTTTGCAGGTGGGCGCCTCGCGGGTCCAGGTGATGTCGTCGCATTGGGAATGCACCCGCCAGCGGCCGTGGTTGGACATGAGCAGCAGGGGAAACATCTTGGCCCGATGGCTGGAAAGGCGCTCGTCGTGCATGGCGCTTTTCTCCACCCATTTGGGAATGGGCGGACGCTCTTTGTCATCCGGGAAATTCTTGGCCAGGGCTTCCGAGTAAAACTCCAGCTTGCCGCTGTCCGTCGGCAGTTTATTGTTTTCAGGATCTTTGTAGAACAACCGGAAACCCGGCGGATCGTCCTTCCAGTCCTCGGCCGTATTGTACATCCAATACTTCTTTTCGGAAAGTTCTTCCCATGGCACAAGTTTTTCGCCGCCCATGTAGCCCCACACCTTTTTCTGCATATCAAACACCGAAAGGCCTTCGGTGAGGGTTTCATCCATCTCGAAATGTTTGGCGACCTCCACCACGGCTTCAAAATCGCTTTTGGACTCGCCGATGGGCTCGATGGCCTTTTCGGCAATCATGATGTTGGGCTGCTGAGTGCCCTGGCGGATATTGGTGATGATATCATCCACCTCCATATAGGTATTGACGGGCAGAATGATGTCGGCATAGATGCAGTCGTTTTCCAGCCAGGGATGTTGGGCCACGATGAATTCGATTTTGGGGTTGCGCATGGCGATTTCAGTTTCATTGCCGCCGTTCCAGCAGGTGATCCGGCAGGGGGTATCGGTCCACATCATGTGAATCTCGCTGCCGCCTTCTTCTTCGGAAATGGGATAGGTGTACTCCCGGAACTGGTCCATTACCAGGGCTTCGATGGCACCGGTGCCGCGGAAGGTGATGGGCTCGTCGGATTCGATGGCCTTGTGGACCAATGTTTTCGGCAGCACCTGCTGCTGCCAGGCCGTGACCGAGGACATCACCGGTATGGAGAGCCGTTCTTCAATTTCGGGATTCCAGAAGAACGTTCCGGCAAGGCCTTCTTTGCGCGGCATGCCGAAATAGGTCAGCTGGTGGTGGTGCACGCCCGGACCGCCCAGTCCTTGCATTCCCAGCAGGATGACTTCCATGCGGCCGGCTTCATGAGAGTAGGGGCCCCGGACGAAGCCGCCGCCAAAATAGTGGGCGATGGAGGTGGTTTTGTCGGCAAATTCCCGGGCCAGTGCTTTGATGGTCCATTCGGGCACACCGCATTTTTTAGATGCCCACGCCGGGTCCTTGGGAATGCCGTCTTCCTTGCCCAGGACGTATTCGGCGAATTTGTCCATGCCGACCACGTGGGTTTCCACATATTGCTTGTCGTACAGCTCTTCGGTAATCCAAACATGGGTAATGGCCAACTGCAGCGCCACGTCCGTGTTGGGCAGCACCGGGATCCACTTGTCGGCATGCACCGCCGCGCCATAGTTCAGGTCGGGGCAGATATAGACCTGCTTGATGCCCACTTCGGACCAGAAATAGCACAGGCGGCTGGGAAATTGTCCGGTGAAACCCCATGGGGTGGTCTCGGGATCGCAGCCCCAGAACAGCACCATGTCTGCGTGCTCGGTGGTGTCGTTTACAATGTTGGCCGCCGGCCACATGTTACCTTGAACACCCTGTCCCCAGACATGCTTGGCGCCCCAGTACCAGCCTTCCCAGCTGTCGGGATTGCGCACTTGAATGGTAAAACCGCCCAGGCGATCCAGCAGTGTTCCCGAGTGGCCGTGGGGGGTGTTGATGGTTTTACATTCGCCGTGTCCGTCCCCCTGCATGAGGATGGCATGATATCCATAGGTATCGATGATGCGCCGGATCTCATCGGCGATGATTTGGGTGGCTTCATCCCAGGTAATCCGGACATACTTGCTCTTGCCGCGGTTCCGGGTGTTGCGCTCGCCGTTGGGGTCCCAGTCCACCCGTTTCATGGGATATTTGATGCGGTTGGGGGAGTAAACCCGCTTTTTATAGGCCAGGGAAAAAGGGCCGGGCAGCGATTTCCAGGCCGGTGCGATGGTTTTGCCGTTGCGCTCCATTTCCCACTGGCGGACCTCTTCCTTTTTATATTTCCAACCATAGCGCATGGGGCGCACGCGTACGATTTTACCGTCTTTGACATCCACCATACCCTCGGCGCCACCGCCGAAGAATCCGCCGAGACCCAGGGATCTCATCACTGTTTTGTCTTTCAGTTTAAGCTTTTCCATCCTGAAAATGCCTCCTTGATCTGGTCGCAATGACGCCGCACCAAACGTTGAGATACATACCCCGCATCAATTGCACGATGTTTCGGGTACCTTTTTATTTTAGGCAATAGACCATTGGTTTTTGGGTATTGGGCCTACCGCCTTTCAGGGATTTAAGCTGTACGCGCCCAACACCCGTCAACACAGGGATCGGTGAGTTAAAGGGGGTGTCGGAACTGGAAATTGATCGCAAAACGTATTACCTTTATAAATAAGAACTGAGGCTAAAGTCAAGTATTTTTACATGTAATTTAACACAAAATGTAAACAAATTTATTTTTGCCTTGCGCCTTGAACCGCGGTCCATTATTTTGAAGACACCAGTGATCATCAGTGATATAAGGGTGCTCGGATATAGCGCAATCCATGGTGGGGATCTTCACAATGAAACAAATTACATTTAATTACATGTAATCTTGCATAATTATTTGGTGCCGTGAAAAGCTGCCCAACAATGGCATATCATTGGGAAATATGTTGATAAGGGTCCTACACTGGTGAAGAAATTTGCTAAAATAAAAAAAGATCGAAACCTTTACGAAGACGTGATCAAGGCGATCAAAGACGCCATTCTATCCGGAACCTATCCAAGCGGATCGCCGCTGCCCAGCGAAACGGAACTGGCCAGACAGTTCGAGGTCAGCCGCCCTGTGATTCGAGAGGCATTGCGCTCGCTCCAGTCCAGCGGTTTTCTTGATATCAAAAGAGGCATCAAAGGCGGCACCTTCGTCCGTGATGTGATTCGGCTCCCCCTGTTTGACGATTTCGAAAGCTTTATTCTCCACCGGCGTTTTCGAGTGGATCATCTGGCACAGGCCCGGCTGTTTCTAGAACCCGAAGTTTGCCGTCTGGCCGCCGTCAAAGCCACTGCGGAAGATATCCGGGGCATGAAGGATCTGGTGGCGTCATATGCCAACGTCAACCCTGATGAAAAAGATGCCAAGTACGCCGAATTCCATCGACTGGTGGGGCGCGCCTGCGGCAACCCCATTTACGCACTGCTCATGGAAAACATCATGGATTTCACCGAAGGCTTTATCCAAACCATCAAGCCGGTCACAACCCTCATCCATCACGATCACGACCATGACGAGATTATCGCCGCCATAGCGTCGCGGGACCCCGACGGCGCCGCCGGTGTCGCCATACGACATGCGACCCATATTCTGGAAGAGATGCAGAAACTCGAAAAGGTATACCTGGAAATACTAACGAAAGACAATCCGCCATCCGCCGAAGATCGAGGGGACGCCAATGATTTACACACAGAGTAAAGCATCCGGGTTCTTTAGGCCCCGGTTTTGGATTAACCTCTGTAAGGGAATTGTGTTGCTAAACACTGTAACACAAATATAGCGATCATGGTTTGCCATGCATTGAGATGCCAAACCAGGCCGGCACAGAGGCCGGCCCTACGCTCTAAATGACATTGTTGGCCGGGAAAATGGTCACGTAGGGCCGGGCTCTGTCCCGGCCGATGCGCATGCAATTGCAGCAAAGCCATCCGGCTCCGACCGGGCCCTGAGGACCAGGTTTTAATGATGCAATAAAATAGGGCCATAAGAAGGAAAGGAGGAATGCAATGGCTTTAACCCCGGAACAGAAAAAGTTCGAGATCGAAAGGGCCAAATTAATTGTCACCACCGTTTACCAGGGCGGTCATGAAAAAGCGTGGACAGCCGCAGAGTTAGGCAAGGTTGTGACCGAATCCCTGGGAACCGACGGCGGCGATGTCTCCTCGGGCGATAACGAAACAGCCGCCGGATGGATCCTTGAGGGGATGGTCAAGAGCAAGGTCATGATGCAAAATGACGACGGCAGCAATCAAGTCACCGAAGAGGCCGTTTCCCAATACAACAACAAAAGCAACTTCTTTTCGGTAAAAACGCCCATCGGCATGATCAAAGTCCGGCAGGGGGCGGTTGTTAATGTTATATAGAATGGTTCATGGTTCATAGTTCATGGTTCATGGTTCATAGGCAATTGATCATCTACTTCGACATCATCGTTGCCTGATTGGATCTAAAGCCCTCAGGCCTTTGCGGCATTGTGCATAGGCTTGGGCGCCTTTGCGCAGCAGCGCAATCGGCCACTTTGAAATAATCGGAACCAAAAACAAAAAGTCTCGTTAGGCGCGCTCAAGGCATCTAACGAGACTTTCGTTTTCTTGATCATTAACCAAGAACCATGAACCAAGAACCATGAACTGCCTTTTTAAGCCATGGGAATATCCCCTAAAGAGAGATCTTTCTCGGTCACAATATCATCGATGGTCTTGACCTTGCCCTCTTTCTCGATGGACAGGGTGAAGGTGCGCCGGTCTTCCAGGCCGCGGAACCAGAAGTCGCCGAAGTTGTCGGTCTCGACGGTGAAGGTGTCGCCCGAGGCGGTGTCCTTCAGCGTGCACTTGGC
>JASFER010000123.1:0-16483 GCA_050124755.1 Desulfobacteraceae bacterium
CCAAATCTTTCTTCACATCGGCTTGGAGCGACTGAAATTCGTTGGCCGAGCTCATTATAGCGGCCAACCCGGTGCCGGATGCCTTAAGCTTGGTTAACCGTGATTTATAGGCGTCAAAATCTTTCTGGGTGGGCAGTTCATTTAAACGCTTTTCCCATTGGGTCTTTGCTGCATCAATTTGGCTGCGCAGGGTCTTGGCCATTTCCAGGGATTGGAGTTTCTCTGCGGATAAGATATCGTCTACTTTGGGTATGGAGAATTGAAAATCACTTCCGGCTTCACACATCTGATTCAACCAAGGCGGAAGCGCCTCTTTCTGACCTGAAACGGGTCGGGGTGTATTTGCCAATGCACCGGAGGTTTTTCGAGGCGTGTTCAGCCGGATGCGCTCCATGCGCAGGTTATTGATAATCACTTTTTGCTGTATCAGCGGCAGCAGCTCAATGTCCGAATAGACGCGACCAACGGCCATAGCATTTTGCATGGGATTGTCCGGATCGGTCACTTCCAGCCCCAAGATTTCAATGCCGGCCGGGAAGAGGGAGAGATCGGCCCGGGATACATCCACCTTGGCCCCCACGGCTTTCGATCCTTCGGACTCGATGGCCCATTCTACCATCCAATCCACAACCGCAAACCAGAATATGGCCACCAAAACACAAACGACCACTACACCGATCAAGCTTTTTTTAACAAATCCACCTTTCATTATTAACCTCCAATATAGAGCGATTGGTCGTACGTTTACCGGGTGTTCAGTTGATGCGACAGCATGGTTTTCAGGTATGACAATTTTTTATTCTAAAATCGATGCGAAGGAGCGTCAAGGCCTGAAACGTTTTTTACAGCAATTCTCGGTGAACACGATAATGCCTTCTATGGTATGGAAAAGGGATTATGCCAAACCTGTCATTCTTTAAATGTCGTGTGTATACCTGGAAAGCGACTATACTGAAAGATCGATTCGGGCCCCTTTGCCTTGGGGCGCCCCAGTGGAACCAGCCGCTCCGGTTCGGTTATGGAGGGGAGATGCCTTATCATTTTGACCGGTCTGTTCTCCTTGAGATTTTTCCATCCGGGCCTGGGCTTCAAGCTGAGAGGCTTGTGCGGCTACGGCGCGATCGGTGCCGGACGGCTGGGCCGGCGCCAAGGCGGCCGCTCGTATTCGTTGCATTTTGCGAATGGTCGCTTCCGGCGTACTTTGCGGCGATACGTCGATCTTTACCTCTCCGCCCACAGCATACATTTTACCATCAGGACCGCTTTGATATTCAAAGGTGGCGCCGCCTTGCACGACACCGCTGCCTGCTGCCATGTGTGCAGCCTCATGAGCTTTGACTTCAGTGTCCCGTCGTTTCAGGTCATTGACAATTTGTTTCTCTTCGGTGCTTAAATCCTGCTCTCTATCGATGAGACCTGCTTCGCCCTGTTCTTCACGGTTATTTCCCCACGCCTCTTTTGACAGAGTGACACGGTCCGTCGGCATGACCGGCAGTGGCTTTTGACGGTCACCATCAGGCGCGCCCGAACGGTTGTAGGCATGTACGGTATGATCTAACCTGCTGATCTCATTTATGTTGATGGTTGTACTCATGCCGTCCGATCCTATTAAAAAAGTGTGCGCGATCTATATCGGCATCCCTTTTAAAAACTTTAATATTCTTTATGATAGATCCCCTCCAAGATAAAACCCTGACACCTGAAGGTCACCCGTTTTTCCATCGCAGATCTGCCTCCCTGTCCTATGATTTGTCCAATACCGCCTTGGCCAGTGCATCGAGCACTTCGGCATTTGATAGGTCTGCATCCCGGTCGCCCTGGGCCATTTCGTGATAGTGCTGCAGCCCTTCCTTATCTGTTCGGTCGATCGATTTCAGACACATTTTCAGTTGGTTATGCATTAAATCAAATAAAACCATCGGTCCGAACACCACTGCACCAGTCTCTGATTTGGCTATTTCTCCCCAGACGTGGTGGTGGGCCACTTGGAAGGTTTTGGGCGCCTTTTGATATCCCAGCAACTCGGCAAAAAGGATTAATATTTCAATGACACCGTCGGCATATTTGTTTTCCAGGGATTCAATGCCATCTTTTACCATGGATTGGATATCCGCTGCTGTCCAGGATAAATCCAGGCTGTCCACCAACTCCTTTTGTACCCGCTGGACAGTTTCTCGCTTGCGGCTCACCACCACATCTTTGTCATTGAGGATTTTAATGGCATTGCGAATGGAGATCATCTCTTTGACGGTGGGGCTTTTACGAAGCGCGATATCCTCGGCCGTGGTATTGTAAATCTTTAATTCGTTGTCCAGAACCAGAATAAGGTGTGCACCCAGGAAATAGAGGTCCAGATCGCGTTCTTTTTGATAGGCATAGGAACCCATTTCCAGCAATTGCCGCATGGCATCTCGATCAATGCGTTGACCGCTGTCTAATGGATTGATTGAGCGTTCTACTTTTTTGGCCAACTGCACAATTTTAACCTTTTTCAGCAAATTTTCCCGAAATCCCATAAGCCCTCTCTGCGGATCGGATCGCCCAATGAACAGGTCTCATTGGATTCATTAAAGCAGCTCTCTTGACCTTGCCCTCTTATTTTTGTATATGATCCAGATTGTTTCGGCAATTCGTTTTTGCCTCTCTGGTGCCGAACCTGATAAATCCCGTATCGAAAAATTCTCAGGGGTTGCTAAACGCATAAGCGGGGATTTGCATATGGATGATTTTGTAACACTGACTTACAACGGAAGCATTTTTAAATTGCCCGTGATTACCGGTTCCGAAGGTGAAAAGGCGATTGATATAACCGGATTGAGATCGGAAACCGGTTTCGTCACCATGGACCCCGGTTATGCCAATACCGGGTCTTGCCGGAGCAGTATCACTTACATGGATGGCGAAAAGGGCATTCTGCGCTATCGCGGAATCCCCGTAGATGAATTGGCCGAAAAATCGACCTTCAAAGAGACCTCCTATCTGCTCATCAATGGGCGGCTGCCCAACGAAGCGGAATTGAGGAAATTTTCAGTCATGCTCAATGACCATTCATTGGTGCATGAAGACATGAAGACGTTCTACCAGAATTTCCCCCGGGCATCCCATCCCATGGGGATATTATCTGCCATGGTGAACGCGCTGCGCAGTTTTTATCCTGAGTTGCAGACCTTGGAAGAGGAGATCAACATCACCGTGACCCGCCTCTTGGCTAAAATAAGAACCATGGCGGCCATGTCCTATAAGATTTCAAGAGGGCACACCACGGTTTATCCGCGGCCTGATTTGGCCTATTGTGAAAATTTTCTCAACATGATGTTTGATACACCGGTCAAGCCTTACCGGATCAAACGGGAAGTGGTTCGCGCTCTGGAGGTGTTCTGGATCTTGCACGCAGACCATGAGCAAAACTGCTCGACATCGGCTGTACGAATGGTGGGCAGTGCGCGGACCAATTTGTATGCGGCCATTTCCGCTGGAATAGCCGCATTGTGGGGGCCTCTACATGGCGGGGCCAACCAGGCGGTGGTGGAGATGCTGACCCAAATTCATGAGGAGGGAGGCAATTTTCGCAAATTTATTGAACGCGCCAAGGATCGAAACGATCCTTTCCGTTTGATGGGGTTTGGCCATCGGGTCTATAAGACCTATGATCCGCGTGCCGTCATCATGAAAAAGATGTGCGACCAGTTGCTGGGGGCGTTAAGAATCGATGACCCGCTTTTGGATATTGCCAAAGAGCTCGAAGCGGCGGCCGTTAAAGACCCCTATTTTGTAGACCATAACCTCTATCCCAATGTGGATTTTTACAGCGGAGTGGTATTAAGAGCCATTGGTATACCGACGAACATGTTCACCGTGATGTTTGCCATCGGTCGGCTGCCGGGTTGGATCGCCCAGTGGAAAGAGAGTATGGACGACCCCCAATGGCGAATCTCCCGTCCGCGTCAGATTTACACCGGCCCCCGGCAGTGCCATTATCTCCCCTTGGAGGAGCGGTAGTGGTCGGCAAGCCGATGCCCGGGTAAATCGGCAGTTGGCCGATCTGTTTTGCTCAGGGTGTGTGGCTCATATCCAAGTCAACATTCATTCGGATTTGTTAGAGGTCACCCAACGGTCGTGCAAAGGTGAATTTTGCCGGTTTGGCCACCATGGCATTCCAAGCCTTGTCGACATTGCCGCCCAAAGCGGAAAACGGCGAAGAGACGACGAAAAGCGCGAAACCCGCCACAACCGAGACGATTCCAAAAGGTCTCACTACAATTGCATCGGCAGCCATGGCCCCCCCTGATATTTCCTTTGGATGATTCAAGTCATCGGCAGCCATGATATTCAAGGGTGCCAACAGCAGTGATAAAACAATAAATGCAACGGCAGTGTGTTTGATGATGCTATGCATAGTTCCTCCTTCTAAAGTTCGGCTTGCTTTTGTTTTGGGTGCTCATGTATTGCTCGATCATGAACCATTAAACCGGCGCAATGCTGATATCGGTTGCCGAGTACCAAACATTTAGTAATTTCTAATCGTTATAACAGGCAACCGGATTTGTTGCAATATTTCAATTGATGCGGAGATTCCAGGGCGCCGTGCCCATGGAATATCCTGCGCGAATCCAACGGGGTAACCAGCGAAATTTGTAAATCATTGGATAAGCTTACTCAAAACACCCATGTTCAGCCGCAAGATCTAATGGATGTGGCCGTTCCCATGCCGGTGCATCAAACCTTCAGCTATTGCGTGCCCCAGCATCTGATCGCTTCCGTAGCTGTCGGGAAGCGTGTTCTGGTGCCCTTTGGTCGGCGCCGGGTTACCGGATACGTTCTGGGTCCAACGGCTAAAAAACCCGATGGCATCAAGGTTAAAGCCATATTGGATGTATTGGATGAAGCGCCCCTGTTTCCCCCATCCATGATCCCCTTTTTTCAATGGGTTGCAGACTATTATCTATACCCCTTGGGAGAAGTGATTCAAACCGCATTGCCAAGCGGTTTAACCGTCGCTGAGCTTTCCCATTACCAACTTGCCGAAGCGGGGCGGCAGGTGCTGATGCAAGGCACGCTCGATGCTGCTACGGCCCAATTATTGAAACGCATGGACGGGGTTCCCCAAAAATACGCACAATTGCGCAAGGCCGCCAAAGGGGTGCTATCGCGTTCAAAGCTGAACGGATGGGTGTCAAAGGGGTGGGTGGTCCAGCATGCGGCGCTTAAAGGCCAGCGCACCCGACCCAAAATGCTGCGTGTTGTAAAAGCGGTATCTTTCAATCGGACAAAAGTTCGTCTTTCACCCCAACGAAAAGCCATTCTCTCCCTGCTTGACGCCAATGGAGCGATGTCCATCGCTGAGCTAAAAGCCAGTGTTTCCACAGCGGCCGGTTTGGTACGCGCCATGGCGCGTGACGAACAGGTCGTTTTTGAAGATCGCGTGGTTTTTCGAGACCCGCTGGGTTTCCCCATCGCACCCGACCAGCCGCCAGAACTTTCGGTGGAGCAAAAGGCTGCCGTAGAAAAAATGGGTCAATGTTTAGGCAAGGGCTTTCAAACATTCTTGCTTTCGGGCGTCACCGGCAGCGGAAAGACCGAAGTGTATCTTCATTTGGCTGCCACGGCGCTTCAAAAAAAGATGCCGGTGTTGGTTCTGGTACCTGAAATCGCACTGATTTCACAAATGGAAAGGTCATTTCGGGCGCGTTTTGGGGACAAGATTGCGTTGCTGCACTCCGGGCTTTCCGATGGGGAACGCTATGATCAATGGCTGCGGATCGCAAGCGGTGAAACCCGGATCGCCATTGGTGCCCGTTCAGCCATTTTTGCTCCGTTTGGCAGCCTTGGACTGATCATCGTGGATGAGGAACATGATGATTCCTACAAGCAAGAGGGTGCATTGCGTTATCATGCCAGAGACTTGGCAGTGGTGAGGGCGCAGATGGACCAGGCCGTTGCCATCGTCGGATCGGCCACACCATCCGTTCAATCCGCATATAATGTGCAACTGGGCAAATATAAGCAGGTCTCCTTGCGCGAACGCATCGACCAGCGTGCCCTTCCGCAAATCATGGTTCAGGATCTCACCCGAATCAAGGAGGAGCGCGGGATACGGCGGTTTTTTACACCACAACTGCTTGATGCCATAGGCGCCTGCCTATCGCACCAAAAACAGGTGCTGCTTTTTTTAAATCGCCGCGGGTTTGCCAATACGCTGGTCTGCGCTGACTGCGGAGAGCCGGTGCGCTGTGATCGATGCGATATTTCGCTAACCTATCATCAGCGCGCCAATGCTTATAAATGCCATTATTGCGGTTTGAGTCGTTCCGCAACCAGCCGCTGCAATCGTTGCGGTTCATCCCATATCAAGCGCCTGGGGCTGGGGACGGAACAAGTTGAAAGCAAGATCCAAGCGCTTTTCCCTCAGGCCAGGGTGGCGCGCATGGATCGGGACACAACCCGCCGCAAGGGGGCCACAGTGCGTATTTTAAAGGCCCTGAGGGACCGCAAAATAGACATCTTGGTGGGTACTCAAATGGTGGCCAAAGGGCATGACTATCCCCATATCACCCTTGTGGGCATCATTTGTGCCGATTTGTCACTGAACATGCCCGATTTTAGAGCGGGTGAGCGCACCTTTCAGCTTCTGGCCCAGGTGGCCGGCCGCGCAGGCCGCGGAACATCTCCCGGAAAGGTTATCCTGCAGACCTATAATCCCCATCATTTCAGTATCCAAGCGGCACGCAACCAGGATTTCGAGTCTTTTTATCGACAAGAAATCGAATTTCGAAAAGCGTTGGGGTACCCGCCGTTTTCGCGCTTGATTCAGGTTCGGGTTCAAGGCAAAAACAAGACCCCTACAGCAGATTATGCCAAGCAACTGGGCAATCTAAGCCGGCGTCTGCAATTGTCTCACCCGGATTTTGCCGGTATTGACCTGCTGGGACCCCTTGAAGCCCCCCTTTCACGCATTGCCAATCAGTATCGATGGCAGTTATTGATTAAAAGCATGAAGGTAAAACTCCTTCACGTGTTCATACGCAAGCTGCTCTACGGTGATAAATCCCTCGCCAGAAAACAGGATATCGGAGTGGCCATTGATGTGGACCCGCTTTTTTTGATGTAGACTAAATTGGCACGAGTTTCAGAATTCCATGCATGAAGCCGATAATGATTAACGGCCGCAGCGTCAGGACCCGATGGCAGGGCGATCGCATGTCGTTTTGGCACAAAACAAGCTATGAAGCGTTTTTTGAACATCGAACATCGAACGTTGAACGTCGAACTCCGAATAAGGTGTTCGCTGCGCTCAGCCATTTTTAAATCGGCAGAATGCCTTATTGGACGTTGGACGTTCAACGTTCGGTGTTGGACGTTCATTGAATTTTAGCTATTGAGCCTTTCTTTTGAGATGGATTCCTTTACATGCGATTGCCGTGGACCCGACGGGTTGCCGGGTTGACTTAGCGCCATTGTGGATTTATAACAAGTCCGCATAGTATAAAGTGCATAGGCAATTCTGCCTTAAGGAGGCCAAATGGCTCGATTCGGAAAGATTTTTCCTTTGTTCCTTCTATTGGTTTTATTAACAACCTGCGTCGCTTATGCCGGCCAATCAGCCCCTATGGCCGCTGATTTTTTATTGGCCCAAAGTCCGGCATCCAATACAACTGCACCCAAAGCTGTATTTCCAAAACTCAGCCACTCTTTTGGCGAAGTTTTTGAGGGGACCAGGATCAAACATGATTTTGTCATTGAAAACCAAGGCAACGCGCCCTTGGTGATCAAAAATATTCGACCGGATTGAGGTTGCTCGGTGGCCTCGAATCCGGGGCGTATTCCTGCCGGCGGCAAGGACAAAATCAGCGTTGAGGTTAACACTAAAAATCGCGGTGGCAGTTCATTATCAAAAACATTTCAAGTGTATACCAATGATCCCGCCAAACCTCAGGTCAGACTGAAGGTAATGGGCAAGGTGAAGGGATATTTGACGATTGCACCGGCCTATGTTCGACTTAACGGGCCCGCGGGCCGTCCCATCAGTCGAACCGTCCAAATCATGCCGCTGGAGGGTCACCCGTTTGCCATCAAGGAGATAAAAGCCCAGCAGGATAAATTTCTGCGTTTTGAGATCAAACCCTTGAAAAAGCCTTCCGGTGAGAGTGGTTACCTGTTGCTGGTTGAAAATACCAAAAAGGATGTTGGCAGCTACCATGACACCATCATGATCACAACGGACAGCAAGCATAAGCCTCTTTTGCGTATTCCGGTATACGGCCGTATTCTTAATCCGCCGGCCCAAAGTGGACAACACCAAGAGTGATCGATCCCCAAGGCATTAACGTTGTGGCCTTTGATTGCGACGGGGTTATGTTTGATTCATCCCAAGCCAATCGCGCCTATTACAATCACATCCTCGCGCATTTCGGTATGCCGTCGATGACCGCGGGGCAGTTTGCCTACGCCCATATGCACACCGTTGACCAAACCCTGGAATATCTTATCCCGGACACGGATATGTTATCGGCAGCACGACAATATCGGCGGAAGATGCGCTACCTGTCTTTTATCCGTTACATGGTTGTGGAGCCCACCCTCAAAGTCCTGCTGGAAAAGTTGACCCCTGCTTTTAAAACGGCCATTGCCACCAACCGGACCGACACCATGGATCGGGTGCTCTCAGAGCACCATCTGGAGGGACAATTTGACATTGTGGTGACGGCATCGGATGTGCGCTATCCCAAACCCCACCCGGAGCAGCTAAACGTTATCGTGAAACATTTCGACATTGATCCACAGCAAATGATCTATATCGGGGACTCTTTGCTGGATGCCCAGGCCGCCAAAGCCGCAGCCGTTCCTTTCATTGCCTACTGTAACCCCGACTTGTCTGCGGATGCCCACATTGTCAGCCTGCAACAGATTGAATCCATTCTCGGGCTTTAAGGATAACCGGTGATTCAGCAGGTTCCATACATCAATCTGCTAAAGGCTTGTGAAGCCATAGAGAATACAGCCTTTGATTTTACCGCCAAATTCTATGCCGCCTATGACCTCTTCCAAATCGCACAAACCCACGTCGAGGTCATCGACCCGAGATCCATTTGGGCGCTCAAAGGATTGTTGCTCAGCACGGCTTTCAACGGTCAGCGCCAGCGCCGATTCTTATTTAGAGAAGCCGCCAATGTACTGGCGACCATTGTGAGACTTGGCGGCCTGCGCAAACCCATCGCCCGATTAGCCTATGATGCCCTGCTGGCCGTGTTGTATCACGGCTGCGACCATGCCCATCAGGCTGTATCCGAAGCGCTGGGGAACCTTCCCATCGGGCTGTGCAGCCCCAATCTGCCGGCCTTTGAAAAAGAGACTGTTCCCCTGGTCAAATGGGAGGCGCTGCTGGCCCACCACCCGTTTTCAATGGATTGTGAGTTTACAGCAAATGGCCGGAGTTTGGTTGCGTCTTTGCCGAACCATAAAATAGCCGTGATTAAGTTGGCGAACCATTCCCAAGACGAACCGGCATTGCGTCGCGAACTCCAATGGATGGGCTATTTGTCCGATTTATCCTTACCGCGGCGTTGCCGGTTCGATGTGCCCCAAGCCGTCAGGATCAGCGGCGCCGAACTGATACAATTGGAGGCGTTGCCTTCAGACCTGCGACCCAAACGCATCACTAGGTCCAAACCTTTGGCCATTGTTTTTACCACCTCTGCCGATTATTATTGTTATCCAAACGCCCACCGGCCGAATTTACATCCCGACGCGGAAGCATTCGTTGAAATCATGGGAAGAAATGCTTTTCTCTTCGGATGGCTGGCCGGCAGAGGAATCGTCCATGAAGCCCCCATTCCCTTGTTCCACAACCGCGTGCAACAGGAACGCCGCAGGGACGGCGGGGTCTACGAGTGGTTTCGCGCAGGGCGACTGGACCGCTGGCTGGCCTCGTGTGCATACCCCAATTTTGGACTTTCGGGTCTGAGGGATTTCGAACATTTTGAAGTCATCAGATCTGATGGTCTGAAGCTTTATCGACACATGGGCAACCACCTGTTGAGTTTATTGCTGGTGGCGGGCAGCTATTTTCGAGCCAAAGATTACCGGCGAAGGGGGTGGAACCGGGCCGGGGAACCGGTGGATACACGCCATCTTTTTGATCCCGATCTCCTCCGGGATGTGGTCACGGCAATCTATTGCCAATATTATCGTGGGTTTGTTGGGGAGCCGCCCAAAACCCGACCTCCTGTTGATTTTCATCGCCTCATAGATCGCATGATCGATGAGATGGGAGTTGACCGCCACATGACAGAATCCCTGCGTGTGGCCGATCAACAGGAAATGTCCGAGCCAGTATTCGAGGCATTCCTGATGGATCGGGGATATGCGACGGGGGGGCTTGCCGACATTCAAAAAGGCGTCCGGGACCTGGTCATCCACACCGGCCCCCATCTGGGCGCTTTCAATCGTGGCATCTCCCTGCCGGAAATCATCGAGGCCACGGCTGCCATGGCCGCCGTATGCATCGCCGAGCGGTTTTTAAATGAGGCCGAAACTGGCGTCTCGTTTATTTCTGAGAGATAACCTCTTCAACCCATCCAAGGGCGGCGATCATGTTGGGAAAGCCTGAAGTGGTCAAACCCGGCATTATTGCATGCCTGATCTCTTCCGATGTAGCTCCGGATTCCAGTGCCTTGCGCGTGCCGGACATCACACCACCGCTCGACTTGACACCCAGCGAGATGCCCGGTTTGATCAAATTCCGGCATTTGGCATCCAAGGGGCGGCCTCTCGACAGGCAATTCCCAATTTCTTATATTCGGAAAACACTTCCGGATATTCTTTTGCAAATTTTTCATAAACTTTAGGTAGATACATTTTTTGTTGATGATCCCTGCCGTTTTTGTTAATCAACAAAGCCTGCCGTAAGTAATACAGAGGCAATAAGACACCAAACAGCCTAATTTTGGGTTTCTGTGCTCCTTTATTGAGTGTAAGAAATAGAATGTGTTGCCGTATACCTTAAAGAATGATTATAAATACTTTAAAGTTGGGAAGTAATTTATCCATCATGTGCATATATCAGGCGTCTCTAATATAATTTTGGAATCTAATGAAGATCGAAGCGAAGATAGGCAGTTGGATTGTACTTCTTTTATTTTCTCTTTCTATCAGCATTAGTGCCTACTATAGTCTTAGGAGATTCTCACTACCAAAAAATACCGATAGTATAACTACTTACTATGTCGGCAAATTCGGTAAAAAAGGATTGCAATCTCTTAGACAGGAATGGCGTTCACGAGTTTTTTCTAACTACTTGGCAAGCTTATTCTTTCCTGGTGAACTCAAACTCGGTGAATTTAAAATTTCACCAGCAAGGTTTTCCGCTGCAGTAGGTGTTTGGGTTGGAATCTGGCTGTTTCTGACAAATTTAGTATATATCTGTTTTGACAGAAAAAAAGCCATACTACATATGTTGATCACTTATGCTGCGGTCATCACGGCGTACTATGGTATCGGAGGTATGCAAGGCCATAGACCATGGGATATGCCAATCCTCTGTTTTTCAACACTCATTGTCTTTCTTGCCTTGAGCAATAATAGCAAATGGTTGATAGGTCTCATTCCTCTATCGATGGGTTTTAAAGAGACCGCAGTCGTTTTAGCGCCCCTAATCCTGTTGGACGGGCGCTACAAAATATTCAAAAAGATTATACTGACGTGCGTGACGGTTGGAATTGCTCTACTGGTAAAATATTTACTTGACCAATTCGTTGACAATACAACAAGTGTTTTCACCGCCACGGTCACTGACGAAGTATTGCAAGGTCAACCGCGCTTTTATTACAACCTAAAGGCGGTGGCGTCTTTCTATTTCACACTTTTTTTTACGATAAACGTTGGCAGTTTGCTATTCTTCATACTTCTGCCGCTTCAACGCAATATTCTGGTATTAAAAGGAATTGCTGCAGTATTTATTATCAGCCTTTTCTTGTATGGCATGGTTTATGAGATTCGTATTTGGTTTGAGCTATTACCTATCTCTCTTGCCGGATTACACATTTGGCAGAGTCCAGAGCTAAAAAAAGAATTGGGGATTATTAATTCCTAAAAGCCTAAAATAATGTTTGTGATATTGCCAATTCGGCGAGCATGGTATGTATTGTGGTTATAAACAGATGCTTGCTATATCATCACTCGCTGAAACCTTGTGATTAAAAGAATATACTCCACAACAAGCCAAACCTGCACCATCGCTATTAAAACGTGAGGTGGTTGTCGGAAATTTCGCGGTTTTGGACAAAAAACCCCAAAATGGGGTGGGCCGTGGTTTCCAGTTTATCATAATCTGCTGTTTATCCAACCATAGCATTTAGGGTGTAAAGTTTTATGCAGATCCGCCGATGTTAGCACTATAGCAGATTGTATTGCTAAGGCGTGATGATTTGTGACCAATTGGTTTCTGTGAATGGATTGTCCGGACTTGGACGGTAGACCGCATGACTTGAGTGATGAAGCACACGATCAACATCTTATTAATAGAAGACAATACCAATTACGCTGAATTGACCCTCGAGATCCTGAGCCGTTCCCAAAGGCCCCGGTATCACATCGAGTGGGTCCAACGCCTGGAAGACGGGCTTGCGCTGCTCAACGATCTCAATGTGGACGTCGTATTGCTAGATATGACACTGCCGGACAGCAATGGTATCAATACCCTGCAAAGAACCGTCAATGCGGTCCCGGAGATGCCCATCATCATGCTCACCGGTCATGATGATGAAACGCTGGCCATTCAGGCCCTTCATCATGGCGCTCAAGACTACCTGATCAAGGGGCAACACGAAACCGCCCTTCTGCCCAGAGCGGTCACCTATGCCATCGAACGCAAACGGGTCCAGTGCGCCTTGCAATCGAGCGAGTCCAGATTCCGCAGGATTATTGAGCAAAATGCAGATCCGATCATCATCATCGACGGGTATTTCAAGATTCGATTTGCCAACCCGGCTGTTGTCCGCCTTTTCAGCCGAAAATATGAGGATATGGTGGGTACCGTATTCGGTTTCCCTTTGCCTCCGCCCGACAAGACGACGGAAATTGAAATCATCGATGGCCATGGCAAGGTCAGTGTGGCTGAAATGCGGGCCGTGGAGATCGAGTGGGAAGAAGAAAAAGCCTATCTGGCCTCATTACGGGATATTACGGAACACAAACGCATGCTGGCGGAACTGGAACAGACACGGCAGCAGGAATTGCGCATGAAGGATGTGTTTTTGTCAAAAGTGTCTCACGAACTGCGCAGTCCCTTAAGTGTTATCCACCAGTTTACAACCATCATGCTGGATGGTCTTGCCGGTGAACTGAACGAAGATCAGAAAGATCACCTGTCCGTTATTTTCCGCAATGTTGAGGAGTTGCGGGCCATGATCGATGATCTGCTGCAAGTCGCTCGATCGGAGATCAGCGAAATTTTCAAAGTAACCCGACAAAAGCCGGACAACATAAATTTGATATCCGAATCCATTAAGCTGCAGACGCTTGCCGACCAAGTGCAGAGCATGCTCCGGACCATTGCCGCCAAGAAACAGATCCGGCTCAAGGCAACTGTACCGCCCGATCTGCCGCCTGCCCATGCGGATCCGCATCGGATCAAACAGGTTCTGAACAATCTGATCAACAATGGTATCAAGTACACTCCGGCAGGTGGCAGCGTGGAGGTGACCGCCGAGGTGGCCGCCGCCGACGCTGACCGGATACTGGTTTCGGTTAACGACACGGGACCGGGTATCGCAAGCGATGAAAAAGAGAAAATCTTCGAATATCTCTACCAGTCCGATGCGGCCATAGATGACAGTCGTAAAGGACTGGGGATCGGATTGTACATCTGCAGAGAGATCGTAGAACGCCAAGGCGGCCGAATCTGGGTCGATAGCCGGCCGGGCAATGGCAGTACCTTTAATTTTACGCTGCCGGTTTTTTCACTGGAAAAACTGGTGGCCTCTGTTTTCACAGTCGAGACGGCCAAGGCAGGCCATTTGGGCGTCATCACCGTGGAGGTGTTTCCGGAAGAATCCCGCATACTGAACAGCCAGGATGAAAAGGCCATGGCGGAAGTCTGGAATATTTTGAAATATTGCGTGCTACCGGATCTAGACCTGGTGCTGCCGCGAATGGGGCGCATGGACACCGGTGAGGTTTTCTTTATCCTGGCGTGCTCATCACCGCAGGGAATCAGCGCATTGATTCGCCGTATGCAAGGCCAGCTGAGGCAATGCGGCCATTTTCAGGAAAGTGACCTGACACTTCTTATATCGCCTTTTACGCCGGATCTGCATAAGCTGTCTTATCGCAAGCAGCTCGAAACCATAGTGAGCACGCTGGAGAAACTCGTGCAGGAAAAAGTAGAGCAAAGGAGAAATCTCAATGGACAAAAAGAAAATTCTGTTGGTTGATGATGATAAGGAGCTGCTACGGGCGCTGAACATTCGCCTGAAGGCCAACAATTACGACACTGTCTTTGCTACTGATGGGTACATGGGCACCAAGATGGCCATAGACGAAAAACCGGATCTCATTATTCTAGATATCGGACTGCCCATGGGGGACGGATTCATCGTGATGGACCGCCTGAAGGATTTTATCTGGAGGGAGATGACCCCGGTCATCATCCTGACCGCCAGGGACCCCGAAGCCAATAAAGATCGCGCCATGAAAGCCGGGGCATTTGCCTTTTTCCAGAAACCGGCGAATAATGACGCCTTGCTGGCGACCATTGAAAAGGCACTGGAAGTTTGAGAAATGGTTTGAAAGTTTTGCAACAATGGTTGGAATACGTGAAATTAAGGGGCGCTCAAAAGGTCGCCCCTCGATTTCATCATTAAAACCCGGTCCTTGTATGGTCATCGCACATTGGCTATGCTATTTAGCACAAATGCTGTAATGGAATATCGAATATCGAACTAAGGTATTCTGTCATTTAAAATAATGATGGCAGAGCGCAGCGATTCCACAGTTCGACATTCGACATTCCTTGTTCGATGTTCTGCGGTTCAACGCATCCGGGTCCTCCGGGCCCGGATGCTTTACTTCTGACCGGCCATGGCTTTCACACCCATGGTGTTGATCAATTGGTTGATATCTGTGGTTTTCAGGTTCATGCCGCCTTCGGACACGGGTAACAGCAGGATTTGCTTGCCTTGCATGGCTTCGGCAATGCGGAGTTTGACAAACGCCTCTCCGCCGGCACCGGCCAGGGCCGTGTTCATTTCCTGAATACCCTTGGCCTCGGCCACACCTTCGGCTTTGATAGCTTCGGCCAGCAGTTTTTGTTTTTCATAGTAGACATCCGCTTCAATTTTGGCCTTGCGGTAGGTGCCGTCGGCATCGGCGATCATTTTGTTGACTTCGCCCTTGGCCTCCTCCAGCTTGCGCTTGTACTCCTCCAATGCGGCGTGCTGGGCGGACCGGTTTTTTTGAACCTGCTGATCCGCAACCTTTTTGTCTTCGATAGCCTTTTGATACTCGGGGTTAAACCGGTAGTCCTTGGTGAGTACCTTTTCTACGGTGATGCCCAAAGGTCCCAACATCTCCTGCAACACCTCTTTGGCACGCTGGGACTGCAGCTCGCGTTTGTCGGCCACATAGAACTCTTCCGTGGTGAGTTCGCCGAAGATATCCCGTGGTTTGGAACGCGCGATGGTGCGAACGATCTTGTCCCGCAGCGTATGGTTGTTTTCGGCTACATGCTGCAGGATATAGGGGGCTTTATCGGCATTGATGCGATAGGCGATAATCACATCTAGACTGATATCGTTGCCGTCGATGGTTTTAAACAAAAGGTCATCCCTGGAGCGGCGATCGCCGCGTCCGCGTTCGTACACCATCTCCAGGTTTTGAAGTTTGGTGTCAAAGGTGTGCCAGTCGTTGATGAACGGCATAAAGATGTAAGTGGAGCCGGCAGCATAGACCTTGTTCTCCACCCCTTTGGCACCCCACAAGGTGAATTTTTTGGTGCGCACACCCACTTCGGTGGTATCGGTACTGTAGAAGAAGCAACCGGTGAGGCTGATCAAACACGGCACCGCCAATATCAGGAACAAGAGTCGTTTCATCGCGCACCTCCTTTACGGACATCGAAGAGCTTCAAGGCATTGTCCAGATCCAGCGGATTGACACCCGCGCTCCCGTCGCTGGGCAGTACAATGAGATCCAGGCCCTTATACACATCGGCCATTTTTAATCCCACCATGCGTTCGGACCCCACACCTTTGAGGGCATCGTTTTTGAGGCGGACTTTCTCGGCCTCCGCCAGCTTGACCAGCAGGTTGGCTTCGGCTTTTTTGGTACGGACATAGATGCTTTACTCAGGTTGGATGTCGAGAAAGGTTGCGGCTGTTGCGCTATCGGGTTTATATGAAGCAGCCGCATCTCCAATAGAAATAGCCGAGCGCCGTGGACCTGTCAATTGTAATAAACCATTCAAGAGAGGTATTCGTAATGGCAATGA
>JASFER010000124.1:0-16369 GCA_050124755.1 Desulfobacteraceae bacterium
CATCCGCAACAGGATCAAGCGCGAAGCCACGGCCAAGGAGATGGAGCGGCTGATGGCGAGTGTCCGGGTGAAAATGAAATAGCCTTTAACGGAAGGCCCTTTGCCGAACTGGCCAAAGCCAACAGCCGGGACAAGGCCACAGCCCATAAGGGCGGTGATCTGGCTTGGATCCAAAAGGGCGTTATGGAGCAGAGATTTTCAGATTTCTTTAGTGAAGCAACAGGTCTGGTCCCAAGTGTTTCATGACTGCTTGGCGCCACTGGATGTAGACGGCCCGGTTCATGAATTCGATGGGGTTATAATCATCGGAGCAAACCAGGGCCGACTCCCAACCATCAATCGATACGTTGTAGGAGGCCAGACGTCGCAGAACTGAGCGGTCCGGCCGGGACGGAACGGTTTGGCCGGTGCCGGCGACAAATACAATATTGGAGGGCGTTTGCCGGGGCGCTTTGAAGAACGCCCGGCACCAGTCGTAGTGATACTTTAAAGTGGCATAGACGCTTGCACCGGCAATACGTTGTGGACCTTCAACATATCCGTAGAAATTCAAAATGACCAAACCTGCAGGGTTGAGAATGCTTTTAACCTCTGCAAAAAACTCTTTGGTCAACATGTGGGCCGGAAAGGTTTCTCCTGAATAGGCGTTTAGAACGACGGCATCATATTTTTTTTTGCATTTGCGCACAAAAAGACGCCCGTCGGTTGCTGTAATGTTGGTGCGAGCAGGGTTAATGGAAAAGAACTGCTCAGCAACGGTAATGATTTTTTTGTCAATTTCCACAACGTCGACAAGGATGTTGTCTTTGAGCAGGGCATGAACGATATTTCCGCCGCCTAAGCCGATTACTAGGGCGTTCTTTGCATCTAGATGATAAACACGCACCGCATCCCGGATGGTTTCAATATAGCCGGGCAAGGCTTTATGCGTAAGGTAATTCTCACCGGATTGGGCAATCCCGTCCACCAGCAAGATGCGCAGATGTTGTTGTTGGGTGACTTTGATTTCGCCATAAAAGCTATTGGTCTTATAAAGTATCTTTCTTTCTCCAGTCTGTTTTTGGCTTGAAGTGACGGCAAAAAAGCATAACAATACGGCAGTGGCGATAAAGGTCAGCACTAAAAATGTGTATTGTTTTCGTTTATAAACCACTGCATATGCGGTTGGCATGATCAGAAGTGTGGTACCTAAAACAAATAAAATTGTGCTTATATGAAAATTGGGGATCATATAAAAGCCGATATTGATGGTGCCGAAAAAACTGCCTAACGTTGACACGGCGTATAGCAAGCCGACCCGGGACCCCAACTTTTCGAACTGCTCGGTAAACAATTTGGTCGCGTAGGGGCTGACAATGCCCAGTAGAAAAAGGGGCGGGCCGAACAACATCATGCTTCCCATCAGCACGCCGCCGCGTACACCAAACCCACCCGAATAAATCAGCACAGGGTTCCTGATAACCGGGATCAAGAAGATAAATACACCTGCTGAAAGAATCGTTTTAAATAAAAACTCCGGACGGCCTTGGGCATCCGCCCACTTGCCGCCAAGCCAGTACCCGGTGGACAAGGCCAGCAAGGTTACGGTAATCAGGGCCGACCACACATATATGCCGACACCGAAATAGGGACCCACGACCCGCGTTCCGACGATTTCCAGCATCATAATAACGTTGCCGGTGATAAAGATCGTCACGAGCAACATCCAGCGCGGTGCGGTTTTGTTCTTTGGAGGGTTTTTTCTATTTTTGGCTTTGTTTTTCATGAGTATTATGGCCTGTCTTTAGTTAATCATCACAAAGTACTGACATCCCCGCTGCCCTCGCGCAGGATCTCCGGTTCATCACCGAGCAGTGAGATCACACTGGAAGGTTCTCCCGATACCGGACCGCCGTCAATGACCAAATCCAACTGCCTTCCAAAGTGCTCCTCTATGAGCCACGGTTCGTTGAAAACCTCGCCTTGCGGTGTTGATGCGGAGGTGGAGATGACGGGGTTTCCCAAGGTGGCGATAAGGGCGTGACAGATGGGATTGTCGGGCACCCGGATACCGGCGGTTTTGCGTTTGGTCAGCATCATTTTGGGGACCTGATTGGAGCCGTCCAATACAAAGGTGTAAGGGCCGGGAAGCAGGCGTCTCATGGTCTTATAGGCATAATTTGAAACCTTGGCGTATTGGCTGATGTTTTTAAGGTCGGAGCAGATGAAACTGAAAGGTTTGTTTTTGCGCCATTGTTTTATTTGATAAATCCGTTCAATGGCCTTTTTGTTCATAATATCGCAGCCGATGCCGTAGAGGGTGTCGGTGGGATAGGCGATGACACCTCCCCTTTTAAGGGTTTCCACAACCATATCGATTATGCGTTGTTGCGGATTGATCGGATTAATTTCCACTAACACGTTTCGTTCTCGCTATTGGATATGAGTGCATAAAACCATGGGCCGCAAATGAAAAAGGAGGCCCTCCATCTTCTGATCATTTTAGCTTTTTGCCCTGTGCTAAGCAATCGCTCTGATCAAAAAAATCGATGCATTCAGCATCGTCCGGATGGTGCGAAATCAACGGCCTAAAGAGAGAAGCTAATAGTATTCGCCTGTCAGGTTGTCAAGTCGGTAAATTGTGCTTGTTTGTAGACATTGGCTTTGTTAGGGGAGGGCATCAAGTAATGCAGGCGAACGGTTCAGGTCTTGTTGCTTGCGTCCAGCGGACGGGGATAAATCCCATAAGCGCTCGATTAAGAATAATGATAAGAAAATCTCTATGCAGGATATGGGATTTTATACCCGGCCGGCACGGAGGCCGGCCCTACGCTAATCACTCCGGTCCCTGGCGTTTTGAGGGTTTTCGAAGGGTCGGGCTCTGTCCCGACCGGATTCGCTGCTATATATAGTACAGGGTTGATCGTGAGGCACTATATGTGGTAATATCGACCATTTTTAATCGATTAGGCACTATCTGTATGATTTTATATCATATTTGGTCAGTCTGCCCATAAAAGACATATTCGGAGGACCACCATGAGCAAAATTCCCCCTGAAGAGAGCTACTCGTTTGACGATGTATTGCTGCTGCCGAACTATTCGGATGTGTTGCCCAAGGATTGCAACACCGAGACGCAGCTGACCAAAAACATTAAGCTGAACATTCCCATCGTCAGTGCCGCAATGGATACGGTGACCGAATCGGAAACGGCTATCAGCATGGCGCGTGAAGGGGGCATCGGCTTTATCCACAGAAACATGAGTATTGAGAGTCAGGCTGTGGAAGTGGACAAGGTCAAAAAATCCGAAAGCGGTATGATTGTGGACCCGGTGACCATCCATCCGGATCAGAAGGTCCAGGAAGTTTTAAATTTGATGGCTAAGTATCGTATTTCAGGTGTGCCGGTGACCAAAGGGGATCAATTGGTTGGGATTGTGACCAACCGGGATCTTCGCTTTGAAACTGAAATGGAAAAATCCGTATCCGATGTCATGACCAAGGATAATCTGGTGACCGTGCCGGAAGGGATCAGCCTGGAAGATTCCAAAAAACTGCTCCACGAACATCGTATTGAAAAATTGCTGGTGGTGGATGCCGACGGGCGGCTTAAAGGCATGATCACCATTAAAGATATCGAAAAGATCAAGAAGTATCCCTATGCCTGCAAGGACGGCATGGGACGGTTGCGGGTCGGTGCCGCCATTGGTGTGGGTATGGGTCGTATCGAACGCGCCCAGGCCCTGTTGGACGCCGGGGCTGATGTCCTCTGCATCGATACCTCCCATGGCCATTCCCTCAATGTCATGGATACGGTCAAGGAATTGAAAAGCACCTTCAGCCGAATTGAAGTCATCGCCGGAAACGTGGCCACCGCCAAAGGAGCCGAAGATCTGATCAATGCCGGGGTGGATGGCATTAAAATCGGCATCGGGCCGGGATCGATCTGCACTACCCGAATCGTCGCCGGCATCGGTGTGCCTCAGGTGACCGCCATCATAAACTGTAAAGCGGTCTCCAATAAAACCGGCGTGCCCCTGATTGCCGACGGCGGCATCAAATATTCGGGCGACCTGTCCAAATCCATTGCCGCCGGCGCTCACACTGTGATGATCGGAAGCCTTTTTGCCGGGACCGATGAAAGTCCGGGGGAAACCATCCTGTTCCAGGGGCGCAGCTACAAGGTATATCGCGGCATGGGTTCTATTGAAGCCATGAAAAAAGGGAGCAAAGACCGCTATTATCAAACGGAACAGGAAGAAGATGATAAACTGGTGCCGGAGGGTATCGTGGGACGCGTGCCTTACAGAGGGTCATTGCGTTCCAACGTTCATCAATTGATCGGCGGTCTCAAAGCCGGTATGGGCTATGTCGGTTGCCGGACCATTGCCGAACTTCGCGATAAGGGCCGTTTCATCAAGATTTCCGCGGCGGGTTTGCGTGAGAGCCATGTTCACGATGTGATCATTACCAAGGAGGCGCCCAATTACCGCGTTGAGAATTAAAGGATTAGACAATACCCATGAGCGATACCCCATCTGATTTTGTTCATCTTCACATGCACACCATGTACAGCCTGCTGGACGGGGCCATTCGCCTTGACGCCTTGTTCAAACGCGCCAGGGAATTTGACATGCACGCGGTGGCCATCACCGACCACGGCACCATGTTCAATGTCGTGGAGTTTTATCAAAAGGCTGTAAAAGCCGGCATCAAGCCGATTATCGGCTGCGAGTGCTATGTGGCTCCCCGAACCATTGCGGACAAAACCCCGGTGGATGCCAAAGGGCTGCGTCACCTGGTCCTGTTGGCGGAGAACCAGGCTGGTTATCGCAATTTGTGCAAACTGGTCACGGTAGCCCAGATGGAAGGCTTTTATTATCGCCCGCGTATTGACAAAGCGCTTTTGGAAGCGCACCATCACGGTTTGATCGCCATGTCCGCCTGCCTGCACGGCGAAATCCCCATGCTCATTAAGAGCGGACACATGGACCAGGCGGAAGAAGCCGCTCGATATTATCAGCGCCTCTTTGGCGAAAACAACTTCTTTCTGGAGGTTCAAAATAACGGCATCCCCATCCAGGATACCGTCAATGACGCCTTGAGGGAGATGAGCGCCAGGCTTTCCATTCCTTTAACGGCCAGCAATGATTGCCACTACCTGGAAAAGGAGGACGTCCGTGCCCATGATGTTCTTCTGTGCGTGCAAACCGGTAAAACCGTCAATGACACTGAGCGGTTTCGCTTTCGCACCGATCAACTCTATTTCAAATCCAAATCGGAAATGATCGATTATTTTAAGGATTTTCCCGGAGCGATTCAAAACACGGTTGATATTGCCCAGCGCTGCCAAGTCGAGTTCGACTTCAATACCTACCATTTTCCGTTGTTTAAGGATGATTCGGATTTAAGCGCGGAAGATCTGTTCGTTCAAAAGGTCAACGAGGGGTTTGACCGCGTGTGGGCCATCATTCAAACCAAAAACCCCGACGCCGACCTTGCCGTCTATCGTGAACGCCTGGAGTACGAGATCGGGATTATCAACAAAATGGAGTTTCCGGGCTATTTCCTCATCGTGGCGGACTTTATCAATTACGCCAAAAACAACGGTGTGCCGGTGGGGCCGGGCCGAGGTTCCGCCGCCGGCAGTCTGGTGGCCTACGCCATGGGCATCACCGATCTGGACCCCATTGAGAACGGGCTTATTTTCGAGCGTTTTCTCAATCCCGATCGCATCAGCATGCCGGATATCGACGTGGATTTTTGCATCAACGGCCGGGATAAAGTCATTGAGTATGTCAGCGAACGCTACGGAGGCGGGGACTATGTGGCCCAGATCATCACCTTCGGAAAACTGAAAACCCGTGCTGTCATCAGAGACGTTGGACGGGCCCTGGACATCCCGTTGGCTGAGGTGGACGCCATTGCCAAGCTGGTGCCCGATGTGCTCAACATCAGCCTTGAGCAGGCCCTGGAGCAGGAGCCCAAACTCAGAGAACTGGAGGCCACCCGACCGGATGTGGCCGAGTTGATCAGCATCTGCCGGACATTGGAGGGCCTGCCGCGCCATGCTTCCACCCACGCTGCCGGCGTGGTGATCGGTGATAAACCCCTGGTTGAGTATCTCCCTTTGTATAAAGGCAAAAAGGGCGAAGTTGTCACCCAGTTGGACATGAAACTGGTGGAAGGCATCGGCCTGGTCAAGTTCGATTTTTTGGGTTTGCGCAACCTTACCGTTATCGACAACGCACTGAAGCTTATCGAGAAACAGGGTAATCCGCCCCTTGACCTGAACAGCATCGATTTTACCGATCCGGAGACCTACAAGCTGTTGGCCGCCGGTGACACCACCGGTGTGTTCCAATTGGAGAGCTCGGGGATGAAAGATCTGCTGGTGCGGCTTAAACCCGAGAACTTTGACGAAGTCACCGCTTTGGTGGCCCTGTACCGGCCGGGACCCCTGGACAGCGGCATGGTGGATGATTTTGTGGAGCGCAAGCACGGCCGCAAGGAAGTCGCCTACATGATTGACGACCTGGAACCCATCCTGAAGGACACTTACGGCGTCATCGTCTACCAGGAACAGGTCATGAAGATTGCCGGCGCGCTGGCCAGCTACACCATGGCTGAGGCGGACGGACTGCGCAAGGCCATGGGAAAAAAGATTGCCGCCATGATGGCCGAGCATCGGGAGCGTTTTGTCAAAGGGGCTGTAAAAAATGGTTATGAGGAAGATAAAGCCAAAGCCCTTTTCGATTTAATGGAAAAGTTCGGCGGATACGGCTTCAACAAATCCCATAGCGCGGCCTATGCCCTTATCGCCTTTCAAACCGCCTATTTGAAGGCCCACTATCCGGTGGAATTCATCGCCGCTTTGTTGACCAGTGAAATGCACTCCATCGATGGGGTGGTCAAATACATCAATGAATGCCGTACCCATCAGATCGAAGTGCTGCCCCCGGACGTCAACGCCGGCGAGATCGAATTCACAGTGGCCGACGGAAAAATTCGTTTTGGCCTGGTGGCGGTCAAGAATGTGGGAGAAGGGGCGGTGGAAGCCATCGTGGAAGAGCGCGAAGCCAATGGCCCTTACGGCTCCCTTTTTGAGTTCTGCGAACGGGTCGACCTGAGGCGGGTCAATAAGCGGGTGGTGGAGAGTCTGATCGCATGCGGCGCCTTCGACAGCACCGGGGCGCACCGTTCGCAAATGATGGAAATTTTGGAAGAAGCCCTTGAATACGGCCAAAAAGTCCAAAAGGAGCGCTGCGACCCCCAGATGGGGCTGTTTGACGATGGTATGGAGTGTCAGCTCTCAGTCACCGCCCCCACAATGCCCAAAATACCCGAGTGGGAGGAAAGAGAGCGGTTGGCCAGGGAGAAGGAGTCCTTGGGTTTCTACATTTCAGGGCACCCGTTAACCCGACATGAAAGCACCATGGTCAAATTCTCGACAACCAACACGGAAAGCATATCCGAAACATCGGATGGCCGGATAGTGCGCATCGGTGGTATGATTACAAGCAGCAAAGTCATCCGCACAAAACGGGAGGAACTGATGGCCTTCATTCAGCTCGAGGACCTGCACGGTGGCGTAGAGGTGATTGTTTTTCCATCGGTATATGCCTCCTGCCAGGATCTGCTGAGCGACGACCATCCGGTAATGGTCCAGGGCAAGGTTCAACTGGATGAAAAAGGGGCCAAAATTCTGGCCGACACCGTTATTCCGATGGAAAAGGCCGAAGCGATGTGGACCGCGAAAGTCCAGTTCAACATCGATGCCCAACGCAGTGACAAGGCCATCCTGGCCGATTTGAGAGACCTGCTGCGGCGTCACCCCGGTGATTGCCGGGGAATGATTTGCATAAAAATGGCCGATGATGTTGAAACTGTCCTTGCCATGGCCGAAAGCTGGAGGTTTCGGCCCGGCGACGCCTTGACCCGGGAGGTGAACGGATTGCTCGGATACCCGGCCGTGGAGACCTTGTGCGGCGAAATACATACACCGGCCAACGGAAATGGGAAAAAGAGATGGAAGAGATAAAAACCATCACCTTAGGATTTTCACCATGCCCCAACGATACGTTCATCTTCAATGGTTTGGTCAATGGTTTGGCGCACCTGCCCGGCCATGCGATCCACGAACAGCTGCACGATGTGGAGACCCTCAATCAGATGGCGTTCAAAAGCGTGCTGGATGTGAGCAAACTCTCTTTTTTCGCCTGGCTGATGGTCAAGGATCGATACCGGCTGCTCAACAGCGGCGGTGCTCTGGGCTTCGGCTGCGGACCTGTTGTGGTGGCTAAAAAAGCATTGGCCCACGGGGATATGGCCCAATGTCGCATCGTATTGCCGGGAGAGTGGACCACCGCTCACCTGCTTTTCCGCATGTGGGCACCCCAGGCCCGAGAGCGCCGGTTTGCGCCTTACGACCGCATTTTTGACGCCATCCTATCCGATCAGGCCGATTGCGGTGTGATTATCCACGAAAGCCGCTTTACCTTTCAGCATTTGGGACTTCATCAAGTGGTGGATCTGGGGGCCTGGTGGGAAGATCTGACCGGTTTACCGATTCCCTTGGGGTGCATCGCGGCTCACAAGCGCATTGGTGTCGATTCAGCAGAGCAAGTGGATGAGGCCATTCGCCGTAGCATCGTCCTGGCCCGACAAGATCCTGAGGCCACATTGCCCTATGTTCGCACCCACGCCCAGGAGATGACCCCAGAGGTGTTGGATGCTCACATTCATACCTATGTAAATGAGTTCAGCCTTGACTTGGGTGACAGTGGCCGGTCAGCGGTTGCGGTCCTCGAGGAAAAGGCTCGAAAGACAGGAATTATCCCATGATCGGATTAATTTTTGCCACATTGACGGAAGCCAAGCCGTTTTTGGAGTGGAGCCAGGCCGTTCGCGTCAGCGACCAACCCTTTGCCGTTTATCAGGTGCCTTCCAAGCCTCAGTTATTTATAACCATTAGCGGCATGGGAAAAGTGGCGGCTGCGGTGGCATGTCACGCGCAAATCAAAGAGTTCAAGGTCGCAGAGGTGGTCAATGCGGGTGTCTGCGGCGCTTTGCGCAGCGGCCCCGGTTTTGCGCCGGGGAAATTGTTTTGCATTACCAGTGCGGCTGAAGGGGATCATGGGCTATCGGGCAAAGCGCCCCGGCCCATAATCAGCGACGGCAAATTCGATTGGGACTTGCCCGCCGCCAGATTGATCACATGTGACCGGCCGGTATTTGATGCGGATAAAAGAGAAGCCTTGTCCGCCGCCGGTGACCTGGTGGATATGGAGGGCGCCGCCATCGCGCGCGTGGCGGCCATGTACGAGATACCATGGTCCATGGTTAAAGGCATCACCGATACAGCCGGCCCTGTGGATCGCAAGGTTCTCCAGCGCAACCTGACCGAGGTCAGTGAAAAAGTCTGCAGATTGTTGTGGGCGCAAATTAGGGAACTCTGAGAAATTTACGATGAAACCTGTCGTCGCCATTATCGGACGCCCCAATGTCGGAAAATCCACTCTGTTCAACCGCATCACACGTCGTAAAGACGCCATTGTGGATGATCGGCCGGGGGTGACCCGTGATCGCCATTACGGCAATGCCGTTTGGGATGACCATGAGTTTATCCTGGTGGACACAGGAGGTTTCGTCAGCGGAGATGACGACCCTTTTGCCGCCCCCATCCGTTTTCAGGTCGAACAGGCCGTGGAAGAAGCCGACGCGGTTTTATTGGTGCTGGATGGCAAGGACGGCATCTCACCCTTTGATCGTGACCTGATTGACCGGCTCAGACCTGTGCGGCGGCCGATTTTTTATGCGGTCAACAAGATTGACGGTTTGGAGCAGGAAGATCACCTTTACGAGTTCTACGCCTTGGGTATTGAGCACCTCTATCCCCTTTCGGCGGAGCATGGCTACGGTGTGTCCGATTTTCTCGATGCATTGGTGACATCCCTTCCGTTGGCCGAAGAGGAAACCGATCAAGAATACATTCGTATTGCCCTGGTGGGCCGCCCCAATGTGGGTAAATCGTCTTTGGTCAACCGTCTGGTGGGCCAGCAGCGCCTGGTGGTCAGCGATCTCCCCGGGACCACCCGCGATGCCGTTGATACGGTTTGCATACACGAAGGCAAATCATACCTGCTGATCGATACAGCCGGTATTCGGCGTAAAGCCAAAGTGGACATGAAGTTGGAGAAATTTTCCATTATCAAGGCCCTCAAACGTTTGGAACGTTGTGATGTGGCTTTGGTGGTGCTGGATGCCGAAGAAGGCATTACCGATCAGGATATCAAAGTAGCCGGATACGCCAGTGAGCGTGGGTGCGGCACCATTTTTGTGCTCAACAAATGGGACCTGGTGGATAAAACCGTCTACACACCCCGTCAATACGAAGTGCAATTACGCTATGCCTCCAAGTTTTTGAGCTATGCGCCGGTCCTCACCGTATCAGCTCTGACCGGTCAGCGGATTCATAAAGTCTTCCCTCTGGTCAACGCCATCCACGAACAATATACCACCCGCATCGGTACCGGCCAATTAAACCGCATCATTGGCAATGCGACTGCCCGCACAGAGCCGCCTTTGCACAAGGGACGTCGTCTCAAGTTCTATTACACCACCCAAATCAAAGCGCGGCCGCCCACTTTCGTCAGTTTCGTCAACTATCCCGATGCGGTGCATTTTTCCTATCACCGCTATCTGCTCAATCAGATTCGCGCTGAGACCGGTCTGGATAAAGTGCCTTTGAGGCTCTATTTTCGGCAACGCAGCGGACGAATTGTTTTTAAGGATAAAAAGAAGCGCAAGCGCCCTTAAGGGTGTTTTCAACCTATTTTTGTATTTTTTCTTGCCAAAAAAACCAACACTTTGATAAAGTCATTAAGATTTTTCATATGTTTTCAGAATTTTAGCTTCTGAATTTCAGTTTTATCCTGTTGCGGCCGATAAAAAACTGGAAACCGGCTCTCCTTGCAGGGGTGTGATTTCAAAAAATCGAAGGGGGGCATTGCATCAACAGCGGTTGCATCAGGGTGCAGGCAGGCACTGCAAACTGAATAAAACCGTTACGCTGCCATAAGACCCTGGATATGATGCTTGGATGGATTCCATTTTGAATGCGATTACCGGATAGACAACAAAAAGGAGAACGATCATGGTGTGGTACTACAGGGACGGCGATCAGGAGAACGGCCCGGTCAGCAAAGCAGAACTGCAAGCGCTGATCAAGTCCAAACAAGTGAGCGCTCAGACTTTGGTTCGAAGCGTCGAGATGACCGATTGGGTTCCCCTGATTGACGTGGTGCGCGGAAAAACGGCACAGTTCCAGTCCCCCCCCCCACCACCGCCGTCCGATGATACCCCCTTGGAGACAATTGAAGCGACTTCCGATGACGATATCGGCGCGCTTTCCATGGAAGAAAAGGTCGAAGCATCCCCTGAGGAAGTCCGGAATAAAGAGATGGCCGCGGTCCAGGCGGGTGATGCAGCATCCGTTGCAGTGTGTTCGCAATGCGGCCGCTCTTTCCCACAGGATCAGGTCATCGCCTATGAAGATCAAATGATCTGCGCGGCCTGCAAACCCATGTTCGTTCAGCGGCTGAGAGAGGGCGTTGCCCTGCCGGCCGCCATGATCTATGGCGGTTTCTGGATTCGTTTCCTGGCAAAAATAATCGATGGTATCATTCTAAGCATCGCCCAGTGGGCCGTTATGATTCCGCTCAGCATGCTGATCATGCCCTCAATGATGCAAACCAATGAGCAGTTTCCGACTCCCGGTTTTTTTATCTTCATTGGGGTTCAAGTACTTCTCAGTTTCGCAATACCCCTTGCCTATGGAACTTTTTTCCTTGGTCGTTTTGGTGCTACTTTAGGCAAGATGGCTTGCCGGCTTAAAGTGGTCACACCGGAAGGCGACAAAATTACCTACATGCGCGCCTTTGGTCGCTTCTGGGCGGAAATAGTTAGTTACATTATTCTGTTGATCGGGTATATTATGGCCGCTTTCGATGATGAAAAGCGTGCCCTGCATGACCGTATTTGCAGCACCCGCGTGGTTAAAAAGAATTAAACGGTTGAGTTGAACTGTGATCGCATGTCCCCATTGCCGGACCATTCTACCGGCAGACATTGCCAACACCGGCGAACTACACGAGTGTCCCAGTTGCACGAGCCGAATTAGAGCCGATCTGTTTAACGCATTTCATCGGCCCATCGGGCAGGGCAAGAACGGTGAGCAGGTGCAGGCGCAAGGCCAGGCGGAGTGCTTTTATCACCCGGGGAAAAAAGCGGTCACGCCTTGTTCCAGCTGCGGACGGCTGTTGTGCGCCCTTTGTGAAATTTCAATTGACGGGCGCTGCCTATGCACCAACTGCCTTCAATCGGGTCGCGATAAACAGCAGATCAAATCACTGGAAAGAAGTTGTACGCTCTACGACAGCATTGCGCTGCATCTTTCCTTTTGGCCGCTGGTTTTCTTCCCTTTTACGCTGATAACGGCACCGGCCGTGATATATGTGGTGCTGCGCTATTGGAGTGCCGCCCAGAGCATATTGCCGCGAACGAAGTTTCGTCACATATTGGCCCTGCTGCTTGCCGGCGGGCAGATGGCCGGCTGGGTGTTTTTCTTTGTGGGAGTGTTGAGTTAGTTTATGGCCCGGAAAGAGAAAATTTACCGAAGAATGCCCGGGAGACCTTTCTCGCCCTTTTTCACCGGATCGTTATGGCAAGGGCCTGACCATCTGCTCTGGGTGGAGTCCGTCTTTTTCAAGGAGAGCTACAAGCGGTTTTATTACAATGACATCCAATCTATGGTATTGCAACGCACAGGCACCCATTTGATATGGACATTTGTATGGGGCGCATTGGCACTGCTTTTCGGAGCCATTGCATTCTGGGTTCCGGGACCTTCCCATGTGAGTGGAACCTTTATGGTGATTTTTATAGCGGCTTTGCTGATGAACATCATCATGGGGCCCAGTTGTTCGGTTTATCTGCAGACGGCCGTTCAACGACAAAAGCTTTTTTCGTTGAAGCGGGTGCGGACTGCCAATAAGGCGATGAACCGGATTAAGGCATTTGTAGAGAAGCACCAAGGTGTGTGGGAAAAGCAGAAAAGTGTCGATGCCCAAAAAACGGCTCTGAATTCCGCTTCTGCCGGTTCCGCGGGTGCGCCGGCATCCGTTTTAGAAGCATCGGAAGAGGTGCCGCAGGGGCCGTTTAAACCTTTGCTCCACCAAATTCTTTTCGGTTTGTTTCTGGTTATGGGAATATTTGGATGCATTCAAGTCTTGCTCAAAAACCTGCCGCTTGGCCTGATTGAAACCTTAATGCATGGCGCTGCCCAGATCATTGTGATTGTCGCCCTGGTTCGATGGTACCGTCATTTGAAGGGAACGATGATTGCCAAAATCAATTGGTTGGCACTGGTGTTCATCGTCATTCAGACGGCTATCGGATACGGACTTTACTTTGCGGTTTCATTTCAAAATCCCGAAATCAACTATCACCATTGGGCCATGTTCAAGAAAATGTTTGAGCTTCAAATGACCGATCACCCCATGGCCCTGGCCGGCAATATCATTTATGGCGGCGGCAGCCTGCTGTTGGGGGTTTTTGGCTTGCTGGTAGTTCAACGAAATATAAAAAGTTTTAGGTTTTAGGTTTTAAACAAAGGTATTTTAGGACCGGCCGGGACGGAGCCCGGCCCTACGAAAAACATTTTCCTGGTTTAGGATGTTGCCTTGAATGTAGGGCCGGCCTCTGTGCCGGCCTGGCATGAAACTCAAGACCTCACGCAACAAGGCTTGACGGCAAGCCTGTGCTAGAGTGCTATTACAACAAATGCCCTTCCGGGGATTGAACCAATGTTGGACTCCAAAAGGTCCTGATTCTTTACACCCAATTAAACCTGAGTGATCTGCCTGAACAAGCGCTATGATAAATAATCTTTCCAACCAAAGATGTTACCATCACCAACGCCGCGAAGCGGTGGTACGCTGCCCGGATTGTCAACGCTATTTTTGCCGTGAGTGCGTCACCGAGCATCAAGATCGGATGCTCTGCTCCCAATGCCTGGGGCGCGTGTCAGATGACCGCAAAACACGCTCCAAAATTTGGGTGCGCGGATTCTTTATGTTGACCCAGGGCACCTTGGGTTTTCTGCTTTTATGGTATGCTTTTTATCTGGTGGGGATGATGCTGTTATCCATTCCGGATACCTTTCATGAAGGCACCATATGGGAGGCGGACTGGTGGGCCGGAAAATGACCAGGAAAGCCTTGCGCACAGAACCCGGGGCGCTGGCCTTGATCGAGCAGGCCATCCATATGCTGCGGCGCCATCATTTGGCCGCTTTGGCCGAGTATTATCTGGGAACCTTGCCCTTTGTGCTGGCACTGCTCTACTTCTGGTCCGATATGAGCCGCGATCCAATGGCCCAATGGTATTGCGGCCCCTCGGCCGCCGGTGTGGCACTGCTTTTCATTTGGATGAAGTTCTGGCATGTCCGGTTTTGCCGGCGATTATGGTGCAGCCTGCAAAAAGCGCAGCCGGAAAAGTGGACATTCAAGCGCATTGTCTCCACAACCGCAAGGCAGACGGCCTTGCACGCCACCGGCGTCGTCGTTTTACCCGTCGCTGTCATCATTTTTCTTCCCATTGCCTGGGTCTACGCCTTTTACCAGAATGTATGCGTGCTGGACCGCGCTCAAGAAAAAGGAATGAGACAGTTGGCCGGAGCCGCCAAGGAACAGGCGGCATTGTGGCCCGGTCAAAATCATCTTGTGTTGCTGGCGATGAATCTTTTTGGCCTTTTCGTCTTTTTAAACCTGGGGGTGGGACTGCTCTCTTTGCCCTACCTGCTCAAGAGTATTTTAGGTATCGAGACCGTCTTCACCCTCAGCGGCATGCGGATGCTCAATACCACATTCCTGGCGGTGTTGGGCGGTCTGACCTATTTGTGCCTGGATCCCGTTCTCAAGGCAATTTATGTACTGCGATGTTTTTACGGCCGTTCCCGGCACACCGGCGACGACCTCAAGTCCGCTTTGCGCCCCTTCCTGAAGGCGGGCGCATTGGCCATCATGGTATTCGTCTTCACGCTCCCGATTACAGGGGCTTTGGCGGATGACGCAGCCTCCGGGAAAACACTGACGCCGACCACCAATGGCCGAAGCTATGCCGAACGATTGGACCATCAGATTGAATCGGTTTTGGAACAACGGCGATTCGCCTGGCGGCTGCCCAGGGATGAGGTTCCCGAACCGCCTGAAGATCAAGGCTGGATCAGCACCACCCTCGATTGGATCGGTGAGAAGATAAAAGCCTTTTTTAAAGCCATCGACCGTTGGATCGAAAATTTCCTTGAGTGGTTGAGGAAAAAAATGCCGGCGCCAAAGTTTGATCCATCTGCTGAAACCGGAGATTACCGGGGTTTGATCCGATGGATTTTCTATGCCCTGGGTTTCGGTTTGGCCTTGTGGCTCTTGTTTTGGATGGTTCGTTGGTTTAAACAAAGCCGGCCGGTGCTTTCGGGTGACGTTGCGGTCGATGAGGGGGCCATGGATATTGATTTGAGCGATGAGCGCATTACGGCTGAAGATCTGCCCCTGGACCGCTGGTTGGCCATGGCACGGGAAATGGCGGACCGCAAAGACTTTCGGCGGTCCCTCAGAGCCCTGTACCTGTCGGTATTGGCCCAATTGGCCGATCATCAACGGGTAAAAATTGCCCGCTATAAATCCAACCGCGACTATGCCAATGAACTGGCTCGCAGGGCGCATGCGGAACCGGAACTGCTGAAGGTTTTTGATTGGTGTATCAACGTATTCGAACGCTCCTGGTACGGGATGCATCCCGTGGACCGGCAACGGTTGGATCAATTTATGGACCATCAGAAAAGGATCGCCGCCCTTGTTCAACCCACCGCGTAAATTGATGCTGTTTGCCCTGTTGTGCGGCATGCTTTTCATCGTCGGCATGATACAGCTTTTTTTGCTGCGCTTTGAGGCCGGCGACGTCTACCCGGCCTATTCTTCTCTGCGTACGGATCCATTAGGGACAAGGGCACTGTTTGAAAGTCTTCAGCGTGCTTCCACACATAGGGTTGACCGCAATTTTCGTTCCCTGGACCAAGCTGAAATGGACGCCGGCAAGACCCTTCTGATCATTGGCACAGGGGACCGCAGCTTCAATTGGGAGCGAAAGAAATATGAGAAATTATGGGAAAACCTGGCCCAATCGGGCGGACGATTGGTGCTGACCTTCACGCCGTCGTCCAAGCACCGAACTGCCCCCTTGGAAGAAGATGGGGAGCAGGCGTCTGCCGAAACGGAGGCTGACGCTGAAGATGAAGAGCCCATTGAAGAGTTCGTCGAGACGGAGAAAACC
>JASFER010000125.1:0-16363 GCA_050124755.1 Desulfobacteraceae bacterium
CTGCGATCCCCTGGCAACGCAGGATATGGGGCTTTTTAATGGTGTTTTTTTAATGGTGGCATAGCTTGATGCAGCAAAAGCCGGAGAGCCCCAGAGCCAAGGCGTCCAAGGGTGAAGCCGTAGTGCACCTACTGCGATCCCTTGGCAACGCTGGATATGGGGCTCTCCGGCTTTTGCTACAAAATCGCCAGGCCAACCATGCGGTGTCCCTGAAAACGGCCGTTATCATTTTTGGTAATGTGCTTGATTTGGGTTTTCAGGTTTTCATGAGCTCCTTGGCTGTCCGTCAGGTAGTAGGTCATCTCAAGGGTATCGCCCACTTTCAGATGCCTGAGAACTTGTGAATTCTCTTTGACAAGGATGCACATCCCTTTGGGCGAGATGTTCCATAATTTGAATTGGTAATACGTATCCAATCCTTTGGTTGTAAATTGAACACTGTAATACCGCTCAGCTTCAGCCCGCGTCTCAGATCGTCGCTCTGGTTTCTCTCCGTTCAAATCGCTGGTCATCATGGCTCCCCCACTGGCCATTGTGTTTGTACTCAATGCAAATCTCATTTACGTCTTGAAATAACGTATAATCAGATAGATATCATTTAAACCATGGAAAATGACTTGTCAATGATCCGATAAATCGATATCTATTACTAAATTGAAATGCGACCGGGACAAAACATATGTTGAACCCAAATTGGTATCAGTAACCAGCCATCCCCAGCAGGAGACCTGATTTATGGATTTTTTAAAGAAGGAGTGGAAAAACATCGTTTTTTCGATTTGTCTGATCGGTATTATCATCTATTTGATTCAAGTCAACGCTCAACTCAAATCCCTCCAAGGACAAAACGCCAAAATCATCTCGACTTTCGATTCCATTGAGAGTGTTGCCGTGAGCACGGATGCAGGGGTCAATGAGATGACCAAAAAAGTCGATAAAATCGAGAATAATGTGGCTTATATCGTAAAGAAAGTGCGGCGGCGGTAACGGCCGATTAATTTTATGACCAGTCCATTGACGGGGTATCAGCGAAAATATTTAAGAGGGCCTCTATCCGGCGCCATCGCGTTTGACAAGCACTGGGACGGCATTGGGATGGTTGGCCTCTAAAACGTGTCCTGTTCGGGGATGGATATGTATTTGTCGAACGCCGTCCGGGATATCGAAGTATTGATGACGTTTTTGATCCAAGGCCTTTTGCATAAATAGGATCCAGATGGGAAGCGCAGCCCGGGCGCCTGTCTCTTCGGGCCCCAGCGTAGCGCCATCATCATTGCCCACCCAAACTCCGGCGGCGATGGAAGGGCAGTACCCGACAAACAGTGCATCTTTATAATCATTTGTAGTTCCGGTCTTGCCGGCTATCGGCCCGGGCAGAATACGGGCTTTTTGGCCTGTACCATCCTGGATCACCGCTTCCAGCATGTTGGTTACAATGGTGGCACCACTTCTCGACATGGCGATGCGTTGTTTGGGTTTCGCTTTCCAGATGGTATGTCCGGCATCATCCACCACGGACGCTACACCATAAGGGTTGGTGTGTTTTCCCTGATTTGCAAAGACAGCATAGGCCGACGTCAGTTCGAGCAGGGTCATCTCCGAAGTGCCCAATGCCAGGGATAGGTTCGGTGCTATGTTGGACTGCAGACCCAATGCCTGCCCGAATTGGATGACAGAGGAAGGACCCAATTTTTCCATCAACCGGACCGCGGGAATATTCTTTGAGTGGGCCAGGGCCCAACGCATGGTAACCTCACCGGCATAGCTTTTGGAAAAGTTTTCCGGTTGCCACTCCTTTTCCCTGGAATAGGATGGATAGACCACTGGTGCATCTCTCAGTATTTGGTGCTGATGGAACCCGCGTTCAACGGCCAGGGCATAGACAATGGGTTTGAACGCCGAGCCTGGTTGGCGTTTGGCTTGCGTGGCGCGATTGAAGTTTCCTTTGCTATCTTGATGTCCTCCGACCATGGCTAAGATCCCGCCTGTGGAGACATCCAGCGCAATGAGGGCCGCCTGGGGTTCGGGATCGACGATATGTTGGGATGCCATCCGGGCGCTCAACTGCTCCAATCCGAGTGTTAAGGCTTCCTCTGCCGCTTCCTGGTGCGCATGCGATAAGGTGGTGTACACCGTTAGACCACTCTTGTAGAGCCGGTCGGCCCCGACGGCGGCTTCAAGTTCTTTTTTAATGTGGTTGACGAAATAGACCGGGCTGCGTCGATCCTGAACGATTTGGTGGGGCTCCAAGGGCTCATCAACGGCTTCACGGTATTCGGATTCGGAGATGACGCCGGTCAATTGCATTTGCTTGAGAACGATGTTGCGCCTCTTGATTGCCAATTCCGGGTTAACCAGCGGAGAGTAGCGCGATGGGGCTTTGGGTAGACCGGCAATGAGGGCACATTGGGCAAGGGTCAGTTCTTTCAGCTCTTTATTGAAATAAACCCGGGCTGCTGAAGCAACGCCATAGGTGCCGCTTCCCAAATAGATTTGGTTCAGATAAAGGGTTAATATTTCATCCTTGGTGTAGCGTCGCTCAAGCTGAAGTGCAAGAATGGCTTCGCGTAATTTGCGCAAAAGCGTTTTCCGCGGTGTCAGGAACAAGGTCTTGGCCAATTGTTGGGTCAATGTGCTGGCGCCTTGGGCAAAACGTCCCCTCCGGACGTTTTCCACGATCGCCCTTAAGATGCCCTTGACGGCAATGCCGCTGTGTTCGTAAAAGCGTCGATCCTCCGTAGTGATCAATGCGGTTTTAAGTGCCTCAGGGATTTGGGACAACGGAACCGGATCGCGTTTTTCTGCATACAATTCAGCAATCAACACTCGGTCTGCCGAGTAGACCCTCGTAATAGCCGGCGGTTTATAGCTCTCCAAGGCGATGATTTGGGGAAGATCCTTGGTGAGTCCCAAGAATGCCCCTGCCGTGACGCCGCATAGCAAACCGGTCAGTGCGGAAATCCAGATCAGTCCTTTGGCGGATTTGCGTTTCATGGGCTGATCTTATCAGGGGGTTGCTTTAAAAGCCAACATGTTTTCATTCTTACGGCGCAGCAGGTCGAACCGTTCACAATCCACGGCAAGGTCCACGGTCACACGACTGCCGGGTTGGGCAACGTCGGTCGGTTGTCCGTCCACATCCATTATGGCCCTGATGCGATCCGTGATGGGCGGCCCCAGAGGTTTGACGATCTCAACCGGATCGTTTAACCGGAGCTGGTTGCGCACCTCGATATGCGCCCTGCGGCGCCCGCCGGATGCCAGAACCTTTGCCGCCAGGGCAAAGTCCGGAGGCTGGGGCGCCGCATAGCGCTGTGCGGATTCCTCCGGTACGCCCAGGTAGAATCCCGTGCAATATCCCCGGCTGGTGATTTTATCGAGCTCTTCATGCCAGTAGGGACGGACCTCATAATTTTGTGGATCGGAGAGATAACTGTCGATGGCTTCACGGTAAACCTTGACCGCTGTGGCGGCGTAATGGATGCCTTTCATACGGCCTTCTATTTTTAATGCGCCAATGTTGGCCGCCACCATTTGAGGCAGATGGGCGATCATACAAAGATCCCTGGAATTAAAAATGTAGGTGCCATAGGGATCTTCCGCCACTGGAAAGTACTGGCCCGGACGCGTCTCTTCCATTACGCTGTATTTGAAACGGCATGGCTGGCAACACATGCCCTGGTTGCTGGGGCGCAGGGCCATGTAGTTGCTTAGCAAACACCGGCCTGAGTAAGATATGCACATGGCGCCGTGAACAAAAGCTTCAATTTCCACTGAGCTGTTTTCGGAAAGATCGGATATCTCTTCCAAGGAGAGCTCTCTGGCGGCATTGATGCGCTGCACGCCCTGGCCCTGCCAGAATCGAACGGCTTCCTGATTAGTCGTGTTGGCTTGGGTACTCAGGTGGATGGGAATATGGGGGGCCACCCGGCGGACCAGCGATAGGACCGCCGGATCAGCCACAATGATGCCATCCGGAGAAAGCGTTTTCAGATGATCGATGTATTGGGCGATGGGCTTAAGGTCTTTGGGTCGGGCAAACATGTTGACGGCCACATAGGCCTTGGCTTCATGGATGTGTACCAAGTCGATGGCGGACTCCAGTTCATCGAAGGTGAAGTTACCGGAGAAGTTGCGCAGAGAGAACGCTTTGCCGGCCAGGTAGACGGCGTCCGCACCGTAGTGCAGAACAATTTCGAGTTTCTCAAAATTTCCGGCCGGTGCCAGCAGCTCAACTTTTTTTGGGGTGATCTTCTTCATGAGGTTCTGATGCTATGGCCTATCTCCATTGTTTGCAAGGGCCATGAATTCCGGAAAGCGGGCCATGGATTCGATCAGGTTTTCAAGGGAAAAGACCTCCAATGAAACCGACTCTTGAAAACCGTTCAAATAATTGGCCACGGTTTGTCCGTGGGCAGGCGCCAATTGCGTTAATGCACGATGATCTTTACCTTGTGCAATTCCGTGCAAATGGATCAGGGTGATACGCGGGGCATAGAGATCAAGTGTCTCTTTTAGATTGAAACCAAATAACACCGCATGGCCCACATCAACGCATACAGCCGTGTCCATGGATTCCACAATGGGACGGAGCCAAAGCGGCGAAAAGTCCAGGTTCTCTATGGAAATGCTTCCAGGGGTCACGCCGGAAACCTGCAACAGCTTGTTCAAGCTATCGATGGCACGTTCTTGCCAGGCTTGAACTGTGTCTTCTGTTTGATCGGGTTGATCAAAGGCGATGTGCAGGGTTTGGGTGGTTGGGTTGAGGGGTGTTGTCCGGTCCATGGTGTTGGCCAGTTTTTCTATGGTTTGCCAGCGAACTTGAGTTGAGACGGCTGCCGGATCAATATCCATGGGGAGATGGACATTATAGGTGATGTCGTGTTCTGCGGCTAATGCACAAAGCGCCTTGATCTCATCCTTGGAGGGCAGGCCGCTGCTTTCGAATAGAAGTAATTCGATTTCATCGAAGAAGGGTGCCAGCCGCCTAACATTGGTGACATAATCGGCGCGATAGATGAAGGAGGTAGTGCCCAAGCGGAAAGGAAATTTTTTTTTCAGCGTGGCGTCCATTATTGATTCCAATGGGATGCGGCCAACAAAAATAGAGCGGTTTCCGTAACTTCGATCAAAGCGCCCAACATGTCACCGGTGATGCAATTGATTTTATATCGATACCAACCAATGACCGCCCAGACAATCATCAAGAAACAGGCATTGATGGCGATGCTGCGCCAGGATGTCAAGATTGAAAGGGCGGCAACCAATCCCAGCGCCCAGAAGTCCTTGACCTGGAGTGGGGGCTCGAAGAACGCATGCCCGGTGCCGCCACCGGGGCGGCCATAGGGCAGCCGTTTGATGCCGAACAAAACCGATGCCCTTGCGTACGCAGGGGTGATCAGCAGCCAGACCTTATACTGGCTCCCTATATTGGCAAGTCCCACCCACTTGAGGCCGAAGCAGCAAAGTACGGCAATCATACCCATGGCCCCGATGCGGCTGTCCTTCATAATGGACAGCGCTTGCTCCGGTCCCCGTCGCCCATATAGCCCGTCGGCCGTATCGGCCAATCCATCCAGGTGCAGGGCGCCGCTGATCACAGCCAGTGCAATAACATCCACCATGGCCACAACCGGCCGGGGCCATATCAAAGCGGCCAAGGCATCGATCACTACCAGCGCCGTGCCGATGAGCAGCCCGCAGATAGGAAAGTAGGGGAGCGCCGCCCGAGCATTAAATGCCTGTCTCGAAGGACAGGGGAAAATGGTCAGAAACTGAATGGCGGAGCGCATGCCCTGAAGAATGCGGGGTCGATTTTGCGCCACTCTTAACATAACTGGTCACGCTTTGGTTTTAATGGGCACAGGAATTCCAGCCACCATCCAGATCACCTGCCCGCAACCGGCGGCGACTTTCTGGTTGCACCAACCCGTCAAATCCCTGAACCGGCGGGCCAATGCATTCTCCGGTACAATGCCGGTGCCGACTTCATTGGTCACCAGGATAATAGGGCATGGCGGGGCGGCCATGACTTCATTCAGGTGCTCCATTTTTTCAATGACCATGTCATCATTTTCGTACGCCATCACCAGGTTGCTGACCCACAAGGTCAGGCAGTCGATGAGTACAATATCCGCCTTGGGGCCCTCTTGTTGGATGACTTCCACAATATCAACAGGTGCCTCCACAGTCTGCCAGTGATCGCCGCGTTCGTGTTGATGCCGCTGAATGCGTCTTCGCATTTCATCATCATGGGGCCGGCAGGTGGCCACAAACAGATTGCGACGACCGGCGGCCGATTCGGCCAGCTTGAGGGCGTGGCTGCTCTTCCCGCTGCGGCAGCCGCCGATGATCAATGTGGTGTCCGGCATGATGTTAGGCTAGTTCCCGTTGACCCGCAATAATAAAGGGGGCGGCTTCTTGGCCCAACCCCCTGTCGTTTGCATGGTAGGCGGTACTGGATTTGAACCAGTGACTTCCACCGTGTGAAGGTGGCACTCTCCCGCTGAGTTAACCGCCCCTGGGTGCAGGCCATTCAATGTTTCGGCCCGCGTGAATTCAACCACATATAGTGGGTCACCCGTTTGAAAGTCAAGGGTTTTTTAGCCCTATCTCGCCGAATTCAGATGTGTTTTTCGCTAGAAGAAGCGCTTATCCAGATTTTGGGCTATAGATCCGGAATTTTATGTTTGGCGCCGGATATATTGGGTTTTGTTGGCGTGATCTTTGATCGACTTGCCGGGATTTCCGATCTTGTCGATGCGATGTGTTTTGGGTGTAAGGTTTTTGGGCACACTCGCTTTGATGCAGGTTCGGTCGGGTCATGGAACGAATATCCATCGCCACGATCACGTATTGCTGTCTCAGGGTACAATCTCATCTCATCAGAAGCGGCCGACTCTGACGGTTGGTCCACAACGTCTATGGTATCAAAGAGGGCACCATCCTCTGCCGGATTGGTGATGTCAGCCGTTTCTTCGGCAACGGCACTCATCTCTTCAATCTCTTTGGGGGAGGGGAGGTCTTTGAGATCCTTAAGCTCAAACAGCTCCAAGAATAGCTTTGTGGTGGCGTAGATGAGCGGGCGTCCGGGGATCTCCTTGCGTCCGAGGACGCGGATCAGCTTGCGCTCCATAAGCTGGCGCAATACACCGCCGCAATCTACGCCGCGAATATGTTCGATGTCGGCCCGAATGATGGGCTGATTATAAGCGACGATGGCCAAGGTTTCCAAGGCTGCCTTGCTCAGCCTTTGGGGCGGCGGCTGCAGCATGCGCTTAATCCATTGGTTATACTGCGCACGCGACCGCAATTGCCAACCGCCGGCCACTTGAGCAAGTTTAAATCCGCCGCCGCGGTCCTCATACTCCTCAACCAGAGATTGCAGCGCTGCACGGATCTCTCTGGTGTCTACGGTTTCCAGGATGTTCTTTAATTTTTCAACCGTTAGCGGCTCTTCAGAGACAAACAGCAGGCTTTCAATGATATGGTTTAGATTTTCGATCATGGCTTTCTACTGGTAAAATAGTCGGATAACACCGCTTTGGGTAGTCTGCGCCACGCGGATGAGATTGAGTTTCATCAATTCCAATAGCGCCAAAAAGGTGACAATCATATAGCGCTTCTCAATCCTATCGCCAAAAAGGTCTGCAAATGCCACCGACCCCTTTTCTTCGAGCACGTCCACGATTTCGTTCATGCGATCTTTTACCGAAACTTCATCCGTGGGGATTTCTACCGTGTGGTCTTTAGTGACTTTCTGCAACACCCGTTGAAAAGCGTCGATGAGTTCAAAAAGCCCAACCTGGATCATCTCCTGGTCGTCGTCGACAAACTCTTTGGCCTTGGCTTTGCGGGTAAAGATGGTATCGCCCAGCAGATCTCGATTGGCCAGGGCTTCGGCGGCCGATTTAATACGCAAATACTCGGCCAGCGGACGCACGATCTCCAAGCGGGGATCTTCTTCATCGTCGCCCATCCCGTGCTTGGGCAGCAGCATGCGTGATTTGATATGCGCCAGAGTTGATGCCATCACCAGAAAATCTCCGACATTGTCGATGTCGAGCATTTTAATCCACTCCAGGTAGGCCAGATATTGCTCGGTGATCAGCGCAACGGGGATATCGTAGATATCGACCTCATGTTTTCTAATGAGGTGTATAAGAAGGTCCATGGGGCCTTCGAACACATTTTCAAGTTTGACTTTGTAGTCATCCGCAAGCATGGTTGGCGCGTTCTCTTTAGCTCGGTCGATGGTATCGGGTTAATAATTCATCTTCAACACGTCTTTGACTTGGGCCATGGTTTCACCGGCCATGCGGCGCGCTTTGGCACTGCCTGCGGCCATGATCTGGTCCACAATCTCCGGGTGGGATTCATAATATTGCCGTTTTTCGTGAAGCGGTGCCAGGGCCTTGATGAGACTCTCAGCCATGATTTTTTTGCACTCCACACACCCGATTTCCGCCTGGCGGCACTGTTTGTCGATCTGTTGGACCGTGGTTTGATCCGTATATAATTTGTGGAACTCAAACACATTGCATACGTCGGGGTTTCCGGGATCGTTTCGTCGCATGCGCTGGGGATCAGTCACCATCTGCATGACTTTTTTTCGGATCTCTTCGGGGCTGTCCGCCAAATAGATGGCGTTACCATAGCTTTTGCTCATTTTGCGCCGATCCAGTCCCAGTATTTTGGGGGTTTCAGTCAGAATGGCGTCCGGCTCCGGAAACACGGGACTATAGAGATAGTTGAAGCGTCGGGCGATTTCCCGGGTAATTTCCACATGGGGCACCTGGTCCACACCCACCGGCACCCCTTGGGCTTTATACATCAGGATATCGGCCGCCTGCAGCACGGGATAGCCCAAAAATCCAAAAGTCGACAAGTCTTTGTTCTGCAACTGGAGGATCTGGTCCTTATAGGTCGGGTTGCGTTCCAACCATGGTACGGGTGTGATCATCGAGAAAACCAAGTAAAGCTCGGCATGCTCCGGAACATGGGATTGGATGAATATGGTGCTTTTTTCAGGTGAAAGGCCTGCACTGAGCCAATCAATCAGCATTTGCCGCACATATTCGGCCATGGGGCCCGGATTTTCATAATCACTGGTCAGCGCATGCCAGTCGGCCACGAAAAAGAAACAATCATATTGTTCCTGCATTTGGACCCAGTTTGCCAGGGCTCCCAGGTAGTTGCCCATGTGTAATGGGCCTGTTGGCCGCATACCGCTGAGAATTCTTTTCTTTTCAGACATTTAAAGCTCCTATGACCGCACTGTATCTGCCAGGGATTTGGATGTCGTTTCACACCAATTTGTAAAATGGGTCAATTTACTGACTCGGCGGCCCGGAATCAAGTAAATTGTGAGGGGGCTGGCGATCAATCAAACCTCGCACAAATTTCAGTTCATCCTTTTTGCTTTCCAGTTTTCCGTTGAGCCGTGCATCGCGCACCGCATCCAGAATTTGGCGAAAGACCGGTCCAGGTTTAAGGCCGGCCTTAAGGAGATCCGTACCGCTTATGAAGGGGGTGATGTCTTTTAAATGATTGTAATATTTGGATATGGCCTTTTTAACCGCCTGCCTTTGTGTTACGGCCATCATATACAAAATGAGTTCCGTTCGAAAATCATGCAGGCGTCCATACAGATCGCTGTTGTTGCGAGGCTTGCGGTACTCCATTTGATTCAGGCATTTGATCGCTTTGAGCCGCTCCTGGCATAATATCTTACAATAGCGCGGTGCCAGTTCCATGCTTGCACAAATTTTTTTCGAAGTGGTCAAATCGCAGTGGTGAATCAAAGCCATAAAATATACCGCCCAGCGCAGGTAGGGCGCTTCAATAAACAGCAAATCATGCCAGGCCAGGGCGCTTTTTACGGAGTTCATCAACTGGATGAGCTTGGCGTCCAATACAATGGAAGGATGGATGACTTTCAGCAGATCAAAATCATGCATGCGGACGATGGCGGGCGTTGGATTTTCTTCCTCTAATATGAGCCTGATTTCGGAAAACATGCGGCGTCCGCTCAGGCGCTTGAAAAAATCCATTTTGACGGCGTTGTCAATCAGATTGGATGTTAATTTACCGATGGTAAACCCAAAGCGTTGCTCAAAGCGCAGGGCCCTGAAAACACGCGTGGGATCTTCAACGAAGCTCAGATTGTGCAGCACGCGAACGGCTTTGTCCTTAAGGTCTTTCTGGGCTTGGAAAAAATCGATCAAGTATCCGAATTGGCTGGGGTTCAGGTGGATGCAAAGGGTGTTGATGGTAAAATCGCGGCGAAACAGATCAAGCTTTATGGAACTCATCTCCACATCGGGCAGGGCCGCCGGCGATCGATAATATTCTAAGCGCGCTGTGGCTACATCGATTTTATATCCATTTTCAAAAATGATCACTGCCGTGCCAAAGGCTTTATGGGAATGAATTCTCGCACCGTAAGCCTTGGCATAGGTGCGGGCGAAGGCGATACCGTCTCCTTCAATGACGATATCGATGTCTTCATTGCGGCGATACAAAAACAGGTCCCTGACAAATCCGCCCACAACATAGGCTTCAAAGGCCAACTGGTCTGCCACTTGACCGATTCTGCGCAAGCGATCCATGATGTGATCGGGCAGGCGTTCCTGCATGAGATGGGTGATATTGCGCATGCGGGCGGAAATCTGGGTTTTGCTGGGATCCGGCGTGCTGTCTCTGGTGAGTCGGCTTTGCTGCACAAGCACATTGAGCAAGTCGGTGCGTGTGATAACGCCATGTATCTTGCCGCCGGTCATCACCGGCAAGATGCGTTGTTTGTGGCCGATGATTTTATCTTGAATCTCGATCAGGTCGGCATCGGGTGTGGTGACAGCGATTTCCGTGGTCATGTAATCTTTGACTTGTGCTTGGCCAAGGTTATGGTGGATCGCTTTTTCAATGACTTGTCGGGTGATATAACCCAATAATTGCGGTTCCTGATCGTCGGCGGTGACCAGCAGGGCGTTGATATTGTAACGGGTTAACAATGCATTGGCCGCTTCACAGCTGATGTTGCTCTTCACCGAGATGGGTGGAGCGGACATCAGCTGGTTTGCCTGACGTTGGGGTTTGATACTTTGGGATAGTTCTTTAAACAACGCGTGTTCAACTTGCGTCAATGTCTGCCCTTTGATGGAGGCCGCCGCTGCAGAAGGGTGGCCGCCACCGCCAAGGGCGGTCAAAATGGCGCCCACATCGACTTCGGTTGAGCGGCTGCGGGCCACGATATACACCTTGCTTTCCATCAGTGCCAAGGCAAAGATGGCATCGGCCTCCTCCATTTTAATCATTTTATGTACCAGAAAAGCGAAATCCGGCAGATAGTGATCCATGCTGATGGATGTGATGACGATTTCAACGCTATTGATGGTGTAGCGCACGGCAGCCTGGATCAGATCATTCAGGTATCCGACTTGTTCAGGGCTGATTTCGCGGGCTATCAAATTGGCGACAACATTGATATTAGCCCCATTTGAAATCAGGAATGCTGCGGCCTGCAGGTCTTCGGGGGTGGTGGATGAGAAAGTGAACGAACCGGTGTCTTCATAAATGCCCAGGCACATAATGGTTGCTTCTTCCGGCGTTATCGGTATTTGCTTTTCCTGGATAATTTCCGTCAGCAATGTGGCTGTGGCACCGGTTTGTCGGTAAAATTCCAAATCAGCCTTGATATCGTCCTCTTTTTTGGTGTGATGATCGTAAATGTGGACAGTAAGATCGGGATTGTCCAGGATTTCACCCATTCTGCCGATTCTATCGATGCGGCGGGTGTCCACCAGCACAAGACGCTTAACCTCCGGTATATTGATGTCTTTAACCTCGGCAAGGTTGAAGAGGTAGACCATTGACTGAATGAAGAAGTTCCGCAAATTCTTTTCTCTGGAACCCGGAAAGACCACCAAGGCATTGGGATAGAGTTTTTGTGCGGCCAACATGGAGGCCATGGCATCAAAATCGGCATTGATATGCGTCGTGATCACCGTTGGGTGTTCAGAGGCTAAAGATCCGATATCGATATTATGTGAATTCACATTGTTCATTTGGTCCAAGCATACCTAAAGAGACACTATTTTGGCAAGAGATATCCACTGGTTAGGCTTATCCGGTTCTCTATAAAGCTATAGACAGAGAGGTAAAGTCAAGTCCGAAAGTTGCTTGGGAAAAGTGTCAAGTGTTGATTATTAAGTTTTAAGTGGCGGATCATGTCTAATTTTATATAAAAATCGATAGAATACCTTTGCTTAATACTTTAAACGTAACACTTAACACTAATCCGTTGGCCATGGCACATCGATTGCATGATAATGTGGCGGATTGTGTGGCAAGAATTGCATGAAAATAATTCTATTGTCGTTTGATTGAGTTTATGATACCAAAATCATAAAAAATTTTCGGCAGGTTACGCCATTGACGCTTAATTTGGTAGAGCAAAAGTTAGATATACAGCCATGGAAAACAGCGTTCTAATTTCAACCGCTTTTCAAAAAAGTGACCTAAATATGACGACGACGCCGTAGAATTGACTCATGCCGAGTATCGTTAAGTAACCAGGGGGAAATTATGCCGGTTTATCTGTGGGAAGGAAAAAACAGAAATAACCAAATCCAAAAAGGTGAGTTTGATGCTCCCAATGAGGAGGCCGTTCGCGCACATTTAAGTCGTGTTCGCATCGTTCCAAGCAAAATCAAGAAAAAACCCAAAGACCTGTTTGAAAATGTTGCCTTCCTGCAACCCAAAGTCAAAGAAAAAGATGTGATCATTTTTTGTCGGCAGTTTTCTACGATGATTGATGCCGGCTTGCCCATTATTCAATGCCTCGACATTCTCCAGGCGCAACAGGAAAATGCTACGTTTAAAAAGATGCTCAAGGAGATTAAGGATTCCGTTGAAGGCGGCACCACACTGGCGGATTCCCTCAAGCGTTATCCAAAGCTGTTTGACAACCTTTTTGTCAATATGATTGCCGCCGGCGAGGCCGGAGGTATCCTCGACGTTATCCTCAAACGTCTGTCCGGCTATCTTGAAAAGGCCGCCAGCTTGAAACGCAAAGTCAAGGGCGCCATGGTCTATCCAGCCATTACCATCACCGTGGCCGTCGTTGTCGTGGCCGTCATCATGATATTCGTGATACCGGTTTTTGAAAAGATGTTTTCTGAGGCAGGAACGTCTCTTCCCGCCCCAACTTTAATTGTCATCGCCATCAGTAATTTCATCCAGTCCAAAATTCACTGGATCATTATTGCATTGATCCTTTTTTTCTTTGCCTTCTCAAAATACTACAAGACGGACAAGGGGCGGGTCACAGTCGACGCTATTGCCTTGAAATTGCCTGTATTCGGTATACTTCTGCGCAAGGTGGCAGTGGCCAAGTTTACGCGCACCATGGGCACCATGCTCTCCAGTGGCGTGGCCATTTTGGAGGCCCTGGACATCGTGGCCAAGACGGCGGGAAATAAAATTGTTGAAAACGCCATCTACAATGTGCGTTCCGGTATTGCAGAAGGCCGTACAATGGCTGACCCACTGCAATCCAGCGGCGTGTTTCCCGCCATGGTGTGTCAGATGATTGCGGTGGGGGAATCCACCGGCGCCCTGGATGCCATGCTTGAAAAAATCGCTGATTTTTATGACGAAGAGGTCGATCAAGCGGTGGAGAACTTAACAGCAATGATCGAACCGATGATGATCGTTTTCTTAGGCATTGTGATTGGAGGATTGGTCGTTTCCATGTATCTTCCTATCTTCCAAATGGCAGCTACCATTTAACTATCTTGGATTCGAAGGGCGTCATAGCCGGTATTCCTCTCAAACTATCTTGGTTGATGTTTGCCAGACTGGCATTTACCCTGCTTTTACTGGCATCAACCATCTATGTGCACCATCAGTCTAAAGAGACATCGGATTTCAATTCGGTAATTATTTTTTACTATCTGGCTGCCTTTATCTTTGCGTTGTCGCTATTTTACGCTGTCATTTCCAGGCGGATTAAGCGTCACGCACGTTTTTCTTTTGTACAGTTTGCCGTCGACACAATTATCGTAACATTGATTGTGTACATTTCAGGCGGGTTTTTCAGCTACTTTCCGTTTCTCTACCTTGTGGTGATCATCTATGCAAGCATGATCCTTTTCTTAAAAGGAGGATTGTTTGTCGCCACCTTAAGCAGCTTGCTTTATGCTGCTTTGCTCATTCTGCAATTTTCGGCCGTATTGCCTTATATTGGAGATATGGCGGAGATCGGGCGTCATGACCTAAAATGGACCACCGTCACCTACAAGTTGCTTATCATAACCGGCGCCTGCTATGCCGTGGCTTTTCTGAGCGGATTGTTGACAGAGCAAAATCGTAAAAGCCAGAAAGAGTTGCGGAACATGGAGGATCACTTAAAGCGAGTGGAGAAAATGGCTTATATGGGGGAGATGGCAGCCGGATTGGCGCATGAAATAAAGAATCCGCTTGCCTCTTTGGCTGGATCGATTCAATTGTTAAAAGAAGATCTGCGCTACGCTCCGGATCATGAGCGTTTGATGGATATTATTTTAAGGGAGACGGATCGGCTTAGTACATTGGTCAGCGATTTTTTATTTTTTGCCAAGCCGCCGGCAGGCAAACCCGAGATAGTCAATCTAAGTGAAGCGATTCATGAAATTACCGACCTGTTTGCACGCAACACCATCAACGCTCGACAAATCCAATTGGATAAATATCTTTCCCAGGATTGCTGGGCGTTGATTGATCCGACGCATTTAAGTCAAATCGTATGGAATTTGTTGCTTAATGCTGCCGAAGCCATTGATGGTGACGGACATATCATTATCAAAACAATACCTGAAAAGAACCGGAAGATAGAAATTCAAGTCAGCGACAACGGTTGCGGTATGGACCCGGAGGTGGCGCGTTCAATTTTTGACCCCTTTTTTACAACCAAACCTGATGGGACCGGCTTGGGCCTGTCCATCACCCACCGTATTCTTGAATCATACAACAGCCGTTTGGAGGTTCACTCCATGCCATCCGAAGGAACCACTTTTAACTTTCGGCTCGACAGGGTCAACGCACCGGTTGGAAATGACAATACCATTTGACATTTAATCCTGCCATCAGTAATCCATGCCCATGATTAAGAACAAAACAAACAACCATATGGTAATGGCGTGGTTCCTCATTGCTGGAATGACTGTTTTTCGCATTTTCTACGCCCAATCATTTCCACTGACACCCGATGAGACCAATTATTGGCAATGGTCCCGGTACCTGGCCTGGGGGTATCATGACCAGACACCCATGATTGCCTGGGCCATCAGCGTTTTCACAAATATACTTGGACATACAGAACTGGCCGTGCGTCTGCCTTCCATTTTTTCGATGACCATTGCTTCCGTCTATGCGGTTTTGATGGCAAGACATTGGTTCTCCGCGAAAGTTGCGTGGCACACTGCGTTGCTAACGCAATCCGTGTTCATATTTAATGTGGGGGCCATTTTGGCAACGGCCGACGGCCTTCAAGGTGCGGCATGGGCTGCGTCCTGCTACCATGTGGCGCGTGGATTTGAAGATCATCAATGGCGCCATTGGATGACCGGCGGGTTGTGGTTTGGTTTCGGAATGCTGAGCAAATACACCATGGTTTTATTCTTGCCGTTTGTATTCCTATTCGGCCTGTTGCGATGCCGGCATCGTTTGATGGCTCTGAGACCCTATATCGGCTGTATGCTCGGCATCGTCATGTTCATACCGGTAATTGCGTGGAATGCCGCCAACGACTGGAACTCGGTGAGACATGTGGCTTATTTGGGCGGTGCCAACGAGCCCTTTAAGCTTCATTGGAAGTATTTTGCAGAATTTATCGGTTCCCAGGCCGGGTTGGTGACGCCTTTGGTCTTCGGTATCATATGCGCTGGATGGATATGGGTTTTTAGGAATTGGAAGAGGGAAGTGAAGTGGATCTATGCCTATCTCTGTTTGACATCATTTCCCATGGTGGCAGGGTTTGCGCTGCTCAGTTTGCATACCCGGGTCTACGGCAATTGGCCTTGCACCGGGTATCTTACGGGCTGTGTTTTAGCGGCCGCTTTATGGTCGCAGTACCGCGGCAAAGATAAATCCTCAAAAAGAGAAGGTACGCCGGGGATATGGCATTGGACCGTTGGGAGTGCGTTTTTCTTAACCGCCATCGTGTTCGTTCACGTGGTTTTTCCCATACTTCCAATCCCTGCAAAAATGGATCGAACCGCTTATGAGATTCGTGGGTGGGATGGTCTCGGTACCCGTGTTGCCGAGGCTAGAGATGCCATGCCCCTTCCAAAAAATGTCTTTTTATTCGGTCTACGATACCAGA
>JASFER010000126.1:0-16360 GCA_050124755.1 Desulfobacteraceae bacterium
TTAAAAAGGAGGTACCATGCGATTGCCATTTTTATCCATGTTCATGACCTCGCCATTTGACGGCATTCAAGAGCATGCCGAAAAGGTAAAGGAGTGTGCCTGGGCTTTCCAACAAGCCATGGAGTGCTATGTATCCAAACAATGCCAGAACTTTGATGCATTGCTCAATGAGGTCATTCAATTGGAGAGCGAAGCCGATGCCGTCAAACGCCGGATTCGCGGTCACCTGCCCATCGGCACGCTCATGCCGGTGAGCAAATTTCAGCTGTTTCGATATCTGCGCGAACAAGACGCCGTTTTGGATGCTGTTGAAGATGCCATGGATTGGATTTCCTTTCGACCCAAGCCGGGAATTCCGCACTCTATCGAGAAGGACTTTTTTTTACTGGTTGATGCCGTCGTCGAACCCATTGAAGAGCTGAGCCTGATGGTCAGGGAGGCGCGCAAGTACTTTCGATCCTACAATGAACAGCAGCGTGTTAAGGTAAAAGATATCATCCGCAATCTGCGTCAACAGGAACACGAAGCTGATAAGATAGAGGATTTACTGAAAGGCAAGTTGTTCAACATGGACACTGACGCCGTGTCGATTTACCATTCCATCCGGCTGGTGGAGATGGTCGGATCCGTCGCGGACCATGCCGAAAATGCCGGAGATATGATGCGGGCCATGCTGGCAAAATAGGAGGTGCGAAATTTCAACATAGTCGGTAGTCGGCGATGGACCAGAAGGCGATGGACTAGAAAAAGGCATAGATGACAAAAATGACGAACGCCGCAAACGCTATGGCAAATACGATATATGCCTTAAAATCAGTCACTTTATCAGCCATTCCATGCTTTCCCACCTTTCCCAGGCGCACTTTACAATAAGGGCACACATTGGCATCTATGGGCACATAGACGTAGCATGAATGGCATTTTTTTGAGACATAGCCGGGACCTTCACCCTTTTGAGACAATTTAGCCATAGCCCACCTTCTCGTCTGAACATTATATATAGAGATCTATCCAATCTAGGGCCGGTTTGTCAAAAATCAATTGGACAGACAGCTCGATCACGGTTGAATGAGTTTTTCGTTCACATCGATCTCACTTCGCGACCGCAATTCGGCAAGCCAATTTTGATAAGTGGTTTGACGCTTCTGTTCCGTTAGACGCTTTGCGATGGATTCTTTTTCTTTGCCGAACCCTTCCTCGGCAGGCGCCTGCCGCTCCTGAAGGCGAATCACATACCAACCCTTGCCGCCCTGCAACACCTCTTGGGCCAATGGCTTCTCAGTCGTCAGCAAAAAGGCTGCGTGGTTGATCTGCTGCTCATATCCAATCTGCGGGATCGGGGCGTTGCGTGCAAAAAAATCGGAAACCTTCGGTTGGATGCCTTTTTGAGCTCCCAATTCAGTGAATGTGCCTCCGGCTTTGGCCTCAGCCAGCAATGCTTCCGCATCGGCTTTGGCCCGCTGTTTTTGCTGATCCTTGCGGGCATCGGCCACCACCCTGTCGGCCACTTGGTCAAAGTCGGGTATCTGCGCTTGTGCCTTCTGCGTAACTTGCAGGATATAATATCCGTTACTAAAATCCTGAACCTCGCTGATGGCCATGGTTTCCAGTCCGAAGGCAATATTGGCAAATTTTTGAGCTTGAACAATGCCCTTTTCTCCAGGACCTTTGGCCGTAAACAGCTTGGTCTCGTCAACCGGTACATTATGGGCTTTACCCGCCTCAGCCAGATCATCGCCGTCAAAGACCGAATCATAGAGCGCTTCCGCTTTTTCCAGCGCCAGCGCTTTGGCCTTTTCATCGGTCAATTTGGCCCGAATTCCCTCGGTGGCCTCTTCCAGGCTGCGTGTGGCGGCCTCTTCAATCTGCTCCACTTTAATAATGTGCCATCCAAAACTTGTGCGCACTGGTTCACAGATTTCATTGACCGCCATGGCAAACGCCTTGTCTGCAAAAGGTTTCACCATTCCATCGCGGGTGAACCATCCCAAATCGCCCCCCTGAGCCTTGGAAGGGCCTTCAGAGTATTGCTTGGCCAGTTCGGAGAAATCCTTACCGGCTTTGGCCATCGCATATATCTTCATGGCCTCCGTCTTTCGGCGATCGACGGCTTCGGCGTCCTCTTTTTCATCCAGCTTCAACAGGATATGGCGGGCCTTTACCCGCTTCTGTGTTTTGAACTCTTGAGGATGGCTATTGTAGTACTCCGCGATGTGCTCATCGGAGATCTTAATTTCAGCTTTATAGGCATCCGGTGAAAAGCGAACATAGCGCGCCTTGACCTTGGGCTCGGTGCGATAGTTGTCTTTATGATCATTAAAGAAAGCTTGAACCTGTTCATCGGTGGGCTGGACATCCTGATATCGATCAGGGGAAAACAACATATATTCGATACGGACTTTGGCTTTGGACCAATTGTACCACGCCTTGGCTTCATCCTCTGAAACACTCACTCCGCTAAAGACCACTGCACGCAATTTGTTCAGCACCATTTCTTCGGAACGCTCCATTTCAAATCGTTCGGGACTCAAGTTGTTGCGTGCCAGAATTTGGTTGTAGCGCTGATAGTCGAAAACACCGTTATTCTGGAATGCCGGGATACTGGCAATGGCTTGAGCCAATTCTTCCTTACCGACTTCAATGTCCAGCCGCCGGGCCTCCTGCATCAGCAGAATCCGGTCAATAAGCTGGTTGAGCGCCATTTCATTGGGTTTGAGCATTTCCAATAAAGCATCGTTGAGTTGGCTGCCATAGATCTGACGGTATTTATCCATTAACTGGTAGTAGGCCTGTCGGTACACATCCACGGTAATGATCTCGCCGTTGACGTCCGCCACCTGGGTGGCCTTTTGCGAACGCATACTGCCGACGCCCCAAAAAACAAACACCACTACAATGGCAAACAGAACCACCTTGATCATCCAACTACCTGCATGTTTGCGCATTAAATTGAGCATGCTGCATCCCCTCTATTTACTTTCTTGAATCCGGATCCATTCCGGAACCTGGGGATGTTAGGACTAATCCATAAGGTTGTCAATAATTGGTTGTTTTTAAATCGTAAGAAATCTGACCGTTAAACGCAAAATTAGATTGACAGCCAACAGGTGATTTGTTACCTACCGCTTTTACGTTCGGGGCTGTAGCTCAGCTGGGAGAGCGCATGACTGGCAGTCATGAGGTCAGGGGTTCGATCCCCCTCAGCTCCACCACTTTTGAACAATAACAGGGGCTTCCTTTGGGAAGCCCCTGTTTCGTTATCCGAAGGCATTTTGGATGGACCCCGCCTTGACATTCCAATGGAAACCCCATATGGACTTTGCCTATCGAATCGACGCTCCTTACCATTCAGCGCGATTCCATTCTTCATAGCAAATTATTGCCAAAAAAATCGAGCCCGGCGCTATCCAACGTTCCGGATTGTTGTGGAAATAAACAATCAGGTAGATATGATTAAGCAGGGAAAACTGATGTATCAATCAAAGCACCTGCCGGCCATATGCGGTCTCATCATTCTGATTACCGTCTTCGAAATCATTCGCAAGGTGACCCAAAAAGGCCACTTTGCTGGATTTGATGCTTTTTCCGTTTTGTATCATATTTACCTATGTTCTGCTGCGGTATGAGTTCTTCAACAAGAAATGCCTGCTCCGGTACAATCTGGTAGAACCCGTTTCCTTCGGGAAAAAAATAGGCATCTATATTGTTAGTATCCTTATATGGGATTTTATACCAGGCCGGCGCAGAGGCCGGCCCTACGCTAATCACTCCGGCCCCTGGCGTTTTGAGGGTTCCCGGGTAGGGTCGGGCTCTGTCCCGACCGGTTCATATCAGCGTCACCAGGGTGGCCCCCCATCCGCCGGCGTCCTCGGGTGCGGTGGTGAATTCTTTTACCATGGGGTTTTTCGCCAGCAGTGCGTGCACCCTGGCTCTTTGGATGCCTTTTCCCTTACCGTGAATGATACGCACATTGAAAATCCCTTTTTCGCGGCATGCCGAGAGATAATCGATCAGCAATGCCGGCAATTCCTTGGGATTAAAGGTATGCAGATCCAAGATGCCATCTATGGGAACGACAACGGGTTCCATAATCAATCCTCATCCGGTTTTAAATATTGGTCATTAACCTGATGAATGATATATGTAGCATGGATCGATCAACCGGGTACAGGCTAAATTGTCTTTATAATCGGCAGAATACATCAACTTAAAACTTAACACTTTAAACTTAAAACGATTTTCCCTATGAACACTATCCTGTCAGCTATCGGGCTCCCCATCTGCGCATATTTGCTCGGATCCATCCCCTTCGGCCTGCTGATCGTGCTGGTTCTGAAAAAGGTCGATATCCGGCAAGTGGGCAGCGGCAATATCGGCGCAACCAACGTCAAGCGTGCCGCCGGCAAAAAATGGGCCCTGATCACGTTGATATGCGATGTCCTGAAAGGTTTCCTGCCCACCTACGCCAGCGTGTTGTTGTTTAGCGCTGCCCATCATTGGGTACCGTCCCTTACGGCTCTGGCCGCTATCTTAGGGCACATGCACCCTATCTATTTAAAGTTCAAGCCCAGTGGCAAGGGGGTCGCCACAACGCTGGGATGCCTGCTCCCCATTGCCCCACTGGCCGGTCTGATTTCCCTGCTCGCTTTCCTGGCGGCCGTATTTTTGTCACGGCGGGTTTCGGTTGGGTCGTTGACGGGGATCTTCATCCTGCCGCCCGCTGTCTGGTTCACGACCCAAAACCCGACGGTTTGCGCAGCGACCATCATTGTCATGGTACTGATCCTTGTACGTCATAAAGACAATATTCAACGCCTGGCCAATGGTTGTGAACCCACCATTGAGGACTAAATGATCAACCCATGCAAGACTTGAAGACCGCCGAGCAGAGAAAAGCAATTACACCGGTAAGTATCAGAAGGCTTTCCACATTGAATTCCATCTGCATGCCCGGCAACATGTTGCCGTGCTCGTGGGCGTGGACAACCCCCAGCATCATCAAGGATGGTATGGTCAGAAAATAGCTCAGGGGCGTCATCACACCGGTGGCGCCGCCCGCCAGCAACAGCAGGCCCCCCGCAACCAAGAGATATTTTAACAGTTTGAAAGCGCGCTTTTGACCGATCAAAAGGGGGATGGTCTCTTTTCCCACAATGCGGTCGCCTTGCATGTCCAGGATATCAAAGAAGGCCGTTCGGCAAAAAACAAGCCCGGCAGCCCAGATAAAGGTCAACACCCCGGCCATGGGCTGTATTTCTGTAGCAGCCAGAGCCGGTAAACCGGCGGTCACGACCCCCCAGGCCAGAGCGATCAAGATGGTTTTGGACCCGGGAAAGGAACGGATGGTTCGCAGCCTCAGCTTGGAGTGCTGAATATATGGAACCATGCGCAAATTGTACGAAAGTCCCAAAAAACTCATGGACAATAGGGCCCAGAAAGGAAAAACACCCATTTGACAGGCCGCCACCAGTCCCAAAGCGCCTGCCAGGACGACCATGGCCGTTAACGGCACCTTGTATCTGTTGTAAAAAAGCTCGCGTTCAGGATCATTGTAATGGCTTTCCGCCCGGCCGGTCAGATGATTCAATATATGCATTGACATCACATAAAGCACGGCCACGGCGATGGCAGGGTAAATCGTGGGGAATCCTTGAAGTCGAATGGCTGCAAAGGCCAGGGCTCCGGCACCCAGGGCCACATACAGGTTGGTCAGCAGCACGAATCGCTCCAGCCTCAGCATAAAGGAGCGAAAACCCCGCCCCTTTTTCATGGGAATCTGTTGGATAGCCCGCATGACCCGCTTGATAATCCAACTGGGTGTCGACGCACCGGCGGTAATGGCAATGTTGTGCATCTTTGATAGGGCTTCGGTGTCCAACCCGTCTTCGGTCTCCACATGATAGGCTTTTTTCCCAACCGCATCGACAATTTCAGCCAACCGCTGGGTATTACCGCTGTTTTTCCCGCCAACGACCACCACGGCATCGGCTTCCCTGGCAATGCGACGGACCTCGGATTGTCGTTTTTCAGTGGAATCACAAATGGTGTGATAAATGATATAATGGGGCCGATGCTCGGAAGCCCATGCCTTGATCTGATTGTACTCCCTCAGATTTTGGGTGGTCTGCGCCACAATGATGGCTTTTTCAAATTGAGGCGCCTTTTGGAGGGCCTCCAGCGAAGGCAGCACCAGCCCCTTTTCGCCGGCGTAACCGAGCAATCCCACCACTTCGGGATGATCCTCATCTCCTACGATGATGACCGCGTATCCTTTGCGGGCGTGGCTCTTGATAATGGATTGCACCTTGACCACCCTGGGGCAGGTGGCGTTGATCACTTTGAATCCGGCATTTTTGAGGCCTTCGCGCGTGCCGGGAGGGATTCCGTGGGCTCTCACCAAAACGGTCCCGGCCCCTTGCTCAGGAATCTCTTCCAGTATGGTTACCCCTTTTTCGGCAAATAGCGCCAATACCTGAGGATTATGAATTAAAGGGCCGTAAGTGTAAATGGGTTTGGGATATTTTGCCGGTGCATCCAGCGCCAGCTCGACGGCTCGCCTGACCCCCATGCAAAAACCGGCCGTCTTGGCGACTGTTATCTTCATTTGTTTTTAGGTACAGCTTAAGCAGTTAGGGCTTTAACAATATCTTGTGTTCGACGAGTTCGAGCGTATGGACACTGGCCTGAATAAATTTCTGCTCGCCATAAATGCTGACCAAACGGAGTCCGCCATCTGTGGGTTCAATTTTGTCCACAGACTCCATGATCAATCGCTCATCTCCGTCATCAATCATATAGGCATTGGCTTCACACATATTAAACAAACCTCAATCGCAATTTAGAAATTATATAATTGGTCATTTTCTGCTCTTATTAAAAATGGACAGAATACATTAAACCTAAAACTTAAAACCTAAAACCTAAAACTTGAATGGCCGATGAATAAAACGGCCTAATAAATACACATGAGGTTAACCTCTTGAAATACCGATTCATAATCCAATTATAAGCCATTCATCACCTCTTTCAAGCGAACATCCACCAATTCATCAACGAGATGAGGCAGCGGATCGTTGGTAACACCGATAATGGATACATTCTCCTGGCTCAACGGCAGCAGATATTTGGGTGCCCGGCTGCCGGACACAGCAGCCGCCATCCTGGGTGTCACCTCGCCCATCATGGCATTGGCCAAAACAATTCCCACCGATCCCACGATGACATCGACGTGTTGAACCGTGTGAACGATCGCATTTTCGCCCGTGGCACCGCGGTTGGCTTTGGCTTTTAGCATCTGGGATGTGGCAATGGCGTTGGTTCCGAGGGCCAGGATTTCAATGGACTCTCCATAAACCAATTTGAGTTTCTTGATAATGGTGCTGCCGATGCCGCCACCCTGTCCGTCTATGATGCAAATCTTTTTTGGCATATTCTTATAATTTGGATAATTTCTTTTTTATCTTGCGCTGCCGTTTGGTCAGGCGCCTTGAGGGGCCTTTTTTCTTGGTCGTCGGCTGCCAGCCACTATCTTGCACATCTTCATCGGCGCCCTTGAGATCCATATACCGGGCCATGACCAGACGCTCTTCAAAGTCTTGGGAGCCTATGGCGGTTGCCCCCATGGACTCCACATAGCGAATGATGTCATTATCCGAAGTAACTACCAGAAGTTTATCCTTTTCACGTGCGGCCATGCGTTTGATCACATCGTCGGCGGTTTCACCCGGACCGGAAAAGTACAGTTTAACGCCTTTGTGAACATCTCGGCGCGGCACGCCAGTGGGTGCGTCAACACCATCGAAGACGACGGTAATCGGGTGAGGTTTCACCCTCTTATAAGTTGCCAAAGCATCCACCAATGCCTCTCGGCCGGTCTGGAGATCCTGGTGCTCCAGCGCACTGAGCCGGGATGATTGGCGGATGAGGTTGTACCCATCAATTACAATGTGAATGCCCAAGGTTGCTCATGCCATTGCATTGAATAATTCCAACAGACGATTCAGGTCATCGTTGCTGTAAAACTCGATTTCCACTTTTCCTTTTTTGCCTCTTCGCTTGATTTGAACTTTGGTCCCGAATTGCCGCGAGAGGTTGTCGGCCACACCGGCTAAATGTCGATCTTCCGTGGTGCTTTTTTTGCGCGCAACGGTCTCTTTGGCAGTGCGCAGCCGCTTGATCAGATCTTCAGTCTGACGAACCGAAAGCGATTTTCGGATGATGACCCGCCAGGCCGTTTCCTGTTGGGACTGGTTTGGTGCTCCCAACAGGGCACGGGCATGGCCCATACTAAGCTGTCCCTTGGTAATACTCTCTTTGATGCCATCAGGAAGCTGGAGCAGCCTTAAAAAATTGGCCACGGCCGAGCGACTCTTGCCGACTCTTTCAGAGGCTTGCTCCTGGGTCAGCCCAAATTCGGTAATCAGTCGTTGATAGGCCTCGGCCTCTTCAATGGGATTGAGGTTTTCGCGCTGGATATTTTCCACAATGGCGATCTCCAGCATTTCCGCTTTGGTCACATCCTTGACCATCACAGGCACTTTGTTCAAACCCGCCATTTTGGCCGCCCGCAACCGGCGCTCTCCAGCCACCAATTCGTATCCCATATCCAGTTTTCGCACCAATATGGGCTGCAGCACACCCTGTGTTCGTATGGATTCGCTCAATTGGGTCAACTCTTCGGTGGCAAAATGGGATCTGGGTTGGTAACGGTTGGGTTGGATGAGGTCGACGTCACATTCCAGAAAAGATTTGGCACCGGCGGCGTCTTTTTCATCTTCAACCGGGCCGACGCTTGGAATGAGGGCGTCAAGCCCTCTGCCAAGAGCACGTTTTTTTCTTTTTTGGGTACCGGATGTTTGGGAGCGTTGTGATATGCTCATGGTCAATTCCTATTACAGCTTGGCAAGATCAACAGTACATCCCCAGGCCAAAGGTTTTTGCACCCCGCGATGGTCGGGCAAAAAGGATACTGTAGCTCAAAGCCGGCTTCTTGCGGCATCAATTGGCGCTGGCATTTTTCATGAGTTCCTGCGCCAGCGCAAAATAGCTCCGGGAACCAATAGAGGCCGCATCGTAGAGCAGGATGGGTTTGCCGAAACTGGGGGATTCACCCAAGCGCACATTTCGTGGGATAATGGTATTGAAAACAAGCTCTTTGAAATGGGCCTCCGCATCTTCAGCCACTTGATGGGACAAGTTGGTCCGCTTATCAAACATGGTCAACAATATACCGGCAATCTGTAAGTTGGTATTGAGACTTTGTTTGATTCGATTGAAGGTTTGAATCAGCTGGCTAAGCCCTTCCAGGGCATAAAATTCGCACTGCAGTGGAATGAGCAAAGCAGTGGCGGCCGTCATGGCATTCACGGTAAGCAAACTCAACGACGGCGGACAATCAATGAGAATATAATCGAAATGTTGTTCAATGGGCGCGATCAGCCGTTTAAGCGCCCTTTCCCGATTGGGATGGTCCATCATCTCGACGTCAAAGCCGATCAGTTCCACTCTCGAGGGAAGCACTTTGAGGGTCTCAATTTCGGAATCGACAATCAGGCGATCCACCGAATCTTCACCGATCATACCATGGTACAGTGTGTGCTGTAGTTGTGACTTGTCGATACCGATTCCGGTGGTGGCGTTGGCTTGGGGATCACAATCGATCAAAAGCGTCCTCTGCTCATATATCGCCAGAGCCGCGGCTAAATTCACGGCCGTGGTTGTCTTGCCGACACCCCCCTTTTGGTTGGCTATGCATAATATCTGTCCCATCGGATGGGGACAATAGCATAAAAGATGGTGTTTGAAAAGCTGTTAAGATTGTGTCATGATATGTATCCATATATTGGCTGGTCAGTGGGCAACTGCATTTAAATTATTACAATAACGACAGGTTATATCACTTCAAGAATCGAACAAACATACCCTATGCATCTACTGCCAATGGGGCCGACGTGTGATGCAAACATCGTGTCCATTGTCATTTTCCAACCGACACCATTGGTGCAAAAGGTCTGCACACAGAGATGATCTTCAAAATGGAAAAAAACAGATTAATCAAATGCTTCGGACTGGTATTAGCCACCATCCTCACAGTTGCCTTTTGCTCACCTGCCTGGGCAATCTCCATTAAAGAAGAGGAAAAGCTGGCCCGTGAGTTCATGAAGTACATTGGTCGGAAATATGAATTGATCAATGACCCAACCATTGTGGGATATGTGGAAAGCGTTGGGAAAAAAATCCTTGCCGTCGTGCCGCCCCAGCCCTTTGAATATCATTTCTATGTTATTAAAGAGGATGTTTACAACGCATTTGCCACTCCCGCAGGCCATGTCTTTATCAACAGCGGCCTGCTGGCTGCCTTGGAAAACGAAAATGAACTGGCGGGCATATTGGGGCACGAAATCGCCCATGTGGTCAATCGTCATATCTCCAAACGCATAGAGCGCTCGAAGAAAATTGATTTGGCCGCCATGGCCGGGATGGTGGCGGGAGTCTTCCTGGGCGCCGCAACGGGAGATCCTGCGGCCATGCAGACATTGACCATCGGTTCGGCAGCTGCCGGCCAGACCGCGTCATTGGCATACAGCCGTGATGATGAAGCACAAGCCGATCAGTGCGGGTTGGAATACATTCAAAAGGCCGGATACGACCCCCGAGGCCTTCTAACGGCACTGCAAAAAATTCGCAGCAAACAGTGGTTCGGCAGCAAGCAAATCCCCACCTATATGATGACCCACCCTGCCTTGGAAGATCGCCTCGTCTGGGTGGATTCATGGTCGAACGTGAAGAAAAGCGACCACCGGCCCCAAAAGGCACCGGTCACCAAGCCGCCATCCGCCCAATTTAGAAAAATCAGTATTCGATTGAAAGCACTGCATGGAGATCCCCAAACCGCCCTCCAGGAGTTTCAAACAGCCTTGAAAAAGAATCCAAAAGACAGCGACATGCACTATGGCTATGGACTTGTATTGGCTCGCGTCGGAAAGAAAACGGAAGCGGTGCGCCATATCAAACAAGCTCTGGCCAAAAACGCACTGGACCCCTATATTTTGACGGATCTGGGCCGAATCTACTTTATGGACGGCCGCTATCGAGAGGCCTTGAATACACTTGAAGGCGCGCTGTCCATAACGGCCGACAATCCGGAGGGGCTTTTCTACTTGGGACGCTCACAGATGGAACTGGATCAAATGGGCGCTGCAGCGGAAACCTTCAACACGCTGATCAATAAATACAAGAACTACAAGCAAGCCTACTATGCATTGGGTGAAACTTACGGTCGCCTCAACGACATGCCCGACGCCCACTATTATTTAGGAATATTTTACTATAAAAAGAGCGAATACCGAACGGCCCGCTTTCACCTTGACAAAGCCCGGCGCATGCTTGAAGATCCGGCCAAACTCGAAACCGTCGAAAAAACCTTGGAGGCTATGGACCCGCTGTCCAAAGAAAAGAAATAATAATTACGCCTTATCAAAGTGTGAGAATTGCATGCTGAAGGTTCCCCGTCCCTGGGTGGCCGAGCGCAGTGCCGTGGAGTAGCCGAACATCTTGGCCAGCGGCACTACGGCACGAATTTCCTGGACGCCCATTTTGGGCTCAATGGATTCGACCTTTCCCGATCGCGCATTGAGATCGCCGATCACGTCTCCCATAAACTCCTCGGGAACGAACACTTCAACTTTCATGATCGGATCGAGCAAAAAGCAATTGCCGGCAGTCATGGCCTCTTTGCAAGCCATGGCGGCACTGACCTGATAGGCCAGTTCAGTGCCCTGGGACTCCTTGAAGCTGCCACCGATAAGTATCGCTTCAACATCCACCACAGGATAGCCCATCAATGTGCCGCTGGACATGGATTCCATCACCCCTTTTTCGATGGCGGGGATAAACACCGCAGGTATAACCGCTTCATCCACTTTGCTGGCAAATCGATTGCCTTTACCCCGGGCCAAGGGTTTCAATCGCAGTTTCACTTCAGCAAAATGGCGTTGGCCGGCTACTTCCTTATCAAAAACAGCGCCGGCTTCCGCTTCGTTTTCAATACTCTCTCGGTAAACCACCTGGGGTTTGCCGACATTCACCTGGGTATTGAACTCTCTGCGCATACGGCTGACAATCACCTCCAAATGCAGCTCGCCCATACCTGAAAGGATCATCTGTCCCGTGTCTTCATCCTGTTTGACACGCAGGGTCGGATCTTCGGTCATGAATTTATTTAGAACATCAAGCAGCTTGTCCTGATCCGAATGGGTTTTAGGTTCCACGGCCACGGAGATCACTGGTTCATAAACGTCTATATTTTCAAGCAATACCGGGTGATCTTTGGGACACAGTGTCTCGCCGGTGGAAGATTGCTTGAGCCCGACCACCCCGACGATGCTGCCCGGGCCGACAACGTCAACCCGTTCCCGCTTATTGGCATGCATTCGCAGTATTCGAGACAGCTTCTCTTTTATTTTTCGCGTTGGATTGTATACATCTTTGCCGGCCTCGAGATTCCCGCTGTAAACGCGCACAAAGGAGAGCTTTCGACCCTCCATCATCGCCACCTTGAAGATCAGTGCCGCTAACGGGTGCTTGGCCACGGGAGGGCATTCGATGGAATCATTGGTCTCCGGATGGATGCCTTTGATCGGCGGCACATCCGCCGGACTGGGCAGATAGGCCACAATGGCGTCCAACAGCGGCTGGACGCCTTTGTTTTTAAGGGCGCTGCCGCACAAAACCGGAACCAATTTTAAATCAATGGTGGCTTGCCGGATAGCGTCGATCAAGGTCTGTTCATCGATGGACTCTTCGGACAGATAGGCTTCCATGATGGCATCGTTCTGGTCGGCAAGGGTTTCCAACAGTTTGTCCCGATAGGCCAGGGCTTGCTCTTTTTCATCATCCGGAATCTCTTCGGTTCGAAATGTGGCGCCCAATGTGTCGTCATCCCACACAATGGCCTGCATACGAATCAGGTCGATCACCCCGCTCAAACTGTCCTCAACCCCATACGGCAATTGAAGGATTAGAGGATTGGCATCCAGGCGCGATTTTATCATTTCCACCGTACCGAAAAAATCCGCACCGATACGGTCCAGTTTATTGACAAAGGCCAACTTGGGCACTTTGTACTTATCAGCCTGGCGCCACACGGTTTCGGATTGGGGCTCAACGCCCCCTACAGCGCAAAATACCCCTACGGCCCCGTCCAAAACTCGCAGGGAGCGCTCGACTTCGATGGTGAAATCCACATGACCGGGCGTGTCGATGATATGGATCTCTTTGCCTTTCCAGGGACAGGCGGTGACGGCGGATGTAATGGTGATGCCCCGTTCCTGCTCATCCGGCATCCAATCCATGACCGCTTCGCCGTCATGCACCTCACCGATCTTATGGGATCGTCCGGTGTAATATAAAACACGTTCGGTCACTGTGGTTTTACCGGCATCGATATGGGCAATGATGCCGATATTTCGAATATTCTGTAATTTGATGGATTTTGTCATCTCACCCACAGCATATCGGCCTTGAATGGATGGCTCAAATCCACATGTCCGGCCAAGGTGGCAGCTTCTTGGCCGCCGATTAGTATTTTTACCGTTCGAATCTCTTCCACGTTGAGCACCAATGTATTGACAATGGAATAAATGGAGAGCAACTCACACGCCACACCACCGGGGTGGTTCTCAAAGGATCCGCTTACAAAATCCACATAAGCCGTACCATCGGCCATAATGTATAGCGCGCGCAATCCCACTCCCTGGGGGAGGGTCGGTGTGGCTCCCTGCTTGGGCCCTTCCAATAATGCCGATAGGATACGCCTCCCAAAGGCGACCGCATCCGCGGGCCGGTCAACAACCCGCTGTTCGGCAGTTAGATAGCGTCCCTGGCTGTCACCGAAATAAAGATGGACCTCCAGTTTCTCAAACGACGGCGCCTCGTAGCGGGTTGTGCTTAATTCACCGTTGGTTTGTTCTGTAGTTTGCTGAGCAAAAAACCAACCTGCACCAACGGCGATTAAAATGGCGCTGCCAAACAGTGCCAAGTATAAGGCTGGGTGAAATTGGCGCCCCACAACTCGCTCCTTACCTCAATTCATACCAATAAACCGCGAAATGCTTTCTAAGCCATACCATTGGCGATGTCAAGGCAAGAGAAGATCCCCGACCCAGCCATGTATTGCGGAATACTCATTTGATTCAAACAGTTATACATGGTGGGAACATGAGTTAGGTATGATTTAATCAATAACGGTCGGCTTATGCCTCCCAGTCGGTGGGATCGTGTTCCGGTTTTTTTTGGGCTCGTTTTCAGGCTTGTTTCTGACGGCCTCGGTCTGATTGGCGATCCATAAATCAGTCAAACCCTGCTGTTCGCGGGTGCCGGACTTCAATTTAAGCCCCCATCCAAGCAGCAGCAGGACCAGATAGGCTCCGGTCACCAAAATCAGGATGGTAAGGATCATGATTAGGATGTTTTCAAAAATCTCATACATTGTGCCACATCGCCGAGCCGCTTATAGCGTCAAGTGTTCGTCACCCAGATATAGCCCTAAGCATGCCAATAATCAACCTTTTGGAGTCAACGACCAACCGCATAGCGGGTGGCCTGGATTTCCGGCCATAGGCCGGAAAAACAAAAACACGACAGTGTTTCAATCGTTGCGGTTGTAACCGGGTGCATTGCACCCGGTTTGAGAACAATCAATCACGTGGCAAACACCGGCGGGCGAACTCACCGACAGCGTAAAATACCGGTTTTTGAACCACAGGGCCGCATTGACCAGCATAATCAGCACAGGCACTTCTACCAGCGGTCCTATGACGGCGGCAAACGCCTGGCCGGATTCAAGTCCAAACACGGCAACGGCCACGGCAATGGCCAATTCAAAATTATTGGAGGCGGCAGTGAATGAGAGCGTGGTGGACTGCTCGTAGGTCGCACCCACTTTCATGGAAAGAAAGAAGGAGACAAAAAACATCACCACAAAATAGATGCATAGCGGCACCGCAATTCGGATCACATCCATGGGAAGTTGAACGATATACTCGCCCTTGAGTGAAAACATCACAATGATGGTGAAAAGGAGGGCAATTAATGTGACCGGGCTGATCTTGGGAATAAATTTTGCTTCATAGACCCCTGCGCCCACTGTTTTGAGGCCGACTATGCGGGACAACAGGCCGGCAAGAAACGGAATGCCCAAATAGATAAAAACGCTCTCGGCTATCTGTGCCATGGAGATATCCACCGCCATCCCTTCCAAGCCAACCCACTTAGGCAGCACAGTGATGAAAATATAAGCATAGACAGAGAAAAAGAGGACCTGGAAAATGGCGTTAAACGCCACCAGTCCGGCACAGTATTCTCGATCACCTGCGGCTAAATCGTTCCAGACAATGACCATGGCGATGCATCGGGCCAGGCCGATCAGAATCAATCCTACCATATATTCACTATGCCCGGATAGAAAGGCGACAGCCAGACCGAACATCAGCACAGGTCCGATTACCCAGTTCTGAATTAAAGAGAGCGCCAAAACCCTGAAGTCACGAAAAACATACACCAGTTTCTCATACTTGACCTTGGCTAAGGGCGGATACATCATCAATATTAATCCAATGGCAATGGGGATATTGGTGGTCCCCACAGAGAACTGGTTGATGATCTCTTTAATTTTGGGAAAGAGGTAGCCCCCGCCGACCCCCAAGGCCATGGCCAAAAAAATCCACAGGGTCAAAAACCGATCTAAAAAAGAAAGCTTTTTCTTTGGTTTTGCCGTCATCATGCTCTTAACCTGTTTGCTATATCGTCATATATCGATTTATAGACACAAAAAAATGCATCTGCGTTTCAACTGCCGCAGACCGTCTCCCGATCAATGCCGGCCAAACGCTCCATCAAACGGGCCAATTCAATATTATCCTCAAGCCAGTGTTTTAAATTTCCGAGGATAGCCGCTGCATATGGACTTTGCCGACCGTCTGACAATCGATAATTCACCCATAACCCCTCTTTGGTAAAGGAGATGAGACCTGCCTCTTCCAGCACTTTCAGATGTTTACTGGCTGTGGATTGTGCTAATTCGAGGGCGGCTTGGATCTCGCAAACACACAGTACCCGGTGTTGCAGCATTTTGACAATCTTCACCCGGTTGGGATCCGACAGCGCCTTCATGACCTTTATGAATTCTCGCATGGAAACCTATTATAAATTTATACATGGTCATTTATAGATATACCATTGAATACAAGAAGTCAATGAAAATGGATTGGAACTCAAGATTGCTGAGTATCGCCGGTCTGTGGTGACGGATTATTTTTTTGAGGTCACTTTTTCACTACTGCTATTGACATAGGCCTGGAAA
>JASFER010000127.1:0-16358 GCA_050124755.1 Desulfobacteraceae bacterium
GATGGTTAGCCCTTCATCGTAATTGTGGACCAGATTCCACGTGTAAGCCTGCAATTTGCCCTTGAGGTTCATCAAAAATCCTTTGGGACCGAACATATGCAAAGTTTTGCCCCGGCCTAGCAGCAAGCGCAACAATTGATCAAAACCGGTGAAGTGATCCATGTGGGTGTGGGTGACAAAAACGTGGGTGGTTTTGAGTAGATCGCCGGCCGAAAGGGCATTCAAATCACCCAAATCAAAGAGAAGGGCTCTTTTGCGAAAGGTCAAAGAGACAAACAGCCCGGGATCGTCGAAGGGCCCGTTGACTAACCGCGGGATAAATGAAGGGCGCATTTTACAATGGATTAGGGTAAAATTTTGGCCACCTGTTCATGGATACATCCATAAATATCATTATCTGATCCATAGATATCCACTACTGTTTTGTGATTGATCAGTTTTTCCAGTAGATACGCTGTGACATAGATGCTCACCACATTGGGATGCTTTACCAATTGACGGTAGGGTGCAATAAGATAGTCTATGTCAAATTCATCTGCCCGACCCAGACCGTCCAGGCATTTGACAATTTGTTCTTCAAGACCATTTTTGTCTGTAGTTTCAACCAATTGAGTCTCAACCAGCTTCATGGCGATGGCATTGCCGAGAGTATCGATATGGTCACGTGCTGCGCTGATGGTACGTCGTCGAGCGTGCTCCTTGGAAGACTCGATTTTTGACAGCAGGCTTGACTCACGGTGACTTGGACGAAAAACTTTGCCCATTTTGAACTACCTTTAACGATTATTTGTTATTCCACGCCGCATTTCGATCCATCGGCAAATTCAGTGTTCCATGATTTCTTGGTAACATATCATCATAAAAAGAACCTGAAGGGTTTGCAAGTATAAATCACAAGATTCAGAAGTCTTCCACCACGATTTGGATTCTTTTTTGACCGCGGTATTGGTTCCATTGCAAACGAAAGGCCAGATGATCAAATCTTTCAGCCCTCGGGCTGTCCGGTGCCAAGTTGAATTGGATAGCATCTATGCAAGTGCTGTTATTGGAAGGTTGCCGTACAGACATTCGGCGATGGCATTTACCCACCATGGCTGCCGAGGAGACATAGATATCTTTTGCGGCAAAAATCGGTGCCGGATTATCCGTTCCAAAGGGTTCAAGATTTTTTAGTTCATCCAATAGTTGAGGATTGATCTGATTAAATTGAATTTCACAATCGATGACCAGGTCAGGGGCCTTTTCTGAAAGGCCCCCCAACCGGCTGACCGCCTCTTCAAAGGCGGCTTGGAGTTTTCTGATATTTTCGGTGCGCACAGATAAGCCTGCAGCTAACCGATGTCCGCCATATTGTTCCAGCAAGTGTTCACAGCGACGCAATGCCTCGAACAAATCCAGTTGTGCAATACTGCGTCCGGATCCTTTGCCCATACCGTTTTGGATGCCCAACAACACCACAGGCCGGTGATAGCGAGCGGTTAATCTGGACGCAACAATGCCGAGAACACCTTGGTGCCAACGTTCATCGGCCAATAACAGGGTTTTGCGCTTGAGCAGGTCATTTCGGCCCTCCACGCGTTCAACGATGGCATTAAAGATTTGCCGTTCAATTTCCTGACGGCGCTGGTTCAGGCCACTGAGTATCTCGGCCAACTCATGGGCAGCAAACGCTTTTTCGGAATTCAGCAGCTCAAGGGCCGTCTGAGCATGGGCGATGCGTCCAGCCGCATTGACTCGCGGTGCCAGTCGAAAGGCAATGTCCTCTGAGGAAAGCAATTCCGGATTGATCTTGCACACCCGGCACAGCGCTTCAACACCGGGGCGCGGTGAGGCGTTGATCTGTTTTATGCCTGCCTTGGCAAACACGCGATTCGCATCGGTAAGCGGTACCATATCCGCAATGGTACCTATGGCCACCAAATCGCAATAATCGATGAGCCTCGGTTCATCATGCCGGTTCCACCAACCGTTTTCGCGCAGCAGCATGCGCAAGCCAATAGCCAAATAGAAGGCCACGCCAACGCCGGCTAAACCGGCTAAATCTTGAGGTTGATCCGACATCTTGGGATTGATGACGGCATGCGCGTCCGGCAGCGACTCATAATTGTGATGATCGGTAATGATCACATCGATCCCAAAACGTTTGGCCGCATCCACGGCTTCATGGCTGCCGGATCCACAGTCCACCGTGATAATCAGGCCAATACCGCGGGGAACCGCCAACTGGTTAATATGCTTGGCTTGTAAACCGTAGCCTTCTTCGATGCGATGGGGCAGGTGGACCATTACATCGGCACCGGCGCTGCGGAGAAATTGGAAGAGCAGGGCGGCGGCCGTTACGCCGTCGGCATCGTAATCTCCGAATATCAAGATTTTTTCGTCGGTCTTTAAGGCATGCAGTATCCGCTGGGTTGCGGCGGCCATGCCGTTTAGACCCATAGGCGAAGATAGTGTGTCCAGTGTTGGATTAATGAAATCATTCGCCTGAAGTGGCGAGGTAATATTGCGGTTTGCGATCACTGTTGCCGTGATGGGATGGCAATTTAAATGCGCTTGAATGGCTTTAACCTTCTTCGGATCGGGCTGCAATATTTTCCATTGCATTTGCATGAAAGGGCCATATCCTATATTAGACTACCAAACAAGGGATAATTATATGTTAGAAACCTCAAAGCAGATATATCGTGTTGATCGCAGACAGATTAACGTGATTCGCTTTATTTTCGAGGCCTATGAAGGTGTGGCGGTGGTATCTACCGTGGATGCGGCCACGGGACTTATTTCATTGGCGGTTGCGCCGGGTTGTGAGGCGGTGGCCGAATCGGTTATGGACGATTTGCGCAAGTCAATACTTATCGAACCTGCGGAATCGGAAGTTCAATTACCCAGCGAGGAATTTTAATGAGCACGAGGCATCTATTCATCAACACCATGGGGTGTCAGATGAACGTGTATGACACCGGACAGATTCAAAGCCGTTTAGCGCCCATGGGGTATAAACCGACATCTGACTTGGAAAAGGCCGATGTGATCATCGTAAATACGTGTTCGATCCGGGAAAAAGCCGAGCAAAAGGCATTCAGTTTTTTGGGGCGTCTGCTACCGCTGAAAAAACGTCATCCGGACCTTATCATTGGCATTGGCGGTTGTGTGGCCCAACAGGAGGGCCGGCGTATTTTAAAGCGTATGCCCCATGTGGATTTGGTTTTTGGCACCCATGCCATTGGTCGCCTGCCGAATATCATCAAACGCATCGTCCGATCGCGATGTCGCGTGGTGGATGTTGAGATATCAGAATCCGTCTCTGCGGACGATTTTGTGCTCAGCGCCTATCCCCAAACAGGAGCTTCGGCTTTTGTCACCATCATGAGAGGTTGTGATAATTATTGTACCTATTGCGTGGTTCCCCATGTACGCGGCAGGGAATCGAGCCGTACCATGGATAATATTGTTTCGGAAATTGAACACCTTGTTTCCAAAGGCGTCCGCGAGGTAACCCTTTTGGGGCAAAATGTTAACAGCTACGGGAAAAAGGAGGGGTTTGGCGGATTTGCACAGCTGTTAACAAAGATCAATGACATTGCCGGCCTCAAGCGCATCCGGTTTACCACATCACATCCCAAAGATTTTTCTGAGGAATTGATTCAGTGCTTTAACCAATTGGAAAAATTATGTCATCATATTCATTTACCGGTCCAATCGGGGTCTGACGCCGTTTTAAAGCGGATGAATCGTCGCTATACACGGCAAATTTACATGGAAAAGGTGCAACGCTTGAAGGAGCTGTTTCCGGACATTGCCGTAACTTCCGACATTATTGTTGGATTTCCCGGTGAAACAGACACAGATTTTGACGCCACCATATCGTTGGTTCAAAAGGTGGGCTTTGACGGTCTTTTTGCGTTCATTTATTCTGATCGGCCCAATGCGCCGGCTGTGCGGTTCAAGGACAAAGTTGATGAAGATGTTAAAAAAGAGCGTTTACAGCAAATTTTGGCATGTCAGGAGAAAGTGACACTTAAAAAGAATAGCGACTTGGTCGGAAAGATTCAGGCGGTTCTTGTCGATGGCCCCAATGGCAATCCCACGGGAATCAATCAAGGCGGTGATGGGGAGGTATTAAAACCACGGCAGCAGTGGTCCGGTAGAACGTCCACCAATAAAATCGTACATTTTACCTGCCCATCCGAACTATATTCCGAAAATCAGATGTTGACAGGGCAGATCCTGCAGATCATGATAGAAAAAGGGTTGCGCCATTGTTTATTGGGCCGCCCTGTATCACCCACAAATGTGCTTGAGCCATTGGGGAAAGGAGAGCATACCCATGCTGCATAAAGCCAGTATCGCCGGGCTGACCATTGACCCGGCTTCCAATACACCCATTATCATTTTGAAAACGGAGGATGAAAAGAGTGCCATTCCTATCTGGATCGGTTTGTTGGAGGCCACATCGATTGCCTCAGCCCTTCAAAATATTGAATTCGAGAGGCCCATGACCCATGACCTGTTTAAGAATTTTACGGAACAGATGAACGTTGCCGTGACCAAAGTTGAGGTTTGTGATCTGCGCGACAACACTTTTTTCGCACTGATCCATTTTGATGGGGATAATGCGTCGTTCACCATGGATGCGCGGCCCAGCGACGCCATTGCCATTGCCCTGCGATTTAAAGCGCCCATCTATGTCGATGATAAGGTCATTGCAAAGTCCAGGCAGACCGACGGCGATGTGGAAGTCCTGGATACGAGTGAGGAAGGTAAAAAGTGGGCCGAGTATCTGGAAAAGCTGTCTCCGGAGGATTTCGGAAAATACAAAGTGTAACCATAGCACCAACTTAAGCCATGATGACGTACCCACCCGTTTATGGCGTTATTTTTATCATCCATACCTTGATATCCACTAATCACAAGAATTCGTCGATTTTTTCACTAAAAACGAGATTTTCCATAGTTTCTGAATGTTTAAAAAATGTTCAAAACTATGCTAATGCATTGAGATCTTTTTTAAATTATTTCTACTGGCAATAGCGCTCATATAGCGGAATTTTCGCGTTGTACCGTTTTTTCCGTATTAATATTTAATGCTTACCAATCAATGGAAATCAGAGGCCGGTTTTGAGCGGATTTAAGGCATTCCGGCCCCTATCGGAATTGACATCCGCAAGATGATCCCTTAAGTTCCCCTTCATTTCAGTATCACCGGGGTTAGGCGATGGCGCTCTTTGGGTATTTCGGATAGACGACGCCAGAGAGGTTGGGCTCTATATCTTGTGCTTGACATGCCATTCGAATACTATATAATGCGCGAAATCGGAATATGAGCTGCTTCGTATGATGCATATGAAGAGGGGGAGATGCATGCGCAATGTCTTGGTCATTGACGACGAACAGATGATCAGAGATCTACTTAAAATTGCCCTGAGTCGGGTGGATGTCGCGGTGGAAACAGCCGATGATGCTGAAGGCGGAATGGCCAAATTTGACAACGGCGCCTATGATTTGGTGATCACAGATGTGCGCATGCCGGGTATTGATGGGCATCGAGTCGTCCACCACATCCGCGGTTCCGAGCGGCGCAGCACGCCGGTTATCGGGTTGTCCGGGACGCCATGGCTGCTGCATGGCGGGGATTTTGATGATGTTCTGCAAAAACCCTTTGCCATTCGAAGCTTGATCGACAAGGTGCAGTACTTAACCCATCATGGGACAGATTGTTAAAAGGATCCTTCGCGTCCGGTCTACTATTGAATTTGCCGAACATGCTGTTCATTGCCGATATCAGCTGACCAGGTTCACCCGGTTGACAACAGTTGTAACTCATCCCCGAATTGAGCCATCGCCTATTTCCCCGGTATATTACCTTAGTATAAGAACTGACCATTTTCATAAATCGTAATGTTCCGGCCGGTTTTCAAACGGGCCGTGACACGTTTTTTTTCGGTGTTCACCAAGTCCCAGTGGAGGGCCGAATCGTTAAACCCTAATTTTTTCTTGCGGGCCTTGGTCAATTCGGATGGTTTGCCGCTGTAAGTGTCTGAATATGAAGCACCTACGGCTACATGACAATTGCCATATCGACCGCCGTAGTTCTCATCGTACAATGTGTTGGCCATAAACCGATTGATTTTAGAGAATCGCTTGTCTGTCAGTGAAAATTCTCCCAATTTGTTGGCGCCATTGTCCATCCCCATCTGTTTGCGTACAAAAGCTTCACCTTTTGTGGCCTTGATGGTGACCGCACTTCCTTTTTGGAATTCAAGACGGACATCCGTTACCAGATTGCCGTTGCGGTAGGAGGGTTGGTCGGCATAATAGACACCGCTGGTGCCGCGCCAATCCGGCGAAAGAAACAATTCAAAACTGGGTATATTGTGTCCTGAAATACCAATCCAGCGCCTTTGCTCTCCAGGCGTGACCACCAAATCTACATTTTTTGATTCCACCCGGTAATGTTTCACAGACATGCGATTTAACCATTTTTTGACCTGTTGAGCGTCTTTGTAGATCTCATTCCAATGGGATACCGGGTTTCGACGATGCAGCCAGCAGGCTTTCACAATCTGGTCGGTGTATGCTTTCATGCTCAACCCTGCATGCTTGGCCAATTGTGAAGTGGGCAGCATGCACAAAGTCCAACTAAAGAGACCTAGGGATTCTCTCCTGTCCATAATCTCGCGCAACGGTTTGAGGGCCAAAGTATGGCTCCCGATTTTTTTGGGGTCAACTTTACTGAGGTGGGTGATGGATTCAGGGGCGTGTAGAAAGATGCTGCCATTCAGATTTCGGTACAATTCTTTTTCACCCGGCGGCTGGAAGGTGAGTTGGTGGTGATTGGAAATCATAAAAAAGCTTTTTTCCATATTAGGTGTCGGACTTAGCCGCATCACAGGATTCATCCCCATCTCCATTAAATGGGCATAGAGAATTTCCGCCAGAGGCAAGGCCGGAATATGATATCGAACCAGGATAACATCCCCTTTTTTGAAGGTTTTGTTACGTGCAATCTTAAGTCCCCACAACAGAACTTCCGCGTATCGTTGGAGATGGACTTTATTTAACATATCTACAGTTCCTAATCCTTGAGAAAATATCGATGATATTCATCTTCGCTCAGATGTTTGCGCAACAGGTTGGACAATTGATCAAACAATCCCGCCAATTCTTCATCTTTCATGCGGGTCCGCATCAGCGCCATCAATTCATCATCCGAGAACTTTTGAAGATAGCATATGACGGTATTCTCATCCGTTTCACGGTTCAAGCCGAAGCCGATCATGCCGTCATAGGTCTCAACAAATTGATGAGAGTGATGGCCCATTATGATGATCTCCTTCCAATATGTTGACTTTATGGATGAAACATTTAATGATGACCAGTCGCCAACGGGGCGACCGGAGAGCAACATAATTGATATCGCATTCAGAGTCAACGCTCACACGGCAAGCGTGTGACTTGGATTGTAAGAGAGAACGTGAATTATATACCCTACAACTATCTTAATACATTTGACGGCATAAGATTGAGATATGGGCATTGGCGATCCGAAAGCACCAATGGCCGTGGTACTGTCGTTGTTTTGGGTGGCAGGACTGAATTCGTCGAGAAGTATCACGAGACCATTCAAGATCTCCTTGTCCGCGGTTTCGATGTTTACTGTATGGATTGGCGGGGGCAGGGCTTGTCGGAACGGTTGTTAAAGGACCCCCAGAAAGGTTATGTCAGGAGTTACGAGCATTATATCTCTGATCTGGCATGGTTTTTGGACAAAGTGGTTTTTAAACAACACAATCGCCCCTTGATCGTTTTGGCCCATTCCATGGGAGCCAACATCCTATTGCATTTCCTCAAGCAGTTCCCCGAGAGCATAGATAAAGCCATATTAATGGCTCCAATGGTGGATATCCGGACCTACCCGATACCCAGCTCTTTTGTGCGGCAGTGCAGTCAATTTTTCGTCAAGCTGAGACTGCACAAGTTGAATATCCCTACGCTGGCACGCAACGACAACTATCACCGACCATTTCAGGCCAACTGGCTTACCCATGATCCAAACCGTTTTCATCGCGTTCAACAACTCGTAAAACAGAATTCACGACTGTTGGTGACCTCCATCACTTTCGGTTGGCTTGCAGCCACGTATGAAGCCATTGATCAGCTTCAGCAGCCTGGGTATCTTTCTTCCATTCATACACCCCTGCTGTTGGTGGCTGCAGGCCGGGATCGTATTGTTTCCAACCAGGCGATCCGGCATACGGCCACCCAATTGTCATCCTGTCGATTGGAAATCATCTATGGCGCACGCCATGAAATCCTGCAGGAATGCGATACGTTGCGAGGTCAGTTTTGGAAAGCTTTTGAGCAATTCGTTTGATGCTAACCTTCTTTTGCAACAATGGGGATTATGTAGACGCAAAAAACCAGAGGTGATGTTTCTACTTGAAAAGATTGAAACTTTTGTTTTATATTGAGAAGCTTGATAGGGCTATAAAATCTTGATGAAAACAAGGCGTCCTGAGGTGGATCAATGAAATGGAAAGATTCTGGAGAATTGGTGAACAAAGAAGAGAATGCTAAAGAAGAAGAGTTCTTTGATGAAGAGCAATATTCTCCGTGGGCGGATCGTAAAGATACTAGAAAGGGCCGCGCCTTCAATAAAATTCCATTGTTGCTTGTATTGCTCGCGGCCGCAATTGCTGCACTGATTGTTGCGCTTTTGATGCTGGTAATGAATGGAAACTCCGGTGATATTTCCTCTCAGCAGTTGACGGCTTTAAGTGAACGGCTTCAAAAACTCGAAGAACGGTTGGATAAATATGAAGCCATTGATGAAAAGGTGACCCGCATATGGGAACAGGCCAAATCATTTGAAAAATTTAAAGACCGCTTTGATCGAAGTGAAGCATCCACGTCCCTGCGCATGGATCATTTAACCATGAGTTTGGAGACATTGCAAAAGCAACTCAATGAAACCCAAGTCCCTATTACTAGTAAAGCCGCACCAAAACAAGCCGACACGAAAAAGGTTGAAAACAGAATCCAGTATCACCAAGTGCAAGCCGGAGAAACACTTTACAGCATCAGTAAAAAATACAACCTGGAGGTTGGCCAATTGCTCAAAATGAATCAAATGAAGCCGGGCAGTGTCATTCAACCGGGCCAGAAACTCGTCGTTCACCGCCCTGCACAATAGCCGGAACCAAGAATGGAACAAAAGGTACTTTATGCCGTTCAGTATTGATAAAATCAGAAATATGCCTTTCTCAGCCAGGGTCGGAGCCACCCTTTGGCTCATTAGCTGGATTTGGTTCATCGCACTCTATTATTACTTAACCAGAGACAATGATTGGGTTCTTAAACTATCTATCGCTATAGGAATATTAGCCATTTTTTTATTCCAGGCCCAGAACTGGGCGCGATGGATCTCTGTGCTGGCTAATAGTATGGGGCTCTTGCTGACGGTGATTTTCTTTTTTAAAGGGCTTGTATTCGAATCCGCTCTTAATCTCGTTCTTTTTGGTGGTTCGATCTACTATTTGCTAGCTTCCTCAACGGCAACCTACTATAAATCCCAGAGCCGGCCCGATAACCCGTCCGATGACAAGTAAACGGTATAATCAATCCATAAAGTCTTTTAGGGAGGACCACATGTTTCGAAAATTATGGTATGCAATCCTAATCGTCGCCTGTATTACCGTTTCCCAGCCGTATGCAGCCGGGCTGGAGGTCGCCATCGGCGGGTGGCAGCAGTCTTTAGGCGGCTCACTGGGGTACGAAGCATTGAGTGCAACAGACATCCTGGACCTTGAAAATGATTTGGGATTTGATGATGAAAACCGCATGATAGGTCGCATTAATATCGATACACCGATTTTTTTCCCGAATATCTATTTGGCAGGGGCCCCCGCTGAGTTTGAGGGCACGGGCAGCAAATCCATCGCGTTCAACTTCGGCGACACCACTTACAATGCCGATACCGTACTGACTTCAAAGATTACGATAAACCAGTACGATGTAGGATTGTACTATGGTCTGCCTTTCATCAAGACGGCATCTGCAGGAAAGTTTAATATCGATGTGGGATTGAATTTACGCATTCTCGATTTGGAGGCCAGCCTCAGCGGCTTGTCCGGTGCGGTCACGGTTCAAGAAAAGGAAAGCATCACGCTGCCGGTGCCCATGCTGTACCTGGCTTTTCAGATTATGCCGACGGACAGCTTCTCAATAGAGGCGGAGGGCCGCGGCGTTGCCATCGGTGATAACAAATTGTACAGCCTGATTGGACGCTTGCGTTATCAATTTGCCGGCCCGGTTTTTATTGCCGGCGGTTATCGTTTGGATCAACTGGATGTTGACGAAGAGGATGTGGAGGCAGACGTTGATCTGGGGGGGGCGTTTGTGGAACTTGGACTAAAATTTTAGTTAATGCGCTAAAATAAATAAATAAAAGCTTGTGCCGGCGTTTACCTGTCGTGCGTCTGTGTTTTTACGTGTTTCATTTGATTTTGCTCTTATTGTATGCATTATAAGACTGGGCTGCTTTGACATGGTAAACGGATGCGATTAAGAAAATGGGACATAGTGAGCATATACCCAAAGTGGAGTTGGTTTGGCCAGACCCCAAAAAAGCCGATTGGTCGCGTGTGATCCCAGCGCAAGCTATTTCAAGCCTCGCGGTGTGCCGCTGAGGGAGATTGAAGAGGTACGTCTGACCATCGATCAAATGGAAGCGATCCGCCTGGCGGATCTGGAAGGTTTATCCCAAGCGGAGGCCGGTCGGAGGATGGGGGTGTCCCGTGCAACCTTTGGGCGCATCGTCCAAAAGGCCAGGCGTATCGTTGCTGAAGCCATCGTGAATGGTAAAGCCATTCTGCTCGAAGGCGGCAACTATCAGATTGATGACGGCAAACGGAAGTTTGGTTGCCGGGCATGCCATTATGAGTGGGAGGCGGGTTGCGGAACCGGGCGGCCCGATAAGTGCCCGTCTTGTGGAGATCAGGATGTGGGCAGGATTATTGAAAATTTTTAGTTAGAAGGATGTTACAGCGATGGTAGAGATACAGCCAAGTATGGATGCAGCCCAAAAAAAAGCCAATCCAAGAGCGGCCCTTGAAGCGGCCGTTAAAAAGGCCTTACAACGCATACAGCGAAAATTTATCATCATGAGCGGCAAGGGCGGTGTGGGCAAATCAAGTATGTCGGTCAATCTCGCCCTGGCACTGGCCGCAAAAGGGCACTCGGTGGGTTTGCTCGACGTGGATCTTCATGGACCCGACATCCCGCGCATGCTCGGACTTGACGGCATCCTCGATATGAACGGTGAGCAACAACTGGTTCCCAAAAGGTATAATCAACACCTATCAGCCGTATCTGTGGAATCACTGACCACCGGCCAGGATGATGCCATCATTTGGCGAGGACCGGTAAAATACTCTGTCATTCAGCAATTTATCGGGCAGGTTGCATGGGGCGATCTCGATTTTTTAGTTATTGACGCTCCGCCGGGGACAGGTGATGAACCCTTGACCATCGCGCAAACGATCCCCGATGCACAAGCGGTAATCGTGACCACCCCCCAAGAGGTATCCCTGGCTGATGTGCGCAAGTCCATCAACTTTTGCAAAACCGTTAAAATGCCGGTATTTGGTATTGTCGAGAACATGAGCGGTCTGGCATGCCCTCATTGCGATTGTATCATCGACCTGTTCGGTTCCGGTGGCGGAGAGCGTATGGCCGATCAGATGGGGATCCCCTTTCTAGGGCGTATTCCTTTCGATCCTGAGATGGTTACCTGTGGTGATGCCGGGGTGGCTTTTCAGGAGAAGCATAAAGATTCACCGGTTGCGTCCGCCTTTAAGGCCATCGCAGGAACAATGGCATCATCTCTGAAGGCGTAATTTTTTCCTACCTTTCTTGTGTTCGTTGCACGTTTGATCATATAGTTAAGGCGGATCTCAGCACTTGGATTTACAAATTTGGGGGTGCCGATGAAGGATATGGTCCGCAGCTATTTGAAAAGCATGCCGCATTTTGAAATGTTACCCGAAGAGGAGTTGGGCTATTTGGCTGGTCAAGCCATAGCCAGGCACCTTCCCAAAGGCCACTTGTTGGCTGAACAAGGCAAAACAACGATTCAGCATATCTATGTGATCAGAAGCGGCCAAATTTCCATTTATGACGAAAAAAGCGGCAAAAGGGAATTGGGCGGGTTCATCAAGACCGGTGAGGTATTTGGTGGTATCACCCTGCTCATGAATGCGGGGATTTCTCTTCGGACCGTTCTGGTGGATGAAGAGACCGACGCTTTCCTTATTCCTCAGGAAAAATTCCTGGACCTTTGTGCGCGCAATAAAGATTTTTATGGTTTTTTTGTAAATAATTTCAGCAAGCATATCACAGACCCGGCTCTTGATACCATTATTGCTTCGGGTCAGGCCAAGATTTTTCTCTCCGGCGTGGCACCTTTCTCATTTTTGCCGGAAGAAGCAATAGAGGACGCAGCTAGCCGTCTCTCCTCGGTTTTCCACCCGAAAGGGTCAATCCTGTTTTCACAGGGACGCAGCCGCGTGGGTTATCTTTATATCCTTCAAAAAGGATCTGCCGAGCGCTATTATGCCCACAACGGACAGAAGAGCATGCGCGACATTCTATCCGAAGGGGATGTTTACGGCGGTATTTCCATGCTGCTCAACGACGGCCTCTCGGTTCGTACGCTGGAGGTTACTGAAGATGCCTATTTCTACCTGTTGCCCAGAGACAAATTCTTGAACATCTGCGAGGCTCACAGCGTCTTTAGCGAGTTTTTTACGGATACATTCGGCAAACGCATGCTGGATAAATCGTATGCGGCCATTCTTGCCCGCACCGCCGCACCACCTGAAGAGGGATTGCAGCTTCTCAACCGGCCCGTCCGCCAGATTTGCAATCCGGCAACCGTCTTCGGTACACCCGACATGAGCATCCGGCAAGTCGCCATGCGAATGCAACAGGAAAACAGCACTTATTTGATGGTGCCATCCGCTGATCCCCAGTCGGCCGGTATTATTACCGAAAGCGACTTGACGCGCAAGGTCATCGCCAAGGGTTATGATATAAGCCGCCCGGCGGTGGAGGTGATGTCCAGCCCCTTGCGTACCATCGACGAACAGGCCATGGTGTCTGACGCCTTGCTGACCATGATGAAGCATAATGTCAAACACCTTGCCGTCACCGGCGCACAGGATCAGATCATCGGCGTGCTTTCAAATCGTGAATTGGTTTCCGCCCAGGGGCAATCTCCCCTGTTTTTGCTCCGCGAGATATCGAGAGCCGAATCCTTGGAGGACATTATTCAGCAGCACAACAGGCTCCCGGGGATTGTGAAAGGGCTGATCAGCAGCGGCGCAACGGCCCGCAATATCAACCGTATGATTACCACCGTATCAGATACCATCCTGAAGAAGATTATGACATTTGTGATGAAAGAGATGGGGCCGGCACCCGTCAGCTTTGCCTTTATGATTCTGGGCAGCGAAGGGCGGGGGGAGCAAACCCTCAAGACGGATCAGGACAATGCCATTGTTTTCGACGATGTTTCGGAAGCAGAGCTGACGGAGGTGACGTCCTTCTTCCTGGAAGTAGGTCGCCGGGCCTGCAAACTGTTGGATCAAGCCGGCTACGACTATTGCGAAGGCGAGGTCATGGCTCAAAACCCCAATTGGTGTCAACCATTAAGTACCTGGATGAACTACTTTCTTCAATGGATCCATGCAGCCGAAGCAGAAGATTTACTGCAGGCCAGCATTTTTTTCGATTTTCGTTGCGGTTACGGAGACGAGCAATTAATCGAGTCTTTGAAAGATCATTTGCGCGGTTCTATTGCACGCTGGTCCGGCTTTTTAAGATATATGACTGAAAATGCACTCTATTTCAAGCCGCCGCTGGGATTCTTCCGGAACTTTGTGGTTGAATCAAAGGGCGAACATCGCGATGCATTGGATATTAAAAGCGCTATGACGCCGATTGTTGATTTCGCTCGCGTGTATGCGTTGAAGAACGGCATTACGGCGACCAATACCATGGATCGCCTCCATCAGCTGAGAGTCATGAAGATCTTAACACAGGAAGAATATGACGAGATGGAAAAAGCTTATAGCTTTTTAATGCAACTGCGATTAACCCGCCACGTTACAGCGGCTATGGATCAAAAAAAGTCTCCGGATAATTTTATCAATCCCAAGCGGCTGACACGAATTGAACAGACCATGCTGAAAGAGATTTTCAAACGTATTGAAAAATTCCAATCCAAGATGAATTTTGAATTTATCGGTATTGCTTAAAAATTTAAGACAATGGAGCTTCAATATAAAATTCAAAGAGCACTCCGCTTTATTGATCGCTTGTCCGGCAAAGAACGGGAAACGCTTCGGAACATCTGTTTCGAGATCCAGAGCGCCCAAGCGGCGTTGAATGCTGCCGCCGTATCTTATTTCCAAAGGTGCCTGGGTGAATGCCGGGGGATTTGCTGCAAAAATATCAATGTCAATGATGTCGTCACCCTACTTGATCTGGTTTATATTCTTTCGATGAAAGGAGCGTCTTCTGACCAGATTTTCGAATTGGCCGAGTCTGAAGAACTCTTTTCTGCAGACTGTCTTTTTTTAAGGGATGGTCAGGGGCCCTGCTTTTTCCCTGCCGATATTAAACCGGAGCGTTGTATTATAACCTTTTGTGGAGAGACCCGGCCGATAAGAAAAGAGCTCAAAGCGATACGATCCAAATTCAGTAAGTTGTCCCGCTTTACCAAATCTAAGCGACCGTTTTTATGGATCCGTTCTTAAGTAGTGTCTGCACTCGTCTCTATACACCTTGGCTGACCGCTCTGACATAATACGGCGCACTAAAATCCTGCCATCCCACAAAACCCAATTCAATGTCCACATAATACGCTGCGGTAAATGACCGGCGGTCAATGCTCCACAGCCACCGTTGGGTATCGTCGAACACCGATTCGATACATAGTGCCGCGCCTTGGGGATTGGGGTTTAAGAGGGTGACCAATTCATCTATGTTGGGGAGCCGCCAATTGTCGATGCCGCTGAACTTTTCCTGATTGAGTTGCCGGATGTAGTGCTGGGCGCTTTGCCAATAGCGGGGATACCTGGAACCGGATGTTTGCCAGATGAGACCGGTTGAATGGTCTTTCACGGATTCTTGGCCGTGTTTTTCAAATTGGTTGGCCATATATGCTTTGGGCTGCCATAATGAATCTAAATTGAATCGAACTCTTGCGCTCTTGGGGCGGAGTTTAAGGGGAGTGTGGCGCGGCACATAATGCAGAGACCGGGACACCGGCATTGGGGTGTCAAGCCGTGATGGGTCAAAAGCGCAGGTTTTCTCCTTTTGTTTTTCCCAATGAAGGCTCAAATCAATTAAAGCGCTTTTCATCGATGCGGCGCTGTTAAAACGTCGATCGGGACTGCGGTCAACGGCTTTTTGCATAAAATCATCCCATTGGCTGTCCAAATCGGGGTTGAACCGGCTGGGTGGGATGTAGCCCTCATTAGTATCGTTGAGATAGGGAAGGTGACAAGTAACCATGCGGTAAAACATGATGCCCACAGGGTACAGGTCGGCTCGGAGATCCACGTTGTCGGGATCTTTTTCCTGTTCCGGTGCGGCATAATAAGGCGATCCCACATTTAGACTCGCCGGGCCGGTGTAAGCTTCGTTGCGTAGCTTGGATAGCCCGAAGTCACAAATTTTGATGGTGTCCTGTGCGGTGATCAGCAAGTTAAAAGGCTTGATATCACAATGTAAAATACCGGCGTCATGTAGGCAATCCAATCCGTCAAGGGTTTGTTGAATATAATTCAGCGCCCGGTCGATGGGTATGCTCCGCGAGGGCTTTTCAATGGTGTAGGATTCGCCTATCAGCGTGCCAAGATTATTGGCAAAAAAATCCATGACAAAAAATGGTTTTCCGTCGTGTTCGTCAAAATCATGAACGGTTACAATGTTGGGATGGTTCAGGCTGGCGATGGTTGCGGCCTCGCGGATAAAGGCTGCCCGCAATTTTTCCAGGCCCATGAGTTTGAGGATGAGCGGATCGGGATCCAACAACTTGAGTGCCGCAAATTTACCGATGGCAGGCAGCTCGACTTTGAATACCCTGCCCATACCGCCGCGTCCTAAAAGTCCCTGAATCGTATAACGGCCGATTTTTTTCATACTTTACCATAGCCGATTGGCATGTGACTCCGGTAGCCCGGCCTTCTTAATTTTGGCCACCGTGCTGGCAATGTCATAGTTCACGCAACGAATTTCAAGCTCCAAGCTTTCGGTATCATAAATGGCGTATTTGGCGCTGTTGGTACCGT
>JASFER010000128.1:0-16301 GCA_050124755.1 Desulfobacteraceae bacterium
TTATCATCTCCGAGGTAAGGTCCTTTTTGGCAGCTACCGCATGGATTCTGTGTTCTTTCAGAAAAAGGAATCTATCGGCAAAGCGCACCGCGATATTCAGGTCATGAATTGCGATCACAGCCGACAAACCTTGGGTTTCAACGATACGGCGAATCAGCGCCATCACTTCGAGCTGGTTTTTCAAATCCAGATTGCTCGTCGGTTCGTCTAAAAGCAGAATCTCAGGGGACTGGGCCAAAGCCCGGGCGATGATCACCTTCTGAAGTTCTCCGCCGCTCAGGTCGTTGACCGGTCTCATGGATAGATGCGCGATGCCGATCTGAGTGATGATATTCTCCACCAATTCGTAATCATTTGATGATAGTGACCATTGGATGTAAGGTTTGCGACCCATGAGCACCAACTCGAAAACCGATTGCTGCGTTTCGGGATGACGCTGTGGTACATACCCCATGCGCCGGGCCACACTGTTTCGGCTCATCCGCAGCAGCTCTTCTCCTTCCACCAGTACCGATCCCCGTCGTGGCGTGAGAATACGGTTCAAGCACTTGAGCAAGGTGGATTTTCCCGCACCGTTGACGCCTAAAACACACATCATCTGTCCGCGATCAAGGGAAAAATTCACATCCGACAACACCGGCAGGCTGTTGTAGGAAAAATCAATATCGGCTACCGTCAGCTTCATCGATACCCCCGGACGAGCAAATAAAGAAACATGGGCGCCCCTAGAAACGATGTGATAACACCAACCGGCAGAGCCCCTGAGCCGATGACGATCCGCCCGATGGTGTCCGCCGTCAACAGCAGCATGGCGCCCAGAACCGAAGAGAAGGGAATCAATAAACGGTGGTCGTCTCCCACCAAACGCCGAGCCATGTGGGGTGCAATCAAACCGACAAATGCAATGACACCGTGGAATGCGGTCGCCATGGCGGATACCAGCGCTGCCGCAACCATGCCGGTCACCCGGATTCTCTCCACATTCACCCCCAGGCCTTTTGCGGTTTCTTCTCCCGAAGCGAGCGCGTTGAGGTCCCATCGAATGGCCATCAGGTAGAGACACGCAAGAAAGACAGCGCCGCTCATGAGCCCGATTTCCCTCCAGTTGGAGCGCGCCACATCGCCGAAAGTCCAGAAAACGACCATGGCCAATTGGGTTTCCGTGGCCAGATACTGGATTAAAATCGTCGCCGATATAAACAGGGATGATAAGGCCACTCCGGCGAGGATGACGGCTTCGGCTGAAAGACGCTTCAGGCCGGACAAAACAAGTATTACCATTGTAGCCGCCATGGCGCCACCGAAGGCAAAAGCCGTCACCGAAAACATCTTGGCGCCAAACACGACGATAGCTGCTGCTGCCCCAAAGGCCGCACCCTGGCTGATGCCGAGCGTAGATGGAGAGCCAAGAGGGTTTTTAAGCAGGGACTGGATGCTCAAACCGGATAGGGAAAGTCCCCATCCGCAAACAATGGCAGCGACCACCCGCGGCAGTCGGATATTGGTAATGACCACAGCGGCGGTGGCATCGGCGTTGCCTGTCAGTACGTCCAACAACCCCCTGATGGGAATGTCGTAGGCTCCCCGTGCAACCGCAAATACGGCAACTAAAAAGATCGCCCCGAGAAACAAGGCCAAGAGAAGAAACTTCCGGTGGATATGCTTCACATACGCGGAGGTAATGGCTCCGGGATGCGCATCATGATGGTTGCTGTTGTCATGCATGGTCAAAAAGCCGCTCTATAGGGTTTATATACAAGTCATTTCGAAATGCGCGAATTCACCGGCCATACCAAAATTCCCTCCTCAACGTACGTCGTGTGGCAAATCCAACCGTCCCTTGCGTGGCGATCCAGTGTTTTCTTGATCAAGTCGCGACTTGCGCTTGCACCCTGCATTTCGATAAAACAGACCATGTCCTCGAGTGCATCCCCATACGGCCCTTCCCATTCCCATGATGTTTCAAAATAATCCAGAGAAGGGGGTTCTTCCGGAACGTACAAGGATATCATAGGCCGCCCCCACACCTGGCGGCGGCCCATATTGAATATCGTGCAACCGAAAAGCCTCTTCCATCAATGCATTTTTTCTTTTCCGCCCCCAACCGATGTAGACACACCACTTTCGGGCGCATCTCTCCATGCGTTCAAAATCCTGCGCAGTTTGAACCGCCGGGCTCATGGATATCCATGCAATATCGAACGCCTTTTCAAACCCGCGGGCGGCAATGTCGATATCCTTCCAGGCCGCCTTTATCGGTTGTACGTTTTGAATCTCCTCGGACCGCATAACATCCGTCATTCGCGCGATCATGGCTTCTGAATCGTCGATCCCGTTTACCATGGCCGCCTCATGAGCCAACGGCAGCGTATAAATTCCGGTGCCGCAGCCGATATCGAGAACACTGGCTTTGCTGAATGCCACCCCTTTGCTTTTGACAATGGAGAGTACCCTGCGGGTATCGGCAAGTGTTTTATCTTCAAACGGCAGGGGATAGCGCTGCGCCATACGTTCCCAGAAAGCTTTGAATCTGTCCTGCCGGGAATGATCTTCTCCATGTTTTTCCATAGTTGATGGCTCCTCCATTATAAAGTCAGTTTCAGCGCGGCGCCGATAATGATTCCCGGCATGGGATAACCGAACTGTTCTTCAAAATCCTCATCAAAAAGATTTTCCGCATAACAACTGAACTCGGCATGTTTACCCACCGGAATCTTCAGGTTGATGTCGGCGGTAATGAACGAATCCAATGTAACGAGCTTAAAGTGCTGCTGCGCCGGCCATCCACTGCTATAGGCATAAATGGCCTGGCGCTCACCCACATAACGTGCAGCTATATTGAAGACAGACCGATAGTTCCAAATAATGTCAGGGTAGGTTTCTCCGTCGGTTTTTTCGTTATCACATTAACAACACCGCCCAATGCATTGTTTCCATACCGTACGGAACTGCCTCCCCTGATGAGTTCAATTTTTTCAATATTATCCAGCGGGATCGTCCCCCAATCGATATGGGAACCTCCAACCACTCCTGCGGCGTTAACCGGCCGGCCATCGATGTTGAGCATGATGCGGTTGCCGGATAATCCCCTTATTGCCAGACTATCTGTTGTATCGCTGATCAACGCCCTTCGTTTAAGATCGATATCGGGTTCAGCCTTAATCACATCCGGAATATTGATATTCTTTCCCTTTTCGATTTTCTTGGCACCCACTTCCGTCCCCATGGGCTCGGTGACGAAATCATCGGTCACCACAATTTCATCTAACGTCAGATGTTTTTGTGTCGTTTCGGCAGAGGCCGTTGCGTCTCCAAAACAACAAGCAGGGTTTGAGATAATCGAAACCATTGCCAACATCCAAAGAAATAAAAAACATTTTCTGCAGTGTGAATGAATATGGTTTTTGGCCCAGGCTGCACACCTGGAAGCACCAGGGGCCGCCGCATTCGTTTTAGGTGATAAAAAGCTCCCGATCCGAAACATTGACAGTTCAATTTTCCGCATGTCCCATCTCCTCGCACGCATTGTTCATGACCTCCATCTGGTTCTTCTCTCAGCCGATTGGCTGGCCTTAGACCCGTGAATGATTCACAGGCATGCATAAAAAAAGGCCACGAAGGCACATCCCAATTTGGGGTGCATGGACCTTCGTGGCCATTGTGATCTGATAAGCGTGTGTCTGTTAGAGGAAATATAGCATTTTCATAATGCTGCTAGCCTCCACGACGGGACAATGTTTTATTTAAAAAACGTCGTTGATTCTGTCAAGCTATCAATTGCGTTTATAACGCAATGCTTTAATGATGTATAATATCAGAAGCGGGACGGCTGAATCCAAGATATTGGATCTAATCTCTGGCCTTATTGACCGTCAAAATCGCAAAAACAAAAGCCGCGCCGCCAATGCCGGCAAGTATGAAATAGGCGCTGATTTCCGGGATGGCACCAAACGATGCGGCCCGGATCGCATGGGCGGTGTGGGTCAGGGGCAGCAAAATGAGAATCTTTTGCGCCCAGGTCGGAAGATGCTCGATGGGAAAGAAAGTGCCGCCCAAAAACGCCATGGGGGTGATGATAAAGCTGGTCATCATGGCCTGATCGGCGTGGGATTTGACCAGCATGGCAAGTCCCACCGCCAGGGAGGAAAAGACGAAGCTGTTGAGTAAAAAGGCCAGCCAGAAAAACCCGTTGTAGGAGAGCACCACACCGAAGAGCGCGCCCAGCATGAGAATCACGCCGCCGGCCAGCAAGGCGCGGGTCATCCCTGCCAGCACCTCGCCCAGCACATAGGCGGCATTGCTGATGGGCGCCGCCTGGAACTCTTCAAAGATGTGCCAGTAGAATCGGGCGATGTTGATTTCACTGCTGATGGCAAAGGCCTGGGTCATGCTGGCCATGGCCGCCAGGCCGGGAATCAGAAACTCGATATAGGTGTGCCCCTGAATGGTGATGCCTTTCCCCATGGCATAGCCAAAGGCGATAAGGTAGAGCAGCGGTGAAACCGACCAGGCACTGACCAGCCTGGATAAGCGCCGCCGCAATATCAACATTTCCCGATAATAAATAGCTGTCCAACCGCGTATCATTGCACTTTTTTCCCTGTCATCTTTAAAAAGGCATCCTCTAAATTCACCCGCCGGACGGCAAACCCGTTTTGGTGCCCGTCAGCGTATTGCTTGGCCTCTTGTTGGCTCTTAAAATAGAGGGTCTGCATCTCGTCGGCTGTAAGTGTATCCAGGGCCCAGCGGCCGATGCCGCTCATCAGGTTCTGCGGCGTATCCAGGGCCACGATTTTGCCTAGATCAATAAAGGCCACCCGCTGAGCCAGAAATTCAGCCTCTTCGATGTAGTGGGTGGTTAAAAAAATCGTCACCCCGTCCTGTTGAATCTTTTTGATCAGCGCCCAGATGCGTCGGCGGATGTTGGCGTCCAACCCCACGGTGGGTTCATCCAAAAAAAGGATTTGGGGGGCGTGCAACAACGCCCTGGCAATCATCACACGCCGTTTCATGCCCCCGGAGAGCTTTTTGGCGAGGGTGTCGCGTTTATCGTCCAGCTCGATATAATTCAGCAACTCATGGATGCGCCGGCCAATGGCATTGCGCGGCATGTGATGGAGCCGGCCGTGCACATGCAGATTCTCATGCACGGTCAGTTCGCTGTCCAGGTTGATGTGCTGGGGCACCAGGCCGTACTGCTTTTTGGCTGCAAGGGTCTGTTTTTCGATATGGTGGCCGTTGAGCATGGCCTGGCCCGCACTCAGACGGGTGAGCCCGGTCAATATCCGGATGGTGGTGGTTTTCCCGGCACCGTTGGGGCCGAGGTAGGCGAACAGCTCGCCGCTTTCCACCTTCAGATCGACACCCTTGAGCGCCGCCACTTTGCCGTAGACTTTTTTTAGCTTTTCAATGCGGATCATTTACAATTCCAGTGCCTGCGTTTCGGTTATCGGTGATCGGTGATCGGTTTTGTTTGCCGAACAGAATTGATCCGCCTTGGTCATCATTGAATTGAGCATGCGGCCAATTAATGCATAGCGATCAAGCCATTCCCGACCTTGATCCGGATTGAGATATCCGCAATCAACAGATGTGTCAATCCAATGCTGGGTCTCTATAAGTGAATCCATCTCTTCTTTTAGGAGAAGTTTTACTAATACAACTTTCGGGTTTCACATATGGCCATCATAAATCCCGGTGCGGATCGCCAAATGCGTCATCGGGGCTTATGCCCCAGCCAAGTCGATGCTTAAAACCGGCCGGCGCGGAGGCCGGCCCTACGTTTCGGATGCCACCGCTGTCGAACAAATGGTCCTCGTAGGGCGGGGCTCTGTCCCCGCCATGTTATCTGGCAACGACGACCATGGTTCAGCCCACGGCCGGAGCAGAGGCCGGCCCTACGTTTTTACAGCCATTTCAGCAATGCAGATGGTTTTCGTAGGGCGGGGCTCCCAAGCCCGCCCTTAGCCGGCAAACCACTGCTGCCAAAGCTATGTTCCAAAGCAGGGGCGGCCTCCGTCCCCGGCCGGACATCCATGGTTTGCCGTCGCAGTGGTTGAATAGCCGCCTTGATTGCATATGACGACAACAGAAATTTCAATAATTTAAAACCGAAAGTTGAGTGACTAAGCTGAAAAATCTCAACCGACAACTGTCGTGCCAATCGATAAACTTCCAAGTCCCGAAAACTATTAACATGCATACCGTTTACGCCCCTGACTCGGTGATCACCGACCACTGATAACCGCTCACCGACCACCGACCACCGATCACCGCCCCCCGGCCTTCCGCCGTCGCAACTGCTCCACATCCACCACGATATCCTGCAGCGGCTGGCGGCGGATGCGATGGGGCAAGGCCAGTTCGGCAGCCGTATCGATGTCCTCCTTGGCCACCTGGGTGCGGCCGTTGTAGGCGGCCAGGGTCTTGGCGGTCTTTAATATGATGATGTCGCCGCGGTGGCCGTCCACGCCCACATCCAGGCAATAGCCGGCGATTTCAAAAAGCCGTTCGCGGTCAATGGTGACCTGGGGATAGAGATCGATAGCCTTTTCGATCTTCTCCACCAGCAGGCGCGATTGAGCTTCCCACTTGGCGCAAAAATTTTCCGGATCTTCATCAAAGGCGGCGCGCCGCTCCATGATGGCCACCCGCGCCTCAGGATCATTGATGCCCTCGATGTGGACGCACAATCCGAAGCGGTCCAGCAGTTGGGGCCGCAGCTCGCCCTCTTCCGGGTTCATGGTGCCCACCAGGGTAAAGCGGGCCGGATGGGTGAAGCTGACCCCTTCCCGTTCGATGGTATTGACACCCATGGCCGCCGAATCGAGTAGCACATCCACCACATGGTCGTCCAGCAGATTGACCTCATCCACATAGAGAATGCCCCGGTGGGCGGCCGCCAGAATACCGGGCTCCACCCGCTTTTCCCCCTTTTTCAAGGCGTGCTCCAGATCCATGGTGCCCACCACCCGGTCTTCGGTGGCCCCCACCGGCAGCTCGACCACCCGGATACCGCGGCGCACGGTCTCCACGGCAAGGTTGTCCAGGATTTTGCGGCTGCACTCGCTGCGGATGCATTCCCGGCAGACGCTGTGTGTTTCATCCGGTGCATGCTGAAAGGGGCACTCCTGGACCACTTCGATGGCCGGTAATATTTGCGCCAAGGCCCGCACGGCCGTGGACTTGGCCGTGCCCTTTTCGCCCCGAATCAAAACCCCGGAAAGGGTGGGATTGATAATATTCAAAATCAGGGCCTCTTTCATCTTTTCCTGACCCACGATGGCGGTAAACGGATAGATGTGTCGCTTGGACATTTATGCTTCTCCTTTCACGATGTTGAGCAGGGTGTCTGCTTTCAGGTCTTCAATCTTGAAATACTGAGCGTTCATTGCGCCGGCCAGCTTTTGGGCCAGGCCGAAGGTCACCAGGCCCTTGGTTTCGGTATCGACCACGATGAACCGGATGCGCTGGTCCATGGCCAGCCGTTCGGCAAAGGCAAAGGCTTCATCCAGCGGATTTTTTTCTCCAAGGGCCATATTGGATTTGCCGTCGGTGATGATAATGGCAATGGGCCGGGCCGTGGGTTCGCGCAAAAGATAATTGCGCAGCACTTCGTAGGAGCTGGCCAGACCGGCGGACAGGGGGGTGCGACCGCCCACCGGCATCTCTTTGAGCAGGTTGGCGGCCAGTTCGATGGAGGCGGTGGGGGGCAGATTCACAACGGCCTCGTCTTTGCGGAAAGATACCATGGCCACGCGGTCCCGTTTCTGATAGGCATCCAGGAGCAGCGACATGATGGCCCCCTTGGAGGCCACCATGCGGCCCCGGGCACCCATGGAGCCGCTGGCATCCACGATAAAAAGCAGAAAATTGCCGATGCGCTTTTCGCGGATCTTTCCCCGGATATCTTCCTGTTGCAAAACCACGGCAAGACCGTTGCCGTTTTTGCGCCTCAGCTGGTAAGGGGCCGCCGCCCGCAAGGTGGCGTCCAGGGCCACATCGCTTGTATTGGCGTTGACAACGCTTTTGACATAACGGCCCTGCTTCTGGGAAATGCGGGTGCGGGACCTGCGGCCCGATCCGCGGCGGAAAACCCGGTCCTTGGGTGACGCAAATTTTTTAACTTTGAAGGTCTCGCCCACGTCAAAAATCTGTTCTATGGCGTTGTCTCCCCGGTTCTCTTCTTGCTCTTGATGGTCGGCTTGGGCATCATCTTGTTCATCTTGATCACCTTGATCCTCGGGGGGGCTCATCTCCTCCGGCTGAGTGCTTTGACCTTCCTGCGGCTGCTCTTGTTGCTGTTCTTCATTTTCCTGAGTTTTCTCTTCGTTGTTCTCAGGAGGATCTTCATGATCATGCTCGTGGTCATGGTCATGCTCGGGAGGCGGTGGCGGCGGGGGCGGCGGTGCCTTCTCCCGTTTGCGATGGGACAGGGCCAGCATGGCGACCGCCTTGATATCCTCGACCGTCACCTCAGGATGCTGCCTTAAGGCGGCCATGGCCCTGGCCGCCTGCTCCATGACCAGATCGGCGCGGTGCCCGGCCACGTTGTTTTCCGTACAAAGCTCGCAAATCAACGTCCTTAATTGCCCGGCCGGTTTTACGCTTTTTAAAAACTTGCGGGCGGCAGTGATCTGCGCTGCTATTTTCTCATTTTCCGTTTCAAATCTTTGGATAAAGCCCCGGGGATCTGCATCAAATGCTTCCCGCTGCTGCATCAAAACCATTCGTTTTTCCACATCCTTTTCCGAAGCAACCTCCACGCAGAGTCCGAACCGGTCCAGCAACTGGGGGCGCAGCTCGCCCTCTTCCGGGTTCATGGTGCCCACCAGAATGAAATGGGCGGCATGGGCAAAGGAGATGCCTTCCCGTTCAATCACGTTCCGGCCCGATGCCGCCGCATCCAGAATGATATCCACGATATGGTCATCCAGCAGGTTGACCTCATCCACATACAAAATACCGCGGTGGGCTTTGGCCAAAAGCCCGGGCTGCAAAACCCGGACGCCTTTTTTCACCGCCAGGTTGAAATCAATGCCGCCGGCGACCCGGTCTTCGGTGGCATTGAGCGGCAATGTAACCACGCCGATCCGCCGCCGCCCGGATTGAATCCGGCCGGCATGATCCCGGCATTGGTCGCAAAGGTGCTGCGGCCGATCCGGGTCGCAGGCATAGGCACAGCCCTTGACGACATTGATCTCCGGCAACAGGGCGGCCAAAGCACGCACCGCTGTGGATTTGGCCGTGCCCTTTTCGCCACGGATCAACACCCCACCGACAGCCGGATTGACGGCGTTCAGAATCAGGGCGCGTTTCAATTGCTCCTGCCCCACAATGGCTGAAAACGGATATACATGATGATGCATGCTCATTTATCTCTTCCAATCTAAAACTCGGTGTTCGGTATTCGGTATTTGGTTTTCGGTGCACCGACTACGTATCCCGGTGATCGGTATTCGGTATTCGGTTTTCAGTGCACCGAACACCGACCACCGAATACCGAATACCGAACACCGAATACCGTCCCCTTCGTTATTTGGATTCAATTTCCGCTTTCCACAACCCCATTGACAGATCCCATCCCAGGGGTTGAGGATCGCAATTTTTTAAATAGTTATGGTTCCAGGCCACCACATCGAAACGTTCGATAAAAACGGGAAACACATGGCTTTCCATAATAAGCTGCTGGGTTTGGGCAATTGCTTCGCGACTCTCCTGTTCATCGGCGCCATGAAGGTAACGGGCGAAAGCGTCATCGAGTTGCGGGCTGTTGTACACATTAAGCCAGGAGGGGCGACCGGTGTAAAAAAACATGTGATAGCGCATCATGGGCCATAGCGCCAAATCGTAGGTGGCATTGCGCATGGTGGTAATATGGGCGCCCAGTTCCATCATCTGCAGTTTCAGCTCGATACCCACGGCTTTGAGTTGGGCCTGTATGATTTCGGCCATCGTCTTGTATTGAGGGTCAAAGGAGTTGAAGCACAAGGTGGTGGAAAATCGTTGTCCCCCCTTGTCGAGGATGCCGTCCTGATCGTTGTCCTTCCATCCGGCCTCGGCCAGCAGCCGCCTTGCCTGCTCCGGGTCGAAGCGGTGGGGGACAATCGCAGGATTGTATAAAACATGATCCTGGGGAAAGGGGCCTTTTACGGTCCGGCCGGTTTCAGTCATCACCTTGTCCAGGCTGGTCCGATCGATCGCCAGGGCAATGGCCTGGCGCACATTTTGATGGGTAAACGGCGCTTTTTTGTAGTTGATGGCCACATAGCTGACGGAGGGATGATCCACGGCCGCCATTTGTTTAACCGTGATAGAAGACAAGTTTTTCAGACGCATGACGGACTCATTGGGAATTTTATCAAAATGGTCATAGCCGGTCATATGAATTTCGCCGGCTTCAAGGGCAATGGCGCGTGTTTCCGCATCGGGAATGACTTTAAGCCGGATTGCAGCGAGCGTCACTTCTCCCTGCCAAAAATGGTCGTTTTTCACCAGGGTCATATACTGCGTTCTTTTCCACTCGCCGATCTTGTAAGGCCCGGTGCCGATGTAGCCGGTGACCGGTTCGCTGTCATCGGCTTTCAATACAGGATACATATGGGTGGTGGCCAACTCGTTCAAAAACAACGTGTAGGGCGCAGCCAGATTGAATTTCAACGTATGATCGTCGATCACCTCAATGGATTGGAAGGCATACCAGTTCGGCAGATTGTAGCGCTGGTTGTCGAAGGTGCCGTATTCGCGGTTGATCTGCGCATCGTCCTTGCCTCGGGCTGCTGCGCTTCGACCCGGAGGTGTATTGGGTCTCCTGCCGGCCCCGCGGGCCGGTCCTCTTTTGCGCTTTCGCGTCTGCTTATACAGCATGGATGCTTTGACTTGCTGAGCCGTCACCGGCGTTCCGTCGGAAAAGAGGGCCTCTTTTCTCAAATGAAAAAGATAGCTTTTGCCGTCCCGGCTCTTCTCCCAGGACTTGGCCAGCAAGGGTTGAATCTTGCCTGCGGCGTCCATTTTGACCAGGGTCTGAAAAACCAGGCAGTTGAAGCCTTTGTGGGAAAAGACATCGGTGGCGCGGTAATCCTGACTGACACCGATCACCAGTTCCTTGCCGGCATCTTGCGGTTTTGAGGTGCAGGCCGCCGGCAGCATCGCAACCAGGAGCAAGACAAGTACGCGCACACCGGCCCTTGAATTTGAAATGTGTTTTTTCATGATTCGAATCTCCACGGGGTGAAAGCATTTTTTACGAGATCAAGGCAATAAGGTGTTCGGGGGGCTGAAAACACTTGCCGGCAGGCGCCCTTTTCAAGGATTCGACCGCCGCGCATCACCGCCACCTGGTCGCACATATAGGCAACGGCTTGAAGGTCGTGGGAAATAAAGAGCATGGTGATCCCCAACTCCTGCTGAATGCGTTTGAGCAGCCGGAGAATCTGGGCCTGAACCAGGATATCCAGCGAAGAGGTGGGTTCGTCGGCGACCAGCAGCTTGGGCTGCATGGTCAGCATACGGGCAATCACCGCACGCTGGTTTTCACCACCGCTGACCTCGTGGGGGTAGCGGTTCAGCAGGTTCTCAGGCAGTTCGGCCATGCGGCAGTGTTTATCAAGGATGGCGTGCTCGTCGCCGTTTTTGCATTTTTTGTAGTACCGCAGCGGTTCCAGAATATTGTCTTTCAATTTCATGCGCGGGTTCAGCGAGGCGTCGGGATTTTGCCAGATGATTTGACAGGCGGGCCGCAGTTTTCGCAATTTGGCCCCGTTTAACCGGGTGATGTCTTTGCCGTCGATGATGACGGATCCCGATGTGGGGTCGATCAGGCGCATGATCAGCATGGCCAGGGTGGTCTTGCCGCACCCGCTTTCGCCGGTCAAGCCGAAAACCGTCCCTTTGGGAATCGACAAATCGACGCCGTCAAGGGCCTTGGTGACGCTCTTTTTCACCATACCCGATACATACTCTTTTTTCAGATTTCGTACATCGATCACGGTCTGCACCCTCTTTGCTTTTCGCTCTCCGCTGAATATGAAAACATATGAAACGCGTCGACCAGGCGCTGTGAATAGGAATGCCGGGGGCAGTCAAAGAAATCTGAGCTCTTTGCCGTTTCAAGGACTTGTCCGCCGTACATCACCGAAACCACATCACACAGGCTTTGGGCGATTTTCAGGTTGTGGGTAATGATCAGCAGGGTGATCGAAAGCTCGCGGCACACCTTGTACAGGGTTGCGGCGACCTGTTGCTGGAGACGGGCGTCAAGTCCCTTGAAAGGCTCGTCAGTGATGAGCAGGCCGGGCCGGCAGATAATTCCCATGGCAATAGCGACCCGTTGCAGCATGCCGCCGCTGAGTTCATAGGGGTAGGATCGCATCACCTTTTCCGGTTGCGGCAACTCGCACAGGCTGAGGGTATGCAAGGCGCGCCGCCTGGCCTCGGCAAAACGGACGCCCTCGTGGCAGATGGGGATTTCACAAATTTGGGTCTCTATGGAGAGCACCGGATTCAAGGTGGCCAATGGATTTTGAAAAACCATCATGATCTGGCTGCCCCGTATGCGCTGCATGGCTTGCGCCGGGCACGTCAGCAGGTCCCGGTTCTGAAAAAGCACTTTTCCGGAGATACGGGCATTTTCAGGCAGCAAACGCAATACTGACAGGGCCAGGATCGATTTGCCCGCACCGGTCTGGCCGATCAACGCATGCCGGGTGCCGCGTTGAACCGTCAGGTCGACGCCCCGAACCGCAGGCACCTCTCCGTCTGCCGTTAGAAAAGTGGTTTCAAGGTTTTGCAGTTCGAGCAAGGCCATAGAGATTTCCTGAAAACAGATTGATTTTAAGGCGCGGATCCATGACATCCCGCAAAGCATCACCGAGCAGATTGAAGGCCAGGGTGGTCATCATGACCGCCAGGCCGGGAAAAATAGTCAGATGGGGCGCCATGCGCATGAACGCCCGGCCTTCGTTGAGCATGGTGCCCCAGTCGGCCAGGGGGGGCTGGGAGCCCAGTCCGATAAAGCTGAAGGCCGCCACCAAAAGGATCACAAATCCGGTGGACAGCGTGGCCAGAACAACCACCGGCGCCAGGGCATTGGGAATCACATGGCGGACCAGAATATAAAGTTCGGAAAAGCCGAAGGCCCGGGCGCTTTTGACAAACTCCTTTTCCTTTACCGTCAATATGTCGCCGCGAATGATGCGGGCATATTCGGCCCATCCGGTCATACACATGGCCGCCGTGATGCCGGCCAGGCCGGGGCCCATGATGCCGGCCAGCACCAGCGCCAGGGCCAGGGACGGCAGGGCCATTAAAACATCCACCAGGCGCATGATCAGCCCGTCCAAAATGCCGCCGAAATAGCCGGCAACAGCTCCCAGGGACAGGCCCACCAGCACCTGGATGCCCACGATGATCACGGCAATTTTCAGCGAAAGGCGCGCGCCGAAGACGATCCGGCTGAAAACGCACCGGCCCAGATGGTCGGTACCGAGCCAATAATCTGTAGACGGCCCTTCCAGTCGGCGGTCGATCTCTTGCCCATAAGGATCGCAAGGCGCCAGAAACGGTGCCAGCAGGGCCGCCGCCGTCAGCGTGACAAGCAAAATCAACCCGACCCATGCTTTTTTATATTTGACGATATCCTTTATCATTTTGCCGTTTCTTTTTTGCGAGTGAATTCTTTATTTGAACGATCTTTCTGATCTCATACCCAAGGGGGCAAATGAGATTGCAATAAGATCTGGCGCCGACGAGGGGAATTCCAATGACAAAATAGAAGAAATGTGCCGCTATGAAAACGATGATGATCTGTATTTTGCGAAGTGGGGCAATTAAAGCGGGCTGATACCAAATAAGGAATAAGGATAATGTCATAAAACAAAAATATATAGGCGGCAACACACGCCCGACAGACTTTAATCTACCAATAGGATTGGAAAAAAGCCTTCCATAGGTTTCAGAATATAACCCTCCTATGGGGCAAACATAACCGCAATACCCTTTGACCCCCCATTTAATTGTCAGCAACGGCACCACGGCAAAGCCCATTATCAGACTGCAGAAAGAAACAACATTGGAAATTCTGGGATCAAACGCCATCATAGTAAATGGCCATGGAAGCAAAACCCCCATCCATCCAAAATCGCGTGTTGTCAAAGGCAAGATTAAAATTGTTATGACATGAAGCGACAAAAGGGATAGTAAACGTACCCTTCGCTGTGGCTTCTTGACCATATAATAGATCGCTATGGACACAATAATAATCTCGATGAGCAGAAAAATAGACCGGAAAATCATGTCTACCATGAATTTGTGGCTATGGGTTGTATAATCGGCCAGGTCCAGCGTCATTTTGTAAGCCTCTACCAGAAATGTAAAAAAGAACAGGGACCATAGCAACATTCTGCCGATCCATTTGATTCTATTCATATCTCTTTGCTTTCTCGAGGCATATCGGATTCCCTCCCCTTGATGGGGAAGTGCTTTGTTTTCAACTCCCAAATTCATCATGCCAAATTCGATCTGCGGCCTTCGGCCATAAACCGAATCCTGGGATTTAAATACATATACATGATGTCCACTCCGAAGTTGGCCAGCACAAACACCCCGCTCACCAGCAGCACACAGCCCTGAATCATGGGAAAGTCCCGGGCAAAGCAGGCGTCCACCATCAGCTTGCCGATGCCTTCCCAGGCAAAGATCGTCTCGATGATGACCGTCACCTGGAAGGTGCGGGCCAGTTTGATGCCGCTGTATGTGGCGATGGGCACCAGGGCGTTCTTCAAGGCGTGGCGCCAGATTACCAGTTTTTCGGGCAAGCCTTTGCCCCGGGCGGCCAGAATGTAGTCCTGCCGCAGGACTTCGAGCATGCAGGTTCGCGTCAGCCGGGTGGTGGTGGCGGCCATGCCCAGCGCCAGGACAGTGACCGGCAGCACCATGTGGGCGATGGTGCCCCGGCCGCACACCGGCAAAAGGCCCAGTTTGACCGAAAAGAGCAGAATCAGCAGCAGGGCCAGCCAGAAACCGGGCAGGGAGATAAAAAAAATACTACCCATCATCACACCGTTGTCGAAAGCCGAGTTCTGCTTGACGGCCGCTGTAATGCCCAGCGGCAGGGCGATGAGCAACGAGACAACAAAGCCGGTCAGGCCCAGTTCGAGGGTGGCGGGCAGATGGGTCAGCAGTTCGGACACCACGGTCTGGTCGCTGCGGATGGAGTTGCCCAAATCGCCGCTAAAAAGATGGCCCAGCCAGATCACGTACTGGACATGGACCGGCGCCGACAAGCCCATCTCTTTGCCGATCCATTCGATCTGCTCCGGGGTGATGTCGTTGCCGAAGCGGGACATGGCCATCATAATGCGCGCATCGCCGGGGGCCATGTGGATGAGCAGAAAAGTGAAAACGGACACCACAAAAATGACCAATAGCATGGAACAAAACCGCTTGGAGATATAGTATCCCATCATGCCGACTTTCTGATCTTGTCCCTTTTGATAATGTCGATGCCGGCCCCTTGAAAATCGCCTTCAACTTCTTCCATGCGCTCTTCTATCCAGCCCTCGATTTCAAGGTAGACCTCCTGAAGCTGTTCCAGGATTTGCGGATCGGCCTGCCACAGCTCCCGTTTGTGCGCTTCGATCAGGCGCCGGGTGATGCTCTCCAGGGCGTAAGGATTGTGCTGCTCAAACCATTGGCGCATCTCGTCATCCAGGGCGAATGTTTCGGCGATGTCGTTGAACACCCAGTTGCCCACCAGCCGGGTGGTGGCCTGCCAGCCGTAGATGTGGTAGATACGGTCCGCCATGACCGTGGCGCCTTTGTAACCGTGGCGCTTTTTGCCCTCGATCCAGTCGGGATTCAACAGCCGCGTGCGCGCCACCCGGTCCAGTTCCTCCTGCATGTCCCGGATGCGGGGGCGATCCGGATCGTGGGTGTCGCCGAAATAGACGTCGATATCCTTGCCTGAGACTGTCTTGACGGCCTGAGTGAAGCCGCCGTGGCTGCCGAAGATGTGGCAGCATTCCAGGATATCGTATTCGTCCGAATCCCACTTGTCATAGGTAACGCTCACCCGTTTCAGGTTGGCGGTCAATTCCTCTCTGGCCGCCACGCCGAAGCTGCCTTTGCCGTAAGCATAGTGGCAGGTGTCGATGAAGATATCCGCCAGGTCGTCGTCCGTCTCCCAGGCCGAAGCCGCTACCGCCGTGTTGGTGCCGTAATCATAGACGCCCGGCGCCGCAGTGAACACCCGGAAGGTGGCCAGGCGTTTTTTGATTTTTATCTCTTTATCCGCCGGCATCTGC
>JASFER010000129.1:0-16296 GCA_050124755.1 Desulfobacteraceae bacterium
CTCCCTGCCCAAAGAAGATTTTATCTTCATCCTGGAAGATGTGGGCGAAGAGATCGCCGAAGAACCCGGATTTGAGGATTTCAAGGTGCCCATCGACAAAAAGGGCGCCCGATTGCTCACCACCATTCACAACAAACTGGTCAACACCCACACTGAAGATTTGAAGCCGTGGTGGCGAATTTTCCATGTCGCCGGGGAGGACTGGACCGTGGCGTCGGATAACTGGGAGGGAACCAGCTGGGGTTATTTTACCGGCGATGACGAGGCCATGAAAACCATGGCGGGCCGGATCGTTGAAAACATGCACCGTTTGGAGATCGATACCTTGCTTTGGCCCGAATGAGGGCACGCTTATCTGGCGACCAGGTATGGTCTGCAACGCTGGTATCCCGAAGCCCTGGAAACGTTCAACACGGTGACGGTATTTGATCTTCTCATCGAATACATTAAAAAAGGTCGCATTCAATTGGACCGCAACAGGTTCAATATACGCGCCACCTACCACGATCCCTGCAATTACGGAAGACGCGCTCAAAAGCGCTTCGGCCACGGCTATTTTCAAGAACCCCGATGGATTATGGACCAATGCCTCAAAGAGTGGGTGGACTTGCATCCCAACCGCCTGCTTCAGATCTGTTGCGGCGGCGGCGGAGGTGCCCTGACCACCGGTTACAACGACGAGCGCATCTTTTACGGCCGCCGGAAAATGGAACAGATCAGGTCGACCCATGCCCAAATGCTGGTCTTGCCCTGCCACAGTTGCCACGGACAGCTTAATAACATCAAGGAAAAATACGACATGGCGGATTTGGAGGTGAAATACCTCTGGGAACTGGTGTCGGATTGCCTGATTGTTTAATACAATTTTATCCAATTTCCTCCAATAATCTCAAACCTTTTTCGGAGACGGTGTAGCGGGCCATCAACTTGCCGTCGTATCGCTGCACACGGTCTCTGTCGAGCAGGCCCATCTGCACCATTTCCCGCATGCGGCGTTTGACACCTGCCGAGGATATCCTGATGCGCCTGCTGATATGCTGGCAATGCAATTCTCCGGGTTTGCGATGTTCGCAGGTTCCCGCACAGACACTTTCTCCCATCTCTTTAATGAGGGTCAAAATGGCCAACCGGTCCATGGAAAGCGTATATGGTATCATGGCATACCCCTGTTCTTGAAATAGCTCTTGATCGGCGTTGCAGTATCGTCGTCGCACAACGGTCGCTTTTTTTGTTGGCTATTGAGGCCAATTGGCATTGAACGCCAAGGCCGCAAGCATTGCCGTGGGTATTGGCGCCGAATATTGAAACCAGATGCGATCGAAACTGGAACGGAACGTATACGGTCGGATGGGGGCAGATGAATAGCCGTTGCTTGGGTGTGCGATGCCAAAATTCTTACGCTGAGCACAGCAAGTACCGCGCCAAAAAACATAATTCAATTTAACATATTGTAATAATACGAATAAAAAAATTCGAGCCACCCTCTGCATAAGCTTATATTTCCCTCAAGCCGAGGTGATATACCCCAACTATTGAGCGATTTAAATCACATCTAATAGATATTATTAGTATTTATAAATTTTCTGGGCACTGGGGCCTGCCGGGACAAAAATCGTAGATTAAAACCATCATTATTGCATAGATCACCTATCGCACCACCAGCACCGGGCAAGGGGCGTGGTGGGATACCTTGGTGGCCACGCTGCCGAAGATTAATCCTTTAACGGCGCCCATGCCGCGGGTTCCCATGATAATCAAGTCGGCCTTGCGGGTCTGGGCCACAGAGATCAGGGCATCTGCGGCCGGACCTTCCAAAAGATCCCGCTCAACGGGAAACTCAGCATCTGTGAGGAGTTTTGCGCCCGCGTCCAGAACCCTTTCTCCCTTGCCCTTTCGTTTGGCCAGCAGGCTGTCATACCCTTCACAATCGTGCAGGTCGGAGGTGTGCGGGTATGCGTGCACCATGATCAGAGATGCCGAATAGGTCTCTGCCAAGCTTTGACCATACAAAAGCGCTTTCAGACTTCGTTCGGAGCCATCCAGGCCGATGATGATGGTTTTAAACATGAGCACCTCCTTTGACCGGGATTGAAAGGTTGTCCGGAAGCTGCATCATGGGTATTGTTCGGTCGCAGCGCCAAGTTAGCGAATTGAGTTTGAAATGGCATTTTCGCAGGAACGAAGGATGTTCATATCATATAAAATGGGAATCGGTTTGTAAACCCATACCGTATATTGTATTTCAACGCAATCACCACAACCATATATGGTATTCTGCCGATTCGTTCCGGATTCCGGATAAAAGCCTGCCCCGGACGCGATGCAGGGTCCGGCATGACGGTCCGGCGACTTTTTAAAATTTTATCACACTTGACCCTTTCATCAATTATTAAAGTCGAAAGTCGGTCTCATTACTAACAAAGTCATCGAATTCTTCCCTTGACATCATGCCGCGGGTGGCCCAGGCAACTTGTTGCCTGGGTTGCGCAGCAACAAGAGGAGCAATAGACCAGCCGGTTTGATATCGGTTTGCTTAGGCCAAATCAGCAAAAAGGCCGGTGTCCGAACGGATAGATGGATTTTTGTAAACGGCTGCCCAACCACTCATCATAAATGAAGACCTCCCGGCCTTCGGCCACCGGCAATTCTTGCCGGTGCCACCCGTGAATTGAGTTTGAAATGGCATTTTCGCAGGAACGAAGGATGTTCATATCATATAAAATGGGAATCGGTTTGTAAACCCATACCGTATATTGTATTTCAACGCAATCACCACAACCATATATGGTATTCTGTCGATTCGTTCTGGATTCCGGATCAAAGCCAGCTCCGGACGCGATGCAGGGTCCGGCATGACGGTCCGGCGACCTTTTAAATTTTATCACACTTAAGGCTTTTCCCTAAAAACTTTCGGAATTGACTTGTCTCTCATGTTTGAGTTTTGTGGAGAACATGAATACCATATATGGTTATATGGTTGTAGCTAAAACACCATATGTTGTATTGCAATCATAGAAAGGTAATAGCTGGCACAGATAAAACAATGGGACTTGTCTGCCGGATCCCATAGAAAATAAGGATGAATATTACTTACCATCTTGCCACAGGAAGGGGCGCTATGGTAGTTGAACATTGCTGGAACGCCGGTGGACGATCATTCAAAAACAGTCATCATGTTCATGATGGTCTTGAAGTCAACGACCTGTATGTGTTCAATAGGGCGAAAAATCGAGGTTCTATCTATGCACAAAACAATCATGGCGATGGTCCATGGAGTGATAACGCTCTTTGTGATCTCCTGCGTTCTCAACTGCCAAGGATCAAACAGCAGTGAGGGCATTCATGTGATGTTTGACGGTACACCCAAAATTTACCATTCCCAGGTCTTTTATCATGGTCAGGTTGTGGGACAGATCCATGACCAACAAACAGGCAATGGTTCGGTTACCAGGGTCACCATTCGCATCGACCCACAATTTGAACAATATTCCGGCAGACACTGGGCTTTTTATGCGGACGGCGGCCGGCTGACGGCAGGAAGGCTTGTCAGTTCAGGTGAACCGATCAATTCCGGTGACCGGGTGTGCGGATTTCATTCTAAGGCGGCCTTTCATTGGTTCAAGGTCAAAACGCTGCTCAGCGATCGGGTCTCCAAAGCAGAGCGTCTGGCAGATAAGCGCTACCGAAAATTCAACCCTTCAGCTTAACGGTTTGTGATCACACCAAAGATGAGTTTTCAAATTTGCCTCGCCCCTTTGAGAGGTGTGACCGATGCTTTGTTTCGCAACACATACGCAGCGTTTTTTGCAGGCATCGACCGGGCTGTGATGCCATTTCTCAGCACCACCAAAGGGCCTCGAATCAAACCCTCCCATCTCAAAGATGTGTTGCCTGAGAACAATCGGCAAATGAGGGCCGTACCCCAGGTGATGAGCAAACGGGCGGAAAATTTTTTACCGTTGGCCGAGGCGTTATTTGACCTGGGATACGACACCGTTAACTGGAATTTGGGATGCCCTTACCCCATGGTGGCCAAAAAGGGCAGGGGATCGGGTTTGTTATGCCATCCCGATAGCGTTGAGCGCTTCTTGGAGCATGTGATGGCGGTTATGCCCAATCAACTGAGCATTAAAATGCGTTTGGGGCGCTACCGGGAAGATGAAATTTTTGAATTACTGCCTATTTTAAATCGATATCCCATAAAGGAGATTGTCATCCATCCCCGAACAGGGGTTCAGATGTACGAGGGAAGACCGCAACTGGATGTTTTTGAGAAATGCTTGGCCTTATGCCGGCATCCCGTCATTTACAATGGCGATATTGCCGACCAGGCGGGATTTGAGAAACTGCGCCAGCGTTTCCCAGACATCCAAACATGGATGATCGGACGGGGTGCGGTGTCAAATCCGTTTCTGTGCAGTGCCATCAAAGGCCGAACCGTGGATGATGGGGAAAAAAGCGCCCAATTCCGACGGTTTCACGATGCATTGTATTCACGCTATAAACACAAGCTTTACGGCCCCTCGCATTTGCTCAATAGGATGAAGGGGTTGTGGGCCTATTTCGCAAAATCCTTTGAAGGTGGACCGGCGTTGCAAAAAAAAATCAATAAAACCCAAAAGATCCGTCAATACGAGTCTATTGTGAATGCTTTCTGGGATAGCGGTCCGAGATGGAAATAGATCAATGAATTTAAAACGCTTTATCAAAATTGTCTGCATTTTATCTGTTTTGTCTTATAGCGGGCCGGACACCCGGGCGGGCGAGACATCCATCATTGATGCCATAAAACTTCCGAAGGGGCTGACCCTTTGCGGTGAATCGGTTCCCGTAGAGCTGCAACAGGTGCGGGAACGGTTTGAAAAAGAGATGATGTTGTCGCTTTGGGACCGCCCCCAGGTGGTGCTATGGCTAAAGCGGGCACCGCGCTATTTTCCCTTTATCGAACAGCAGCTCAAAGAACATCGGTTGCCTGATGATCTAAAGTATGTGGTTGTGGCGGAGAGCGCCTTGCGGCCGCATGCCGGTTCATCAAAGGGGGCCATTGGATTTTGGCAGCTAATGCCTCAAACCGCTCGAAAAAATGGCCTCACCGTAGATGAATTTATAGACGAAAGGCGAAATCTTTACTTGTCTACTTCTGCCGCTTTGAAGTATTTGAAAGCACTGAACGAAAAGTTCTCTTCATGGACAATGGCAATCGCGGCTTACAATATGGGGGAAGAAGGATTGGCAGCAGAAGTACTTGAGCAAGACACTAAGAATTACTACCACCTTTATCTTCCGCTGGAAACGCAGCGTTTTGTCTTCCGAGTGCTGACTGCAAAAATGATTATGACCGATCCGCAATCCTACGGATTTAAGATATCCCCTGATGATATTTACCAGCCCGTCAATTTTGACACTGTAGGGGTGGATTGCTTTCAGGAAGTACCCATTCAGTTGATCGCCAAGGCGGCGGGGACCTACTTTAAAACCATCAAGGATCTAAATCCCCATTTACGTGGCCATTACATACGGGCGGGGCACTTTCAGATCAATGTGCCCACCGGAAGCGCCAAAGGTTTTGATGTGCGCTTCAATCAATTGGTTGCCCGACACCGTCAGGCTAAGCAGAGAAGGATTTATGTCGTTCAAGAAGGGGATACCCTATCCGGGATTGCAGAGAAATTTGAAGTTCCTCTGGCCGCCATACTCATATGGAACCGAGTTGATTTGAGGCGCCCCATACATCCGGGCGAGCGTCTCATCTTGTATCCCAGGAGGCTTAAGGATGTGCAGCCATAGAATAGAAGCCATTTCAAAAAAGTCTTTTGGCCCAATCTGGGTGTTGGATCCGGGTTTCAAATCCTCGACATACTGCAGTATGCCTGCGGTTTGAAATCCGGATCCGCCTACACCTTGGACCAAAATCCGTTTTTTGAGATGGCTTCTAATAAGGAAATACTGTGAAGAAGAGAAGATTATACGGCAATTCACTTAAAGAGCAGTTTCAGGCCAGCCGTATGGATCGCATGTACAATTTCATATTGGCCGATGGTACGCTTCGCGGTTGCATGGTCAACGGCACTCGCATGATCAATGAGATGCGGTGGAATCATGAATTGGGCATTCTGGAAACATTGGTATTGGGACATGCCTATCTGGGCGCAGTTTTGATGTCATCCAATCTAAAAGGCAACGATCGATTGGGCCTTCAGATCGAGTGCTCGGGCCCCATAAGAGGGCTTTCGGTGGAAGCCAATGCATTCGGCGAGGTTCGCGGTTATCTTAAGCAGGTACCCATACACATCGAAAAACCGCTGGAAAGCTTCGACCTGAGCCCCTTTTTTGGTGCCGGGTTTTTGTCCGTGACCAAATATTTGGAAGATGCCAAGCAACCGTTTATCGGGAAGGTGATGATGGAGCATGGCCGTATCGCCAAAGACTTGGCTGTTTATCATCTCAAATCGGAACAAATAGCATCGGCTTTCAACCTCAGTGTTTTCTTTGACAAGGCAGGTGTGGTGCAGGGGGCCGGCGGATTGATGATCCAGGCCCTGCCGGGGGCGGATGAAAACATCCTGGCCCAAATCGAAGATTCGGTGCAAGCATTGGAATCCATTGGAGAAATAGTGAATACCAGCCGGTTTCCCGATCAATGGCTGGAATCAAGCTTCGGCGCATTTGAACCCAGGATGCTGAGCAGTCGGGGCGTTGAGTTCATGTGTCACTGCAACGTTGATCGGATCAGCGCCATGATGGCCATGCTCAAACCTGAGGACTTGGAAGATATGGCGGTCAACGGCCCTTTTCCCATTGAGATACGTTGTCATTATTGCAATACGATTTATGCGTTCACCAAAGAGCAGATCACGGTTATCAGAAATATGCGTCGGCCGGACAATTAGGCGAGAGTAGCACATTCTTTAAATTTTCGGACCGATAACCCGAATGAAGGTGAATCGGCCTGCATCTTATTCGCTTGGCACGTCTTAGGTTTTAAGTTTTAGGTTTTAGGTTTTAGGTTAATGAATTCTATCTATCATAATTGATAAAGAACCTGCCTTTGTTCTTGATATGTCCCCGGATATAGGCCATGAACGCATCATACGCCAAATAAATAAGGCCCCCATCCTCGGCTTAAAACCTAAAACCTAAAACTTAAAACCCTGGATTGATAACTGGATAAATACTCAAGGGATCTGAAAGCCTATAATGGGCTATAGGCCGGAAACTTTTTAAGCTTGTGAAGGGCTCTGAAAACGGCGGTGATGGTTTTGGCATCCTCGATCTCACCTTCGATGGCCATGGACACCACTGTTTGAAGTGGGAGCGGATGCACTTCGATGATTTCATCCGGATCCAGGTTTTGCGATGCAGGAATCAGATCCCTGGCCAAAAAAAGATGGATTCTCTCATCGGAATAGCCGGGTACCGGCGTCACCGCTCCCAAGGGCTCCCAGGTTTTTGCTTCATAGCCCGTCTCTTCAATTAACTCGCGTTGGGCACATGCCAGCGGGTCTTCTTTTCCGTCAAATGTTCCGGCCGGTATTTCCCACAACGATCCGCCGGCGGCATGACGGTATTGTTTGAGCATGATCACTTCTTCTTTTTCATTAATGGGAAGGATGGCCGATGCACCTGGATGACGAATGATCTCCATTTCGATATGGACACCGTTGGGAAAAGTGACATTTTCGACGGTTACATCGAAAACCCGACCCTGCCGAATGGTTTTTTGCTGCTGCGTTCGAATGCACATCTTGGGCTGCTCGCTGTCAGGTTTATTTTGGAAGGGATGCTGCTCAGCTCCTAGGGTTATTCTTTTTCAACTCAGTGACCAGTGTCCGAACCAATCGGCCATTAGGTGCTTTGGCGTCTGGGTTGATTTGAACCAGCAGTTCCCAGGCGTCGAGGGCCGCCTTGGTATCGTTGAGGTCGTGCATTAAAATCACCCCTTTGTTGAACATGGCCGCTTCGTGACGGCTGTTGATGGAGAGGGCGCGATCAAAGGATTCGATGGCTTTTTCAGGATTCCCGTTGCGCCGATACATGACACCGAGATCCGTCCAGACATCCGGGCGATCCGCATCCAGCGAAAGGGACTTTTGGTAAGCTTCAATGGCCTCTTTAATACGGCCGACATCATAATAAAAATGCCCCAACTGGGTCCATACCCGGACATTGTCCGGTGTTGTGCGTGTGGCTTCTGTCAGTGCGGCCAGGGTTTGAGACTGTTCTCTGGTCAGGGGGGCATTGGCTGAAGTGCTTGGGGAGGGCGGCTGACTTACGACCGGGGCCATGGATGTTGATCGATAGGAACTAAAAAGCACCCCGCCAATAAATCCGATGGCCAGGGTGACCAGAACGGTGAGGTACAGGTTGGCGGTTTTAACATAGCCTTTCAGGGTGTTCGATTCCCGGGCCATTTCAGAATCCTTTCAATTCATATGAAAATTCGTTTTTCAGGTAACAAAATTATAATCGAAAGCACAATATAGGTGCGAACGCACCAATAGGCAAGATTTACCCTATAGTTGCATAAAAAAGATGGCAAAAGTATATAAATCCGTATGAGCATTTAACAAATCAGTGTTTATGTCGGCGGTTGAGGCGACTTCGCATTTTGGGATGGCAAATCGCGCATTTTCCGGAGTCCATACCGAATGGAGGTTGAAACTGTGAGGTATCTATCCTATTGCTGTAAAATTATGAGAACCTATTTTGAGACGGTGAGGTTATTATGGCAATTTATCTGGTTCAACACGGGCAATGTTTGACAAAGGAAGAGGATCCCCAAAAAGGACTCACGCAAAAGGGTATGGAGGATGTACAGCGTATCGCCAAGGTGGCTGCTAATTACGCCGTACAGGTATCCGGGATTCTGCATAGCGGTAAAAAGCGGGCCCGCCAGACCGCCGAACTCATGGCTGACGCCCTGAAACCCGAAAAAGGGATACGTTCTGTGGACGGCATCAAACCGCTGGACGACATCATCCCTTTTGCGAAATCACTGGATGTCACGGCCAATTACATGATTGTCGGCCATCTGCCGTTTTTGGAACGCTTGGCTGCCTATCTGATCACCGGCCAACATCAAAAACCGGTGTTTCAACTGCAAAACGGCGGCATTCTCTGTCTTGATTATTATACGGATTCCCAACAGATTGTTGTCAAATGGGCGTTGATGCCCTATTTGCTTTGAACATGTTGCAGGGAACGCAGCAGGGGCAATCCTATTCTCAATCCCAAATCTGTCAGAACCTACTTGCCTTTGACAATGGTCTCCCAAACGGTTTCCGGAGTGGATGGCTTGATCTTCTCCGGATCAATTTGAATGATATGTGCCTCGCCCAGATACTTGTTGATCACCAGAGATATCTGCGTCGTAAGAGCGTCGATTTCAAAATCGTTCAAGGTGCCGATCATTTTAATGTCGTCGTCAGCCAATTGCTGCAAATAAGTCAGCTTATCCTGCCCGGTTTGGTATAAACGGATTTTATTCGTAAATTCATTGGTGTAAGCCATGATGATGCGAAGGAGTTCAATATTGTTATAGGACCGCTCAGATTTCATGGTTTCCTGGTATGATTTAAAATTCAAGCTTCTTTGAAGCAAACGAACTTCGCTCAGCAGCTCATTTTGTTGAGCCACCAAGGATGCAAGAACGGCCTCGGCCTGTTGTTGGCGGTCTCCCAATTGTTGCTTCAGCAATCCGATGTCTGCGATTTTACGCTTGAGCTCTTCAGCCTTGGAGTTGGCTGAAAGGTCGGTGACGCAATAGGTGATGGAAAATAGACACGTCATTAAAAGGGTGAAGATTAAAGGTCGGATTCGGTATCGGTTCATGTTCTATCCTGCTACTGGACTTGTAATTTTCTACGTAAACTCTCTGATAAATAGAGTCTGGTGCCATAGTTTTCCCAGCGTCCAATTTTTTCAAGGCCTACCATCTCAAGCTGTTCTCCCTTCCATTTGGCAAGTTGGCTGGTGGCTCTCCGGGACAGCCGGGTGAGCCCATTGAGTGAGAGGCGCTTACCTTTCCATTGAGCTAGATATTTCGCCGAATCCGGCGAGAGCGCTTTAATTCCGTTAAGGCTAAGCCATTCCCCCTGCCACTGAGATATGATTTTTGCGATGGACGGCGGCAAGTCGGTTAAGCTGTTTAAATATAGATCTTTTCCAGTCCATTTGGCCAAACATTGGGCGGATTCCGGTGTGAGTTCAGACAACAGGTATTTGCGTTCGAAGCGGCCTGCGCAGATTTCTTCGGCGATTTTTTGATCCTGGGCATGATTGGCCGAGGAAGCCTTTTGTGTATCGTCAGAACCCGTGTTTTCAGACCTCAACGCCGCCCACAATGCATCCAGTGACGGTGGTTTTACATGGATATCATCAATGGACAGTTCATTACTGGCTTTTAGGTGATTGCCGATGATATCGGCGACCTTCTGTTTGAATTCAGGTGTGGACAGTCCGCTGACGCCCTGGTTCAATGTTTCATATAGACGGGTTTTACGCTCCAGAAAAAGCAGCTTTTCTGAGGAGGAAGTCAGGAGTTTTATGGGGGCATCCAGTTTTTTGATGTACACCTTGCGTCGCTGAATAGCGCGCAAGCTAAGCTCGATTTGTCTCTTTTTGAGGGCCGCCTTCAATGGGGGCAGGGTTTTCCCGGGCAATGCGTCCCTTATCTTTTTCTTCTCATCCTGTATGCCATTTTGATAATAGGCCTTTAACTCCTTGATTTCTTCAATCTTGTTCAAGATATGCTGCCGGGTTGAGGCGATATTCTCTTTTAGAGAAACAAAGGAGGAGATCACAGGTGATTCAGAAGATGGAACGGACATCGCCGCAGCGGTTTGCACCGGCTTTTGGGGGGCCTCGTTCTCCGGCTCGGTTGTTGATGGGGTTTGGAGCGGAGGGATTTGGATCTGGGCGGGCCTCACCGTTTCGGTTAATGTGGGATCCGGCTCAAGCAGCGCCGGCGCTGTCGTCCTGGAGCGAAATCCGAAATACCAGTATCCAGTGCCGGTCATACTGAACAACATCAGCGCGGCCGTCGCATACCAGACTGCCTTTTTGCCGATCTTTGGTTTATGTTTACGGCCTTTTGGCTTTCCCTTTTGCTTGGCATTGGCCGGGTTAGGTGCTTCGGAAGGTGTGATTTCATGTAAGATCGCATATTCGCAATCATTATCGGAATCCGAAGGGAGAGGATTGTGCGGATCTTTCCGCCGCACTGGTTCAGGTTGATCCTTATTGGAATCCGATGATTCTGTTTTAAGTTCTGTGGGAGTTACCGTTGCATTCCCGTCACCGGTCTTTGATTGTTGCTTTTCCTCTGACTCCCCCGCCGTTTCAGATCCACTCGCCTCCGCTTGAGCATTTGCCATTGAAATCAGATTGTTTAGTTCATCGTCAAACTCTTCAATGGATAGATTGACCTGCCCGGGCGACGGATCTTCATTCTCAGTTGCATTTTCACCGGGTCCATCATCCGCCGAAAGGATTTCATCCTTATGGTCAGCAGCCGACTCCGGCGATGAGGCTTGGACATCCTCATCCCCGTTGATTTCGGCCATGATTTTATCCAGCGCGGCCTGCTGCTCGTCATCGAGCTCATCGGACCCGGCTTCGGGTTCCGGCTCTGGATTGGCCGTCTCGGGATCGGGTGTATCGGTTTGGTTCTCCCCGTTGATTTCGGCCATGATTTTATCCAGCGCGGCTTGCTGCTCGTCATTCAAATCATCTGTTTCGTTATCACTGGATATGTCGGCCTCAGTGTTACCCGAAGATGATTGCTGATCATCGATAGCGTTTTTGATTTTTCCTTCCGGTGTAGCCTTGCCACCATTTTCATCGGCCTGAACATCTTCGGTTTTTGAAGATGCTGCCGTGTCTTCATCCCCGATTTCCGCCATAATCTTTTCAAATGCCATCTTTTCGTCTTTGCTCAGGCGATCGTCATTTTCCTGCGATTGGGCCGATTTGTCTTCGGAGATGTCCTTGTGATCCTTATCTGTCATCCCATCGTCTCACCCGAAGGGGTTCTTGGCGTTTTCGTTGAGAAAACAAAAACACGTCAGTGTTTTGATCGTCTTGGGTTGTAATCCCGCCTCAGGCGGGACATAACACCCGGTTTGAAAACTACCGATCAATGGCCATGCAAACAATTGGCCTCATAACCTGATATATATTGTTATATCGACGGGTTTGACTCAAACTTAAGGATGTATATTTTGCTTCTCAGGAAATTATCATAAATCCTAATGGATTGTATTTACATGCAATTGGTAGCACCATAAGGAATAGATGCTAAAAAAAGGCTAAATTTGCAAGTTGCCGGTTGTGATGTTGCTCGTTTTTGCATATAAAACAGCGAGAACTTTGAAACTACGGCTACCCATTTAAAACAGCATAAAGCTTACCGATGATGAAGCACCAGATCCGAAACTCTGAAAACGAAATGATCGATCATCTTAAAGAGGAAGTGCGCAATGAAAGACAGCGGCGTCTCGATATCGAAGAGCAGTTTCGCACCCTTGACAGTCAATATAAGCGCCTTGAGATTGAGCTGATTCGTTACAGGGATCATTTTGAAGCACTGGTGGCCAGTCGCACTGCTGAATTGATGGCGATCAATGAAAAATTGGTCAAAGAAAACAAGGATCGACGACTGGCCGAAAGGGAGCGGCGGTCGTTTGAAGATCAGCTTCGGGAAGCCACTTTGCTCTTAGAAGCCATGTTGGACGCCATTCCGGACATCATCGGCGTACAGGATATTAACCAGCGAATCATTCGGTTTAATAAGGCCGGATATGAGTTTTTCGGGATGGACGAGGATGAAGTGGTGGGCAAACGCTGCTTCGACCTCATCGGTCAGGGGGAGCCGTGTCACGGTTGCGTAAGCAAATCAATTCTTGAAACCTCACTTCCAGCTCAAAACGAAAAATATTTAGAATCTAAAGGGCTGTGGATGGACATTCGCGCCTATCCCATCCTTGATATGGATGGACGCGTATTCAGAATTGTGGAGCATTGGCGCGATATTACCGAACTCAAAGAAAGCCAGTCCTCTCTGGTCGAATCCGAAGAAAAGTATCGCCTGCTGGTAGAGAATGCCAAGGAAGCCATCTTTATCTACCAGGACGGACGCTTTCGTTTTTCCAATCGACAGGCTCGGGAGATGGCTAAGAAGCTTGGAATGCCCAGGCTGAGAAAGCCCATTGTCGAGTATCTCCATCCTGATGATCTGGAAGGAGATACCCCTGAACAGTTGCAAAAAATGTTGAGCGGTCATGATCCAAAGCCGCAAGCAATGGTATTTCGAGTGATCAGCAAAGATGGGGACACCCTGTGGTTGGAGCTAAACACCGTGAATCTGACATGGCAACAGAAACCAGCCACCTTGAATTTTGTCAGAGACATTACCCATGACAAGGAACTCGAGCGCCGCTTTCAAGAGGCCCAGCGCATGGAATCGCTGGGCACGCTCGCCGGCGGAATCGCCCACGATTTTAATAATCTACTCATGGGGATTCAGGGCAATGTTTCTTTGATGTATCTGGATGTGGAAGATGATCCGGGATTTACAGAGAAGCTTCAAAGCATTGAAGACTGTGTCGATAGCGGATCACGGTTGACAAAACAATTGCTGGGATTTGCACGCGGCGGCAAATATGTTGTCAAGCCCAACGACATGGGCAAGATTTTACAAAGCTCGGCGGATATGTTCGGTCGCACGCGCAAATCCATTACCATTCACGGAGACTACGAACCCAACCTCTGGACCGTGGTGGTGGATGCGAACCAAATTGAACAAGTTTTGGTCAATCTTTTTCTCAATGCCTGGCAAGCCATGGAAGAAGGGGGGGACCTATACCTTAAAAGCGAGAATGTCGTTTTAGATGAGGCCTTTGTACAGCCCCATGAAGTCAATCCCGGGCGTTATGTCAAAATTTCGGTGACCGATACCGGCATTGGAATGGATGAACCGATCCAGAGACGTATTTTTGAACCCTTTTTTACGACCCACGAGCCGGGCAGGGGCACCGGGTTGGGGCTGGCGTCCGCATTCGGCATTATAAAGAACCACCATGGCGTCATTACGGTGGCCAGCAAGTTAGGGCAGGGCAGCAGCTTTTGCATCTATTTGCCGGCCACGGATCAAGAGCCGGAACATGAAAAAATCTCATTCGAATCCATTGAGATGGGGAGCGAGACGATTTTGCTGGTGGACGATGAGAAGTACATCATCGATGTGGGCGAAATGATGCTCAAAGGCCTTGGATATAGCATTTTGACAGCCACCAGCGGGCAGAAGGCCATTGATATATTTAAGAAGCAGCATGATGTCATCGATCTGGTGATATTGGATTTGGTTATGCCGGATATGGGCGGGGAGGCCGTTTTTAATGAAATCCGCCAGATCAAATCTGATATCAAGGTGTTATTTGCAAGCGGTCACTATATGAGCAACCACACCCGTGAGTTGCTCCAATCCGGTTCATCTGGTTTTCTGCAGAAGCCGTTCAATCTACGCCAGCTTTCCACCAATATTCGCTGTATTATCAACGAATAGCTAAAAGATTTTCAACTGCCGCCCTTTGGACGGGCGGGCAAATTGCCGAGACGATACCATTTCGTCGGCAATTCCCTCACCGGCCGTTGTGCCCGGGACAAAGTCACCGTATTTTAATAGAAATTTATGATTGGACTGGTATTGGATGTGAGAGACCGGATGGAGTCGCAGGTCCTCTTCCTGGCGGGTCATCACCGCAAATCCATACGGCCGGTTCATATGCTTCAGGTCGCCTTTGGTTTTCATGCGATGGTCAACAAATGTACGGTGGGCTTCGAACCTGGCCTGAACAATCTGGTTGGACATATCCGGAACAAGGGCCACTTTCTCCAAAATGGCCGATTGCAGGTCGGCACCGATCTCATAGCCCACGCTGTTGCGTGCCGCACACATGGCCGCGATCATGGTGGTTCCGGATCCAAGAAAGGGATCCAAAATGGTATCTCCCTGAATAGAATACATGTTAATCAGTCTGAAGGGAAGCTCAAGCGGGAAGGCGCCGCTTCTCTTTTCTCTGTCACGGCCGTTGAGCTTTTGGGATGTGCCGCGCAGATCGAACCAGACATCGGAAAACCAGGCATTGCGCTCTTCCCAAAAATAAGCGCTTTGTCGGCGCAGGCTTTTCTGGTCTTCGGAGAATGTGCGCTTCGGACCCTTGCGAAAGGTCAGGATGTACTCGTGTTCCAGGGTGACATATGCACAGGGCGGCAACATGCCCGATCCCATGAACTTGTTGGGGGCGTTGGTGGGTTTGCGCCATAAGATGGTGGGAAGTTGGGAAAATCCCAGTTCCAGGAATTTGGTGATAATGCGTGCATGGTTGGGAAAAAGCTGAAAATGGCCGTTGAGGGTTCTCGTGGCATCACCGATATTGATGCAGGTGATGCCGCCGGTTTTCAGAACCCGCAGGGATTCTTCCCAGGCGGCGTCCAGTTGCCGGTGCATGCGCTCAAAGGCCCCCATGCCGTCGTTTTCGGAGAGGGCTGTTGCAATTTCCGGGTCGGCCAGGCTGAATTGATCGTCCCACATCCGGATCATGGGGTAGGGCGGCGAAGTGACGACCAAGTCAATGGATTGATCTTCGATGTCCGCCATGCTGCCGGCATCGCCGAAGATAATATGGTGGGACGTCTGTATTGAATCGGCCATAGGCCTCTTGTGGCATGTCGGCCGGCGGTTGTCAATGCGGACGATACAGGAAGGTTTTATGGCTAACGTTAGGCCGCATGCGCATTCTTCCTGATCAGATCGCCACTTCCTTTTCCTGGTGATAAATCGAGAGTGTTTTTACATATTCATCATACAGTTCACGAGCATTAAATGTTTTGCACCACATGTCGCCGATCCGTTCCCAATATACATCGCAATCCTCACACCACGGCTTTTCTTGCACGACGAAAAACTTTTTCATGCGTTTGCCGCAGTCGGGGCATTCTTGGATGATGTTTTTGGAATATAGAACCATCACACTTCCTCAGGTTGGAAACGGAATGTAAAGCCGGAGCATACACCAAAATAATTACTGATTGACAATGCGCCAATCCGGCTGAGTCTTTTTTATAAAAAATGGCAGCTTTATCTATCGTTCTATCAGGCTTTAGTTTTCACGAGGCGGTGAGTCCGCCGGGATGTTTTGGGCCGAACGCAACTTCGTTTTACTAAACCAAACCATAAATAAAAGGCACAATAAATATGAACACAGCGTGTACGAAGATACCCGCGGAAATCAATAA
>JASFER010000130.1:0-16277 GCA_050124755.1 Desulfobacteraceae bacterium
AACGACATCGCCATGGTCAATCATAGCTCCTCTGAAATTGCCAACAGCAGCGATCAGATGAAAATCAGGGCCGACGACCTCAAGGAGATGGCGGAGGAACTGTATACCATTGTGGGGAGTTTCAAGGTGTGATTTTTTATAGGTTTTTACTAAACAATTTTTTCTTTACAACCGATATTACAACAGATAACATCTTGTTGTGCCACTTTGCTCAGCTGATTCGATGAGAACAAGGAGCAGGATCGTAATGATAAAACATCATGGTGTCGCAACGGTTCGCTTGGATTTGGGCTCAATTAAATCTATCTAATAGGGATGGTGGATTATGAAACAAACAAAAATGTTGGCCATTACTTTCGTTATGTTATTTTTGTCATTTGGGTTTATTCAACTTGCTTCAGCGGAACCCACAATTTACATAGGTGTGCTGGCCAAACGCGGTGCTGCAAAAGCCATTCAACAATGGGGCCCCACGGCTGAATATTTGGCGAAGCGTCTTAAAAAGGATATTCAAGTCCTTCCGCTTAAATTCACTGAAATTGAACCGGCACTAACAAGTCATAAAATTCAGTTTCTGCTGGCCAACTCTGCTTTCTACGCCCGTTTGGAGGAAAAATACGGACTGAAGGCCATATTGACCATGTCCAACCGTAAAGGCATCGTGGCCCTGGATAAGTTCGGAGGCGTCATTTTTACCCGTAGAAATAAAAATATAAGAGATCTGAATGATGTTAGGGGCAGGAAGTTCATGTGCGTCAAATACACCTCGTTCGGCGGGGCTCATATGGCCTGGCGGTTGCTTGTGGAACGCGGTATCGATCCTAAAAAGGACTGCTCCGCCTTTCTGGAAGGCAAGACCCATGACAATGTCGTCATGGCGGTGAAAAAAGGTATCGTGGATGTCGGCACGGTTAGATCGGACACCCTTGAACGGATGGCTGATGAAGGTAAAATCAACATGGCCGATTTCAAAATTATCAATAAAGTCAACGACGGGTTCCCGTTTGTTCACAGTACGCGGTTATATCCGGAATGGCCGATGGCAGCATGTGCTACGGCAACGCCGGAACTCAGGAAACAAGTTGCAAAAGCATTGTACCTTTTAAAAGGCGACCACCCGGCCATGGTGGCTTCTAAGGTATTCAGTTGGACGCGACCGGCCAATTATGCAGACGTCACTGCCTGCCTGAGAGTTATTGGCGCATTATAGCAGGTTAGGGTACCTAACCTTCAGGTTTCATAACGAGGCGAAAGCCAATGCCGCGGGCGGCGCGATCCGGCCATAATTCGGCGCGGCATGCTGAGCGACAGCCCCAGGCGTTGCTTGCCCAACTGCCGCCCCGCCTTACCTTGACCTTACCTTCAGAAGGACCGGACGGATTTGTAGCCGGACCGGAAGGGTATTTTTCGTACCAGTCCCGGCACCACTCCCAGACATTGCCGTGCATGTCATAGAGGCCAAAATGGTTCGGTTTCTTTTTCGCTACAGGATTTGCCTGCCGATTTGAATTGCCGCAATACCATCCCATGGTATTTAAGTGGGGATCATGGCCGCACTTGGGTTCCGATATTTCTCCGTTTGAAAAGGCCGTCATACTTCCTGCGCGACATGCATACTCCCACTCGGACTCTGTTGGCAATCCATATGTCTTACTTTCTTTTCGACTTAACCATTTAATATACCGTTGAACATCATTCCATGAAACACAGGTGACCGGGCTCTCTTCTGTCTGGGGAAACCCGGGATTGTCCCAGTAGCGGCCGGGTTTTTGAAACCAGTTTTTTCCGCGACGGAACCAGGCACCTCCTCCTGTCTCGGCCTCTGATCGATATTTTGTATCCCGGACAAAGGCCCGCCACTGCCCTAAAGTGACTTCCGTTGTTTGCATATAAAATCCTTTTGTCAAGGTAACTTGGTGAATCTCTTCATCTTTTTCTCGACCTGGTTCATTAAAGGGGCTGCCCATTGTGAAGCTGCCCGGTGGTATGTAAACAAACGCCATGCCTAAGCTGTTGGAAATCTTTTTGCTTGGCAGGGACTGTACCTTCGGTTTTAACCGATAATTATCGTATAGCCACACCGCTCCGGCCAGCCCGGTTAAAAGGAAAATGACCCAAAAACCGAATGCCCACCTCCGGCTGGTTGAAACCCCCACTTTGCTTTCGTGAATCGCCTTGATGTCCTCTGGTCTTTGGACCTCGCAAATTTCCGGTTTCGGTTTTTCAGATGGCCTGGCTGACAATATCTCCTCATCTGCGGGTATCTTCCCGGCGATTTGGATCGGCTCAGCCTCAGAGATAGGTTCCTGAACGGCTTGCCTTCCGAAAGTGACTTGTTCCATTGCGTTTTGGAAAGCCTTAACCAATTCGTTGGCGGTTGCGTACCGGTCATCCGGATTTTTGGCCATTGCCTTTATAATGACGCGTTCAATCGGTTCAGGCAAATCAGGAACTTGCTGTCTTGGCAATGGCAGCGGATCATGGACATGCTTGAATACGACAGCCATCGGCGTATCGGCTTTATATGGAACCTCACCGACAGTCATATGGTAGAGCACAATACCAAGAGAGTAAATATCACTGCGGTGATCGATCTGCTTACCGGATCCTTGTTCAGGTGAGATATAAAATGGTGTTCCCAGGATACCGCCGGTTTCAGTCAGATGACTGGTGGCCTGTATGATCTTTGCGATCCCGAAGTCTGTCAGCAAGCAGCTCCCAAACTCATCAATGAGAACATTGCCGGGCTTGAAATCACGATGTATGACACCTTTCCCGTGGGCATAGTCGAGTGCGCCCCCCACCTGGGGGATGATGCGATTAATCAAGGCCAATTCCAGTTTGCCATGCTTTTTTAACAGGTCGGACAGGGCTCCCCCTTTAACAAGGCGCATTGCCATGTAGGTATAGCCATCCGACTCTCCAAAGTCGTAAACCGGTAAAATATGCGGGTGTTCTAATTGTGCAATCAGCCGGGCTTCCTGGGAAAAACGGCTGACAAAATCAGGATTTTTTGAAAACTCTCTTCGCAGAACCTTGAGCGCAACATAGCGCTCCATTCTCGGCTGGTATGCTTTAAAGACGGTGGCCATGCCACCTGCGCCCAAACGGGAAATAATTTGATAAGAGCCAAGCTGTTTGCCTGTCAAATCTTCCATGTTCATCTATACATCGATTTCGGCACCCAAGCCCAACGCTTTGGCTTTTTTCAAGGCCAAATTGACAATCGCGGTATCCTGAACACCCGTTCCGGTAAGATCGCATAGCGTAATCTGATCGACTTTTTGGCGGCCACTGCGTTTACCCGAGGTAATCTCGCCCAGTTCGATAGTATCGGTATCCTGCGAAATGACGCCGGCAGCGAGTCCATGGTGGAGTTCACCCATTTTAAAACACTGGGACCTGCGGTCACAGACCAACATGTCAATCTTGCCCAATACCTCGGGTATCAGCTCTCCCTTTTCCGGTAGATCGGCGCCCATGCAGGTAAGGTGCAAACCGCTATGAATCCAGGTCGGTTCAAGATAAGGCGTGCGTGTCGGCGTGCAGGTCACGACCGTCTGGCTTCGCTTAACGAGTTGCTGAACGGAATCCGCGGCCCTCACCGGGATTCCGAGGCGTTCCTCCATATCCCTCACATAGGCGGCCAGCCTGTCCTTGTCTAAATCAAAGGCCAGCAGTTGATCGAATTTTCTGACACAGCTTAACCCTTCAATTTGGTAGCGGCCCTGAGCACCGGCACCGACAACGCCGGCTGTCTTGATATCTTCAGGGGCAAGGTATTTGGCGGCTACAGCTCCGGCTGCACCGGTGCGCACATCGGTGAGATAGGCGTTGTCCAGCAGCACGGCCTCAACAAATCCGGTATGGGTACTGACGGCAACCATCATGGCCGGGCTGTTGGGCAGACCGATCTTATGGTTGTTGAAAAAGCCGGCGCCTACCTTGACCGCCAGATGGTCAAGTCCCTGGACGTAAGCGGCCTTGATATCAATATCTCCTTGATGTTCGGGCACTTCAATATGCATGATGGGAGGCATGGCGGCTTTATTTTCAGCCAATGCCGAAAATCCATCTTCGATGGCTGCCACCGCTTCATCGTCCACACGGATAGCCTGCCGCAGTTCTTTTTCGGTGAGAATTTTAACTTTCATTTGCTTGAATTCCATATCGGTAAAAAAGTTATCATCCAGAAAATAGCAGCTTAAACACGCCAACTTTGGCGTTTCAATGTTACATGTGTTTGCAAAAAAGCTTTCGCTCGAAGTCGACAAAGGCTTCGCACCCGCTTTCAGTGACCCGGATGGGTTCACTGCATTCAAACCCGTATGTGTCCAGCCAGATGCCCGGCATGACATGCACGGTCATGTCCGGCACAAGGATGGTTTTATCTCCCGGCCGCAGACTGATGGTGTGCTCTCCCCAGTCCGGAACATAATTCAGGCCGTAAGCGTATCCGATGCGGGAAGGCTTGACCAGACCCGTATGGGTGGTCGTGTCGCGCCAACATGCCTCCACTTCTTCTGCCGTCACTCCGGGCTTGATGAATTCGAGCACCTTATTGAGCCCTTTGACGACGGTGTCGGCTGTTTGCTGCAGATCCGCCGGCGGCTTACCCAAATACACCGTGCGTGATAGAGGCGCGTGATAGCGATGCCGGGCACCGGCAAGCTCCAGCAAAACCACATCATTGGCCTGGTACTTGCGGTCCGGATCAAAGGTCAGGTGTGCGGTCGATGTTCTTTCTGCGGAGGGCATGATCGGAAAAATCGCCGGTGAAGAGCCGCCAAATGTATCTGTACCGGAAATCTGCGCGGCGCACACTTTTGCCGCCACATCCTTTTCCCAAACGCCGACAGCGATCCCATCGATGGCGGTTTGCATGGCAATTTCACAAACGCGGGCCGCCTGACGCATATATTCGATTTCGGCCAATGATTTTTTGGACCGAATCCAATTGACCAGGTTGGTTCCGTCCATCAGTTTGGCCTGGGGCAACTGTTCCAGGAGCGTCGTATACATTCGGGCATTGAACCAGTAACCATCCATCTCCAGGCCGAGGGTTTTTTTATCCAGGTTTTTTTGTCTTAAAAGGTCCGCCATCCAGCACATGGTATGGGTGTAGCGTGATTGCACATATTCGTCCGGATATCCATGGATATGGTCATCCGACAGCCATGTGGTCAACCTGGCCCCGTTTGAATCCTGCTGCCTGCCGAACCATAGCGGACTGTTTGCATCCAAGGAGATGATGACGCCTTGATGGACATAAAAGGACCAGCCGTCATAACCGGTCAGATAGTTCATGTTGGCCGGATCCATGACCAGCAGCAATTCCATACCGTGCCTATCCATCGTCTCTTTGGTTTTGTTGACACGTCGCCGGTATTCTTCGAGGGTGAACAGCATTTTCTTGCTCATGACGTATTTCTTTAATTTTCCTTAATGCCCTTAGGGCGAAGGCAAGAAATAATTCCTCCAGATTGCGCCGGATTTGGGCTCGTCTACAAGGCACATCCGCCGGTGCATATCAGGATATGTGCCGGTGGATGTAACACCGTAGACGGGCGCAAAGACAAGCAAGATGGTGGAATTATTTCTTGCCTGCGCCCTTTGCCCATTCAATATCTTTGATGACCGCATCCAATACTTCCTTAGCCCCCTCACCGCCCATCTTGAGATATTTTTGACGGAGGGGTTTGGCCTTTTCCCGGAAAGCCGCAATTTCTTCATCCGTCAATTCAATATACTTCATGGTCGGCTTGGCCTTCATGATCATCTGCTTGCGTTGTTCGTTCAACCTGGGTTCGAAATCGAAAATATGCGCATTGGCGCCTTCTATCGCCTCAGCTATCAAGTCTCGCACCTTTTTGGGAAGGCGTTCGATAAAGGCGTGATTGGCGGCAAATGTTCCGATAAACGGCAGTTGATCAGCCTTGATCATATAATCCTGAACTTCGTAAAATTTCATCTCCTGAATGGCGAAAAAAGGCTGCGTTTCGGCATGAATCCTGCCTATTTCCAGGTTGAAGTAAATGTCTCCATATGGAACGGTGATAACATAAGCGCCGTAAAGACGGTAGGCCGTAATAAGGAACGGAGAGGACATGACCCGAAAAGTAATGCCTTCGAAATCTTCGGGTTTGCGCAACGGTTTGTTTGCCGTCCATATCTGCCAGCCCTCTTCGATAATAGACAATAATTCCAGCTTGTTTTTCCGATAGTACTTCTTAAGTGTGCTATAGGTATTCGGTCCATTGCGCAGAATTTTTTCGAGAAGCTTGAAATCTGTTGGAAAAAGGTAGTGAATGGAAAAGACCTGAACCTCTGGGATATAGGATCCCAAGTGTCCGGGGGATTGGAAGGCGAACTGGATATCTCCCTTTTGCAAAAGTTTCGTGATTTCTCCGGATGTGCCGAGCTCTCCGTAAAAATGGATGTTGCAATGAATCTCTCCGTTGGATTTGTCTTCTATGATTTCGACAAATTTCTTGGCGTATTCATGCTGCATGCTGCCTTCGATTTCTTCCAGCGCCACTTGCCACAAGTATGTGACTGCCCCGGCTTGTGGGGCGATTCCAAAGATGAATGCGCATATAAAAAGTGCCGATAGAAGCCTCGTTTTTCGTTTCATGGTTGCCCCCTCCAGCAGCTTACCTATCTATAAAACTTACGTCTCGCCCGTATTTGTAATTCTGCTTTGCATGACGCGAATATATTCATCCGTATTGATGTTGTTCCCTGAAAGCAAGGCAACAACCTTTTTACCTTTCACATCAATCTTTTGATGCATCAATGCACCTACGCCGACAGCAGCGGCTCCCTCTGCAATCAAGCGGTGATTTTCAAAAAGAAAGAACATGCCGTCTTTGATTTCTTCTTCAGAAACCAAAATATGTTCATCCACAAATTTCTCCACCATGGGCAGCGTATAGCGATTGTCAAAACCGATGCCGCCTAAGAGTGAATCGGCGATGGAATCTTTTTCCTCCACTTTTGCGGGGCTGCCGGATCTCAGGCTTTCCAGCATGGCCGGAGATCGCTCGATTGAGGCGCCCACGATATGAATCGCCGGATTGATGGATTTGGCCGCCATGGCCATCCCCGACAGCAGGCCGCCGCCCGATAACTGGACAACCAGGACATCTGTATCCGGAAGCGCTGCCAATATTTCAAGTGCGATGGTCCCCTGACCCGCAATAATCATCGGATCATCAAACGGCACCACCGGGACAAGCCCTTCCGAGGCGATCCGGTCCTGATAATGTTTTTCCGCTTCATCCTGCGAATGGCCTTTCACGGATACTTCTGCACCAAGTTTGCGGATCGCCTCGGCACGGTAGGCCGGGACATGCTCCGACAGGCAGACCACCGCTTTGACGCCGGTTTTGTGCGCGACGCAGGCGACGGCTTTGCCGTGGTTGCCGGTCGAAAAGGTGATGACACCCTTTTGTTTTGCTACAGCGGTGAGACTCAGAATTTTGTTTGCCGCCCCTCTGATTTTGAAAGACCCGGTATTCTGCAGACATTCCAATTTCAAAGAAACCGACTGCGCACCCGTCTTTTGCGCCAGTTGAGCGGATTCCCATAGCGGTGTTTTGACAATAAGCGGTTGAATGCGCCGATGCGCTTGATACACCGTATGCAACGTTGGCAGGGATGTCATATAAGTTCCGTTTTGTTATTTAAGTCTTACCCGCCAAGTGCCATATTCGGCAGAAACAAGGCTATTTGAGGAAAGACGATCAGGATGATGGTTGCCAAAATAAGAATCAGCAAAAATGGCAGTGCATGACCGATCACTTCCAGATACGGCCGCCGGAAGATAAGCTGTGCAGTGAAAATATCACAGCCAAATGGTGGTGTCGCCGAACCGATCGCCGCCTGAAGGGTTACCAGTGTTCCCAGTAGAATGGGATCCACTCCCGCACCCACGACGTAAGGCTGAAAAACCGGGCTGAGGATGAAGATCGCCACAATGGGATCGACAAACATGCAGGCCACAAAATAGACCGCCACAATAATCATAATGACCCACAGCATCGAAGGATCCGGGCCGAACAGCGGTGGCAGAAGCTGCTGGGGAATTTGCATAAAGCCGATTAAAAAAGAGAACGCCTGGCCGGCGCCCACCAGGATGAAAACCACCCCCGTGATCACACCGGTTTGTAAAAAGGCGTCGATAATTCGTCGAAACGTGATGGCTCTGTAGACGATGGTCTCCAGAAACAATGCATAAAAAACGGCGGCGGCGGCGGCTTCGGTCGGGCTGAAAATCCCCGCATAGATACCGCCCACGATAATGACCGGAAATCCCAATACCGGAAGCCCGTCCTTCACTGCAGTCATGCGCTCGGTCCAGCTGGCCTTGGGCATTGTTTCGATTTTCTTGATCTTGGAGTAGGCGTAGCAGTAAATGGAAAACATCACCAGAATCATCAGGCCTGGAAAAATGCCGGCAAGAAAAAGCATCCCGATGGAGGTGCTGGTGGCCACACCGTAAACAATAAACCCGATGCTGGGCGGGATGAGAAAGGCGATATCGCTGGAGTTGATAATCAAACCTAGGGTGAAGGAGCTTTTATAACCCGCTTCCAGCAACATGGGCCGCATGGTGCCGCCGATGGCTGCTACGGTTGCCTGGGTCGACCCGGAAACGGCGCCGAACAGGGTGCAGCTCGCATTGGTCGTGATGGGCAGGCCGCCGGGCAGATGACCCACAAAGACCTTCAACATCCGGATCAGGCGGCCGGAAGACTCCCCCGATGTGATGATGCTGGCGGACAGTATGAACATAGGGACGCAGACCAGTGCCGGCGGCGTCACCCCGGTAATCACCTGCTGGACCATGGTAATGATCATTTTAGGGGCGAAATCCGGCATGTATATATAGAGATAAAGGATTAAGGACCCCAGAAGGGTCACCATGAAGGGGAAGCCGAACAGTAACATTGTGGCTAAACTGATGCCGAAAATTGTCATTTCTATACCCCCCCTATCTCTTCATCCTCGTATTCGCTCTGCTGGTCCGGAGACTGCCAGGGTTCTTTTTCAGTGAAATTCTTGATGATCGTTCGAATATACTGGATGCACGCCAGACCGAACCCGATGGGGATAATGACGTAAAAGGTCCATTTGGGCAGGCGCAGTGCCGGTGTCATATGACCCTGCTGCATGGCATTGACCAGATACGCGTAGGAAGCCCAGGCCATGATGGCCATAACGATGGCACTGACAAAGGAAATGATAATGATGAACGTCTTTTCCATCTTGGGAGGCATGGCATCCAGAAAGGCTCCCATGCGGATATGGCGTGCCTTGCGGACACCATAGCTGACTCCGGTAAAGGTGGTCAGCATCACGAGAAACATGGACACTTCTTCGGCAAAATAGATGCTTTGAAAAAAGGTGCGGGCAAACACATTGGCAATCAAAAGGATGCCGAGAAGAGCGACACAAGACACCAGGATGGAAACCTCTATACCATTGACACACACACCGAGATACCTGTTCACCCGCTTGAAAAACGTAAGCTGTTTTAAGTTTTCGTTGTTTGCATTCATAGATGACCCCTTTTGGTGAACAGTATTTTCCCGTGGCGGTACCAATTTCGACAATCAAATACGAAAAATGGATGATTTCATAGGCAGCACCCCAACGGCGGGGTACTGCCTTTCTAACTGAGTTATTTTACGCCTAGCGCCTTTTTAGCAGCTTCGATGTCTTTCAGCAGCGCATCGAGTATTGCCGGTGCGCCGTCACCACCGATCTTCTTGTATTTGGGATAGACGGTTTCCGCCCTTTTCTTGAAAGTGGCAATGGTTGCGTCATCCAGTGTGGTAAACGTCAACGAGGGTTTTGCCTTTTTCATTTTTTCCCCGTCGCCGGCGTTTCTTTCCGTAATCCATTTACCGGCGGGTATGATGGCATCGACCCAGAATTTTCGCATCTCCTGCTGTACTTCCTTGGGCAGGTTGTCGAAAAACTTCTTGTTAACCGTGGGGATGCCGATAAACGGTTCGCTTTTCAGCTGGGTCAGGTAATCCTGAACTTCATAAAACTTCATGCTGTAAATGGCGAACAGGGGGTTCACCTGGGCATCGATAAGACCCATCTGCAGGCCGCTGTATACTTCGCCATAGCTCATGGGCGTCGGTGCCGCGCCATACGCCTTATAGTCCTCCACCAACAGTTTGGAGGACATCAGACGCAGTTTGAGTCCTTTGACATCGTCCAGAGACTTGATCGGCTTTTTGGAGGACATCCACTGCCAACCTTCAAACATGATCGACAGGGGAACCAGGCCGTTTTTTTCGAAGGCTTTCTCCAGAAGTGGAAAAAATTCCCCGTTCCTAACCATCCAATTCAAAATTTCCGGGACTTTTTCCGTAGGAAACAGGTAATTCAGGGCCAGGACCTGTGCCTGGGGCACAAATGAACTGATCCAGGCGTAATCGCTGAAAACATATTCCACAACGCCCATTTGGCAGAGCTCATTGATGTCACCGGTCGCCCCCAAGGTCCCATAGGGGTAAACGTTGATTTCAATCTTGCCGTTGGACCACTTTTTCATATGTTCATTGAAGTTGTGGGCCCAAACCGTCATGAAATCGCCTTCGATCTCTTCCGAGGCGAGCCGCGCCTTTATGGCTTTTCCATCATAGGCGCCGGCATAAGTCGCACCAAAGCAGACCGTCAGCGTGATAAGTAATGTTACAACCAGGATTTTTTTCATTGTACCACTCCTTTTTTTATTGGATTCACAGAACCATCATTTTGCTTTTGGTTCATATTTATTTAAATGGCCCTATCTGTCGTTTCGATCACCTCCTTTTAAAAATCGCAGTTCGCCGGCATCGTTGAAAAATTTCAGTGCAATCCGGACAAACATTTCGACACCCTTGGGGAGGGTTGCTTCATCGATCGTAAATCGCGGATGATGATGAGACCGGTGTGAGCCGATTTTCTCGTTGGCGGTGCCGAGAAACATGAACACACCCGGAACCCGTTCGCTGAACTCGGAAAAATCCTCACTGCCCATGGTCCGGTTATCAATGACCGATCCGGGGTCGGCAAACACCTCCAAAGCGGCATCCCTGGCAAGGGCCGCCATTTCCGCATGGTTGATCAAGGGGATATTTTCATGGACAATTTCGATATCGCACGTACAGCGGTGCGTTTGGCAAACGTGCTGCACGATGCGGATGAATCGCTGCGTGGGCTGTGCTTGATCCTCGGAATCGTTTGGGTAAAGAAAACGGATGGAGCCTTCCAACTCCACCTCTTCCGGTATGATGTTGCTTTTGGTGCCCCCCGTGATTTTACCGACCATGATAATGGTCGACTTCAGGTTGCTGATTTCCCGGGTTTGAATCACCTGAACCGTTTGAATGACACCGGCGGCTGCGAGAATCGGATCGATGGCATCCTCGGGCATACCGGTATGGCCGCCTTTGCCATGGATCGTGATCTTGAAAACATCCAGCCCGCCCATGATGGGGCCCGGTGTAATGGCGATCTTGCCCGAAGCGACCGGCGTCCAGACATGCATCCCCACGACAGCGTCGACCTTGGGATTTTCCAGCACGCCTTCCTCGATCATGTGAACGGCCCCGGCGATCTCCTCGTTGGGTTGAAATACGAATTTAATCGTTCCCGCAATATCGTTTTTTCTGGCGGCTAGAATTTTGGCGGCGATCAACAACATGGCCATGTGCGCATCATGGCCGCAGGCGTGCATCACGCCTTTGTTCCGGGATTTGTAGTCGACGTCGTTTTCTTCCTCGATGGGCAACGCGTCCATATCCGCCCGCAGCATCAGAACGGGACCCGGACGCGCCCCTTGCAACAGGCCCACGACCCCGGTTTTAGCCATTCGATGCGTCTTTATCCCCAGCGTGTTCAGATACTTTTCGATGGTGTCGGCCGTGCGGAACTCCTGAAAACCCAACTCAGGATACCGGTGAAAGTCTCTGCGCAGGTTAATTAACGCTTCACGGTATTTTTCGATCTGTTCTGAAATTTGCATGATGACCATCGCCCTGGATTGACTGTCTTTTTGATCTATAAAAAACCTTTGTATTCTTGTTTCACCACCGCCGAAAAAATGAAGTTGATCATGGTAATATAGTCAAAAACCGGCAGGTTCACGGCCGCTTGTATGGCGGCGCCGTATGGCGGCAGCAGGCTGCATTCCAACAGAAGGGCACGGACCTGCTGGTGGTCGGCCACCATCCGTTTTGCCGCCGCCACAACTTCCGCCGCCACAGCGTCCGTGTCGAGAACCCCGGTCTCCTCAAGGGCAAAACTGGAAAACCCGGGTTGATCCTGCAGTCCCGTGATGACCAGGTTTGAACTGTCGGACACGCCCACGGCTGTCAGCAAATCCGCGTTCAGACTTTCCGAATCGGCCGTTATCACCCCCACCTTTGCATCCGGCCCGATAAGAGTGCCGATAAATGGAATCTGGATCAGGCTCGATAGAAAAACCGGGATATCCAGCGCGCCGGCCAGGTTGCGCTGATGAATGCCCATAAATCCGCAATCGCCGGTGATGGCGCGAACCCCCTGACACTCCAGGGATTTTGCGGCACGCAGCAACGCGTCAAAAACAGCCGGATCCTTTTTCAGGGCACGCGCCACGGTAAAGCCACGGACCTTCTGAAAACGAACCGGAAAGGCGTAGGTCGTGGCATTGGCCACATCTCCCGGGATAAAGGGCACGCAGGTGTCCAGCAGTAAGATCCCAATGGCCTCACCGCTGCTGACCTGTCCCTTGCGCGCCTTGTAGATCATTTTACGCCGGTCATCCTTAATTGATTAAAAACAATTTCCGGGGAAAATCGGCCAGCGTTTCACAGCCGCTTTCCGTCACCCGAAACGATTCACTGCACTCGAATCCGTAATTGTCCATCCACATTCCCAGGATCATGTGGAAGGTCATGTTGGGAGCCAAAACCGTTTTGTCCCCCGGCCGCAGACTGGCGGTGTGCTCACCCCAGTCAGGCGGATAATTCAAACCCATGGCATAGCCGATGCGGGATTCCTTCTCCAGGCCTGCCTTGGCGATATGCTCCCGCCAGACCAGTTCAACCGCCTCGCACCGCAGACCCGGTTTGATGGCGTCCAGGGTCAGGTTGAGCCCCTCCACCGTATGCGCCGCCAGGCTGGCGAGTTTCTGTGGCGGGTTTGCGCCCAGATAAGCGGTTCGGGCCAACGGAGAATGGTAACGATGACGGCAGGCGGCGAGTTCCAGGTTAACGGATTGATTTTTTTCATAGGGGGCATCGGTCCAGGTCAGATGCGGCGCGGAGGTCTTCTCGCCGGTGGGCATCATGGGTACGATGGCAGGATAATCACCGCCGAATTCGGGCATCCCCGCCATTTGGGCCTGGTAAACCGCTGCCACAGCGTCACATTCCCGTACGCCCGGTGAAATATGATCCAGGGCGGTCTGCATCACCTTTTCGGAAATCTTGCCGGCCTCTTTCATATAGCCGATTTCAACATCGGATTTGATCAAACGTACCCAGGAAACCAACAAGTTGGCATCCTTGATCCGGGCCTGCGGGAGATCCTTTTGCAAGGCCAGAAACCCACGGGCGCTGAAATAGTAGGCATCCATTTCCACACCGATGTCCCGCTTTTCCCAACCGCGGTGCTTGATCTCGTCGGCCACGAAATTCATGGGGTGTTTGACGGGGTTCTGCACATAGTCGTCCGGATATCCGATAATGTGGTCCGCGCTTAAAAACGTCGTATGCCGTGCGCCGGCCACGTCCATCCCCCGACCGATCCACAGAGGAGCGGCCAGATCGACCGCCACCACAACCACTTGGGGCACATAAAAGGACCAGCCGTCATAGCCGGTCAGATAGTTCATGTTGGCCGGGTCTGAAACGACCAGGACGTCCATACCGGCATCCTGCATGCGCTGCTTTGTCTTCTCGATGCGCTCGAGGTACTCGTCTTTATGAAACAGGGTCATCGTCATCTCTCCTTATCGCCTTCACCGCATAAGGTTTTTAACTCTTGCGGGATCTGATTGCCGCGGCGCCGCGCTCGATACGGGCGATGCCCTCCTGCAGCTGCTCCATGCCGGCCGCAAAGGAAAGCCGTACAAATCCCTCTCCGGCTTTCCCGAAAATGCTCCCCGGCACGACGGCCACTTGGTGTTCTCTGGCCAGATATTTTGCAAAATCCCAAGATGACAGGCCGAACGACGATATGTTGGGAAAAACGTAAAATGTCGATTCCGGCTTGAGGCAGTCGATTCCCTCAATGGCATTGAGTCCTGCGTGTACCAGATGACGCCGTTTGTCATAGGTGGCGACCATCTCTTTGACACAGTCCTGGGGGGCGGTAATGGCTGCCAGGGCGGCGCGCTGGGCAACGGCGGTCACCCCGGACACCATGTGCTCCATGAGCTTTTCCATCTCGTCGATGACCGGCCTGGGCGCGACCGTGTAACCGACGCGCCAGCCGGTCATGGCGTAGGATTTAGAGAGGGTAAAAGCGGAAATGGTCCTTTCGGCCATCCGGTCAAACGATCCGATGCTGACATGCTTGTGGCCGTCGTAAAGAATGTGCTCGTAGGGTTCATCCGAAAGCACCCAGATGTCGTGTTCGATGGCCAATCCCGCAATGGCGCGCAAGATCTCCTCGTCAAAGATCGCCCCGGTAGGATTGGACGGCGTGTTGATGATCATCAACTTGGTTTTATCCGTGATGGCGGCCCGGATATCGGCCGGATCGACCTTGAAGCGGTTCGATTCGCGGGCCGGTACGGCAACGGGCACCCCCCCGAAAAGACGAATCTGCGAATAGTAGTCATATCCCGGATCCACCACGATCACCTCGTCGCCCGGGTTGAGCATGTGCAGACAGGTATTGAAAATCACCTGCATGGCGCCCACGGCCACGTAGATTTCGGTATCGGGATCGGCAACGATGTTGTTTTCCGTTTTTACTTTTTGGGCGATCGCCCGGCGCAAATCGGCAAACCCCTTGGCCGGCGGATAACGGGTATAGCCATCGTCCAGGGCCTGTTTGGCGGCGTCGCGGATAAAATCGGGTGTGTCGAAATCAGGCTGGCCGATACCCAGATTGATGAGGCCCGGAATCTCGTCGGCCATGGCAAACATGATGCGAATGCCCGACCACTCGACCTTATGAGTTCGATCGGACAGATAGGGTTGGGTTGTCATGTATGGTTCCTCTATGTTCTCTTAAAATCAAAGTTGAAACGCTCAAATCGGGCGATGGTTTGAATCACGGTTGACGCCTATTACGTTACCGGCAGAACCAGATCCGCCGGACCTTTGGCGGACGTTTTCAATTCCGGCGCATGCTTTTCCATGATCTCCATCACGATGGATGCGATCTTGACCTTCTCCTGGATAAGGTTCACGTGAAATTCATCCGTCATCCAGGGTTTGTAGATGTCACCCTCGGAGGTGCCCGGCTCGAACTTGAAATAGCAGGGTGAGGCCACCCGGGCGATTTCCGGTGCTTCGTAAGCCCTGAACATCCCGCCAAACGAATCCACGATAATGATGTAAACATCCAAAGGAATGTCTACGCTGCTGCGGATGCCCCCCAATATGGGCAGGGATACATCTGAAATGGGGTTCATGGAATTGGCGCCCATGGATTCGATCACCTTGGCCCCGGCCGCGCTGCAGTAACCGCCGAAAACGGAAAATTTGAAGATGGTTTCCGCCGGTATCACGCCTTCCGCCCTCATTTTGTTCAGGATAAAAAGGACGCCTTCGTCATAAACCAGAAAACCCCTGTGGCCGGCTTCGATATTGCGCATAATATCGGCGATGTGATAGGAGATATGATCCGATCCCCGCAAGCGGAAGCCCTGCATCTGGCCTTCTGAAGTGGAGATCTCTTTCGATCCCGTGTCCCATCCTTTGCGGTGGCCCACCGTCGTGATCATTTCAATACCGGCATCTTTGGCCATCTGCGCCATCTCTTTGAGTTCCTGAAAATCACAATAGGTGGAACCGCCCACCGTGGCGATGGCGCGGTGGATGGTCACATCTCTTTTTTCGGCTGCCTTGATCATGGCTTCCATGGTCGAGGCCCTTTCCACGCCGGCAATTTCGATCCGGTAGTTGGCGCCGTCCGGAAAGGCCTTGGCCGATGTGGGCAGATCATGGGCGTCCCGGCCGGGGATACCCTCTTTTTCCATAAAATCACGAATCGTATTCAATGTCTCCGACATGTTTTCCTCCATGTAGTGCGTCGCGGTTTCTAAAAGCGAGCAA
>JASFER010000131.1:0-16187 GCA_050124755.1 Desulfobacteraceae bacterium
TAATCTTCCATCAGGGCGGCATCTTTCAAGTGTTGGGCCAGTTGCGGAAGACGCCGCCGCAGCCCTTGGGAAAATCCGTTAATGGCCGTCAATGGATTGTTGATCTCGTGGGCCACACCGGCCGCCAACAACCCTATGGTGGCCATTTTTTCAGCGTGGTAGAATTTCTGCTGATACTCGTTCTCGAGAGTAACGTCACGTTTTACAATGATCATATCGCCGGGTTGTTCTTCGGTGGCGCGCAGCGGCGATGCCGTAATCGTAAAATGTCGATTGCGTCCGTTGATGGTGATGATGGCCTTTTGACCGCAGACGCGATGGTGTTGATAGGCCTCGCGCAAAGGGCATTGCGCACAAGGTTCGCTGCGCTGTCTGAAAACCTCGTAGCAAAAGGCGTTAACCGGATCCGTTGTTTCGTAGATCTTGTAAAAGCTGTTGTTGACGGTTTGAATGCGGTAGTCCAGGGTGACCACCGCTACGATATCGGTGATGCCGTCCAGAATGGCCTGGACCTGCCGGCGTTTGTGCTCCAATTCAAGATTGGATTTTTGCAGCTCGGCGATCTTGGTTTGAACTTCTTTAAAAAATCCCAGTTTGGTGTGGCCCAAGCCGATGAGGTCTTCGATTTTCGTCTTCATGGCGCTTACCAGGATGCTTCGCAAATTTGAAGCATGGCTTCCCAGGTTGCTTCCCGGGGATTGGTGATCAGGCAGGCGTCTTGTGTTGCCATTTGACAAATCGGCGGCAAAGCGTCGGCATCCTCGACGATGTCGCGCAATGCGGTGGTGATGTTCAGATCGCGGAAAAAGCTTTCCAGTTTTTCAATGGCGGCGGCAGCGGTTTGTTTATCGCCCCCCAGGCGCCGACCCAATACAATTTCTCCGATATCTGCCATTTTTGACTGACACGCCGGCATATTGTAGCGCATGACATTGGGCAGCAATACGGGATGGACCAATCCATGGGCCAGATCGAGTTTGCCGCCCAGGGAGTGCGCCAGGGCATGATCGAGCCCCAGACTGGCATTGCTGAAAGCCATGGCGGCGAATGTCCCTGCCGCGCTCAACTTTTCAAGAGCTTCCAAAGAGCGGCTCTCAATGGCCTTGGGCAGATATTCAATGATCATGTCAATGGCTTTAAGAGACTGAATTTCGGTGAAAGCAAAAGCGATTCGTGAAACATAGGCTTCAATGGCGTGGGCCATTGCGTCTATGGCGGAAGCAATGATCAACTCCTCGGGTTTGGTGGTCAACAGCTCCGGATCGATAATGCTGATGTTGGGGACCAGCGTTCGGCTGATAATGGACATTTTGACCTGACGCCGGGTGTCGGTGATGATGGCGAATTGAGATATATCGGCCCCGCTGCCGGCCGTCGAAGGCATAAAAACCATCGGCGGCAAAGGTCGTTGAATTTGATTGGCCCCTTCATAATCCCTGATGCTGCCGCCGTTGCTTGAAACAATGGCGATCCCTTTGGCGGCATCCATGGGGCTTCCACCGCCAAGGGCCATCACCACATCGCATTGCTCTTGATCATAAAGCGCCGCCCCTTTTTCTATCTGGTGGTCTCTGGGGTTGGCCGTCACCTCATTGAAATAGGACCAGGCAAGTTTTTCTTTGTTCAATATTTCGAAGATCCCATCGACCCAGCCGACTTTCTCCAATCCGGGATCGCTGACCAGAAAGACCTTTTGCGCGCCTAAACGTCTGGCGCACAAGGCAGCATATTTCAGGCTGCCCCTGCCGTATAGAATTTCAGGAACTGAGAATTTGCGAACATCCATAATAGATTCCGCTCCGCCGAATCTTATGCTGAATGTGCCATTGTGACCCATTCGCCGAAGTTGATACGGGTCAGGATGACCCGTGTTAAGCGGTCATGCTGCCAAAAGTGACCAGCTGTCTATGGCGCGGTGTCCACTTCGATAATTCTTTTCGATAAATTTTCACGATTGTTTTCAAGTCGTTAAACAATATCGCAGCCTCTTGGGCAATTCCGCCGGCAATAAGTGGCCCGCTATTTGCCATTAAAGCACGGTAAATGCCAACAACAACTTTTATAACCATTTATTTCCAAGGAGGTCACTCATGGCAGTACCAGAACAAGTTTTCGGTTTTTTTATTCCCACCGTCACGTTAATGGGCGTCGGATCTTACAAGGAGATCGGCAAACAGATCAGAACGCTGGGGGGCACAAAGCCTTTCATCTGTACGGATCAAGGCATTGTCGCTTCCGGTATTCTTGATCAAGTCGTCGAGGTCATCCGCCGTGATTGCGAAGTCGAACCGGTGATCTACGACAAAACGCAACCCAATCCCACTGATGATAATGTACATGAAGGCCTGGAAGGTTACAAGGCCAATGGCTGCGACCTGATCGTCTCTCTTGGCGGCGGAAGCGCCCATGACTGCGGCAAAGGCATCGGCATTGTCGCCACCAACGGCGGCAATATTCGCGACTATGAGGGGGTGGATCAATCCAGTAAAGCCATGCCGCCGTTTATTGCGGTCAATACAACCGCTGGTACGGCCAGCGAAATGACACGCTTTTGCATCATCACCGACACCAGCCGCAAGGTTAAAATGGCCATTGTGGATTGGCGTGTCACCCCCAATGTGGCCATTGACGATCCGTTGCTGATGGTCGGCATGCCGCCGGCCCTCACGGCAGCTACCGGTATGGATGCATTGACCCACGCGGTGGAAGCCTATGTGTCCACGATTGCAACGCCGGTCACCGATGCCTGTGCGTTAAAGGCCATCGAACTGGTCGCCGCGAATCTGCGTGCGGCCGTGGCCAACGGCCAGGACATGGAGGCCCGCGATAAGATGTGCTACGCTCAGTATCTTGCGGGCATGGCCTTTAATAATGCCAGCTTGGGGCATGTTCACGCCATGGCCCATCAATTGGGCGGTTTCTACGATCTGCCCCACGGTGTCTGCAATGCCATTCTTCTGCCCCACGTGGAACGCTTCAACATGATTGCCAAAATGGATCGATTCGTGGATATCGCCACGGCCATGGGCGAAAATGTGGACGGTCTGTCGGTCCGCGCCGCCGCCGAGAAAGCACTGGACGCCATTCAAACACTCTCCAAGGACATCGGTATTCCTGCAGGTCTCGACGAACTGGGGGTCAAAGAGCAGGATCTGAAAATAATGGCTGAAAACGCGCAAAAGGATGCCTGCGGGCTCACCAATCCCAGGTGCCCCAACCTGAACGACGTGATCCAGATTTATAAGAACGCGCTATAGCATTTGGTGAATTCCGGCAATATGGCCCGGGGCGCCCATCAGATATACCATGCCCCGGGTCGCGCGGTTCGCTCTGTTCGGGCAAAGCACACTATAGAACCGGCCTCCAAAGCTTGCCCTTTGTCCCGCCCCGTGTTACAGATAATTCCATGGCGGCAGCCTCCTGGTTCCACGGCCTGCTTTTTAAGGAACCACCCGTTTTGGCATGCAGCTCTTCTGTGCGAAATATGATTGGTCTTGGACCTATGCCGCAAATCTATACCATAGGTGGTGGCAAAGGCGGAGTCGGCAAAAGTTTCATCTCCGCCAGCCTGGGCGCTTTGATTGCCTCTTACGGCAAGAGCGTCGCGCTGATCGATTTGGACCTGGGCGCCTCCAATCTGCATACCTTTCTGGGGATGCCGGCGCCCAAGGGTGGATTGGACCGCTTTTTCGACAAAACCGCATCACAGCTGGAGAAGGCGGCGGTCCACACCCATATCGAAAATCTCGTTTTCATCAGTTCTTGCCACTGCCCCATGGAGATTGCCAACCTGTATTATGCCCAGAAGATCAAGCTGATCAACGCTATCAAGAAACTGCCCCATGACTATGTTTTCCTGGATTTGGGGGCCGGGACCAATTTCAACACACTGGATTTTTTCCTGACCGCCGGCAAAGGTATCATTGTCTGCACCCCTGACCCCACCTCCATAGAGAATGCCTTTCGATTTATCAGAGCGGTCTATCTCAGGAGATTAAAACAACTTATCAAACAGTACCCTTTCGATTCGCGGGTCAAGACAGCTGTTCTGGACAAAGGCCGCAGGATTGGCAGTTCCAAGGAGATCATGGGGGTTGTATTAAAGTTCGATCCTGAAAAGGAGGCATTCCTGAATGAGCGCATCGGCCGATTCCAATTCAAGGTCGTGCTGAATCAGTTACGCAAGAATACCGATCCCTCTTTGGGCGAAAAAATCAAGATCGTATGCAACCGTCATTTTTATTCGCCTTTTGAAATATTGGGCGGGGTCGTTTTCGATGAACGCGTCGTCGATTCGATCTCTGCCAAAAAACTTTTCGTTCAGCAATACCCAACCTCTGACGCTGCTATGGGACTGAATCGGATTGCAGAACTGCTCTCCCACAGTCGGCAGGTCCGATCGGCATCGAAAAAGGCGTCATGAAAACATTTGAAGGTGAAAACTATTACCAGATTCTGAATGTCCCCGAAAGTGCCGGCGCAAAGGAAATCAGGCGCGCTTACCTGAATACTCTGGAAATTTATCAAGAAGACAGCATCGCCACCTATTCGCTCTTTTCCTCCGAGGAAAGAGAAATATTATTGCAGGTCATCCAAAAAGCCTTTGACACCCTGATCGACGAGAATAAAAGAACCGCCTACAACCGGATGCTCGTCGAAACCGGTCAGGTGGACTCCGCCTTCCTTTTCAGGATGCCGACGGAGAAGCCGGCCGAAGATTCAAACATCCAGAGCATATCTAAAGAAAAGAGCCTCGATCAATGGGTGCGCAAGAGGTCCGAAACCTCGGAAATCAAAACCCTGATCGAGCAGATTATGTCCGAAGAGCTGGTCTCCGGGCAGGATTTGAAGCGACTAAGGGAAGCATTTGGCATTGAAATCCATGAAATCTACACCATCACCAGAATCAGCAGTTCCATCCTGAAGTTGATCGAGGCCGACAGGTACAACGATCTTCCCGCGGAGATATTCTTAAAACAGTTCCTCAAAACCTATTCCGAGATACTCCAAATTGACCCGCAACATGTGATCTCAGGGTACTTCAGATTGATGGGCCGGGATCATCCAACCGCTGGATGATGAACGGGTCATTGTAAAATTTTTGTAAAAGCTTATTTTCCCCTGTCTTTTTCTCCTGAAAAGCGTATTTTAAAGCACTCTCCGGTCAAGGATTGGAATCTCGATACGTCATACCGCGCTCGTCTGCCATTTTGAAAGCCTGCGAACTGAACAGTCATCAACCCGTCAGGAGGGAATTCAAGCATGAGATGCAAGAAAGCGCTCCTCGTCTATCCTGAGGTCCCGAAAAACACCTATTGGAGTTTTTCCCACACGCTGAAATTTATTAATAAGAAAAGCGCTATGCCACCGCTGGGCCTTATTACTGTGGCGGCTCTTTTCCCGGACGGATACGATCTCAAGCTGGTCGATATGAATATCGAGCGATTGACCGAGAGCCATATGCGCTGGGCCGATACCGTGTTCGTATCAGCCATGATTGTGCAGAAGGCATCATTTGAGAAGGTCGTAGATTTATGCAACCGGCATGGCACTCCCGTGGTTGCCGGGGGGCCATACGCAACGTCATGTTACCAGGATTTAAGCGGGGTCGATCACTTCGTCCTGGGTGAAGCCGAGCCGGTCTTTGCCGACTTTTTAAACGACTATGCGCAGGGTTGCGCCAAAAAGGTATACCGCTGCTCCGCAAGGCCGGATCTGGCCCGATCCGTCCTTCCCCGCTTTGATCTTTTGAAAATCGAATCCTATGCCAATATGTGCGTACAATATTCACGGGGCTGCCCTTTTAAATGCGAGTTCTGTGATATCTGGCCGGTTTACGGCAACAGGGCCCGGGTCAAACCGGCGCAAAAGATGATCGCAGAGCTGCAGGCCGTTTTTGACCAGGGGTGGCGGGGTCCCATCTTTGTCGTGGACGATAATTTCATCGGCAACAAGCATAAGGTCAAATCACAATTGCTGCCTGCGCTGATCGACTGGCAGCAGGCGCACGGCCGTCCTTTTCAACTGTTCACCGAAGCCAGCATCAACATGGCCGAAGATGCGGACTTGTTGAATGCCATGAGCGCGGCCGGATTCAACGAGGTTTTTATCGGCATCGAGACCCCGAGAAAGGAATCCCTGGCGGAGGCTGGGAAAAACCAGAACCTGAAGGTGGATATGCTGGAAGCCGTTCGCACCATCCAAAGACACGGGCTTGAAGTCAACGCCGGTTTCATTCTCGGCTTCGACCACGACACCCATGATGTATTCAAGGATCAGGCTGCCTTCATCCAGCAAGCCGGTATCCCCAAAGCCATGGTGGGATTGCTGACGGCGCTGCCCGGAACCCGGCTATATCAACGCTTGCAGGCCGAAGGCCGCATTCTCAAACAGGCCAGCGGCAACAATACCCACTTGATGGGGACCAATTTCGTTACCAAAATGAATGCTTCTCAGCTGATTTCGGGATATCAAAAGCTGCTCGAGCAGCTTTATGACAGGCGCTTGAAAACCTATTTCCAGCGCTGCAACCTGCTGCTGGACACCCTTCAGAAACGAGCTGTCTTCAGTCGCAAAATCGGTTTCCAGGAGATCATGGTCCTTATCAAGTCGCTCATTCAGCAGTCCCTTCGGCCATATGGCCTCAGGTACTTACGGTTTGTCTCCAGAAATTTGCTGAAAAACCGGCGCCTGTTCCCGGAGGCTGTCCGCCTGGCTCTCCAGGGGCATCATTTTTATATGATTACGCGCCAGGCACTGAAGTAGCCGTTATCAAATCTGGTCTGGCTGCTGAAAATCGTATCCGTCGCCACATCGGCCTTCAGATTCGAGAACATGAAGGCTCCCATTCGGCATGCGGAACACTTCACCGGTATCCCCGGTTTCGGGAACCTTGGACAGTCGTTTTCCGTAGGCTGTCTCGTAAGTGTCGTCCAGGGTGATAGCCGCCTGGGCTTCGATCATCGAACGGTTAATATCATGAATATTGGTGGAGATTAAATATGGCAATGCAGAAATTCCCTCCAAAAGTCCTGCCGCTATTTGAATCGGCGAGAGGACAAGGTGAGCGATTCCTTCAAAAGCAGAACCAAGGCCATGGTCGGCGCGGGGGCCATTGGGATTACCCGTGGCGCAACCGACGATGAGCAAGAGAGCGGAAAGTATAGCGATAATCTTTTTCATAAGGTCGTCTCCTTTCTATTGTGATCATTCATTTCAGTCAGCGTTACGTAAATGGAGCCACTGTTTCATCTGGCAAGGTTCCAGCTCCAGCCAATCCGCCCGGCGTAAAATCTTCCACTCTTCATCGGTATAAGGGCCGTTTCGGTCATAAGCGAATACGCCGACAAATTGGACTTTTCTTTCATTTTTCCAATAATCGATGAGTTCAGGCCTGGATAGAAGAATTCCATCCTGAATGAGCACAAAGTCATGATGAAAAGCGTTCTTTGCCCAAAAACCGAACAAAAAGGTCAACTTGCTCAAGGCCGTAAGGTCCAGCGAAGTGTGCTTTTGATCTAGATGGCGCAAAGCGAAATGATCATTGAACACCAGACCACCGGTCAGACACTCGGGACAGCTTTTTTCGACACCCGTTACATTGCTTTTGAAAAACGACGAGGCAAACACATGTGATTCGAAGCCATATTCCTTAATAAGGCAGCCGACCCATGTACCGAAATCTTGGCCCGTTTGGCCTTCTTCCTTCATGTCCAGGGAGACCATCGGTATATTCCCTTCGGCCTTGGATTCTTTTATGATTTCAAACAAATCGATTACCGATAGAAATGGTTCGCCAGCTTTATCAGGATTTGAGGTGTTCCGGTGCAATGTCTCAATGCCGGTCTGAGCGATGAATTTCCCCGAAGAACCAGTAATTCTGTCCATTTCATAATCATGGGCCAACAAGCCGATTCGCCTTCCTTGTACCAACAATGTATAAGGAAAAGCATGGGCTGCGGTTGAAGACCGAGACCTATGCGTGCTGGTATTAGAAGCGGTTCTTTTGTAATCCATTCAGCACGGAGCGGCATGCGCTGGGCCAACGGATCACGGGCATCCGGGGCAATTATGCCGATCCCTGGTGAAAAGCCTGCTGCTGTTCGATTTTTTTATCGGTATGTGGATGCGTCGACGATTTGATTATGGATTAAAACCGGCAGGGTGATCATTCATATCCGGCAGCTTCTGCCTCTGGGGTCTCCAAAGTTTGACAAATCTGCAATTTTCTACTTGATTAAATCTTTAAGAACCTTTTCAATATTGTTTTTTAGGCCCTTGAAGATCGTCTTGCGATATTCCATTAATCTGCGATCCTTGCCTTTTCTTTCTTCAGGGATATGATGGGTATAGATAAACTTTCGTCGCTCAATTCCACTTCGACGACTGGGTCTATCGCTGTCTTTTGTTGGTCCGGGCGTCATCGATTTAAATAAGGAAAAAGTTGAACTTTGTTATTGAAAGAATGAAAGGCAGAACCTGTATGGCTCTGCCTTTCGTACATGATTTCGCTACTTTTTAAGCCACTTTTTGCGCCCTGCGAGCGCCACCAACCCTGCGCCAAGAAGGAGCAGGGTACCAGGTTCGGGAACTTGGACTCCCTCTCGCTGAACATACTCTTCAAAGCCGTCCCCGGAAGCTTCGAATGCCGCATAGAGATAAACAAAAGCGTCGGCGCTAAAACCACTGAACAAATCAGTCGGAAGCAAAAATGCTGCATCCATATTTTGCCCGCTTCCTGACCATAAATTGTAATCATACAAAATAGCGCTGTCTTCCAAGCGGTCTAAATCCCATACCGGCGTATAGGCCGACAGATCTCCATAATCATCAATCGCTCCGCCGGCGCTGTTCGGAACCACATAAACTTCAAGCTCAGTCTGAAGGAGCAGGCTGGTCCTGGACGGTTCATTGATATCTAAAAGGAACTCGTAATAGGCGGAATACCCATCGATGGGACTGACAACGAGGTCGCTGACCTGTAAAGAATGGTTCCACTTGGGGCGGGTTGTATCGAGCACCAAAGGCTTGGCATCCGAGTTGAACCCCTCCTCGTAATTTTTTTTCTGAATGGTTAAAAATGGATCGATCACACCGGTTCCCGATGATACGGTGCTTTGCATCTCTTCTGTGAATTCGATAAAAACCGCATCATCGTAGGCAACGGTCGTGCCCCGGCCGGCCGTCAGGTCAATGGTATAAGCTTCTGCTTGTGAAGAGAACAACAAGAACACTGTAGCACAGATCAGCCAAATAGGAACTTTTCTCATTTTTTCCTCCCTCCTAAAAATGGAAAATGATTTGACTTACTACAGAATTGACTACCCCCTGAATTTAATTGTTCAATCATTGCACATATGGCATCCCCCCTTTCACAAACAGCAGCGGTTAGAAAAAAATATTTCCATTCACCTTTCTGTTCCAAAAAAACAAGCCGAGCTGCAACAATTGTGACGATAACGATGTCACCATCGGCAGCCCGGCTTTCATTCAATTATCTGACAGCCTAAACCTATTCTGGGGTATTATGACCCGTGGCTTTCCGTCATCCGATCTCTCAGATTTTGGCCTTAATTAAAACACAGTTGAAGTTATTTGAAGCAACAATTGTACCATCAGTGTGCCAATTAACAATCGCAGTATTTCCAAAAGGTTAAAATAATGATGCAAAAAAATTATTCTAAGAATTTGAAAAACCTATGTAATTGTGTAATTCATTTCCTAAAAAATATAATCTAAATTACACACTTTACGCAGGCTGAAATTGGAGGAGTGACCGCTGCGGGCGCATTGTTGCCTGATCCCGAAAAACAATACGCGGTTATCTTAAAAGATTAAGCGGGCGGGGTTTATCCCCACCGGTCGGGACAGGGCCCGACCCTACCCGGGAACCCTCAAAACGCCAGGGGTCGTAGTGATTCGCGTAGGGCCGGCCTCTGCGCCGGCCTGGCATAAAATCCGATACCTGCAACTTGAGCTTTATGGATAACCGGGAAACAATATTCCAGACAGGTCAAAGACATGGAAGCCAATATTGGGTGCAACAGATTGACTATCGGATTTCGCAGTTCAACACATATGAAAGGGCTCTCTGTTTTAATTCAATGAGGCGCTCTGCATTTACGATCTCATATTTGGAATCGTTATTCATATGTTTTATTGGATTACATTTTTGCAGGAAAAAAGCTTTAGCCCCTTTTATCAACATCCCCATTTGATCAATATTATCCGTGGTGACGAAGGGCCCAACGCATGTCGTCCTGAATTCATATGGCTTGCCTGATGACATGATAATGTCAATGCTCTTAAGGATTGCCTTTATATCGATATTCTCTCTAACTAATTGATTGTATTGATCAAGGTCGGTCTTTATATCCATGGCGATGTAATCGACCAATTCATTCTTGAGAAGCCTGTTCAGTACACCTGGATGGGTTCCATTGGTGTCAATTTTTACAGCAAAGCCCATCTTTTTCACATTTTCACAAAATTCCGGCAGGTCACTTTGGATGGTCGGTTCACCGCCGGTGATAACAACGCCATCTAAGAAATTTTTCCTTTGTTCCAGAAAGCGAAAAAAGTCTCTCTCTTTTATGATTTCAGAATGCCTGGTGAATTCATAGGGGATTAAAAAGAAATTATGACACCATGGGCAACCCATGTTGCAGCCTTGCGTGCCTATCATTGCCGATATTTTTCCGGGGTAATCCAAGAGGCTGGTTTTATTTATAGAACCAATTTTCATGAGTCATGTTTTTCAGTAGAATTGTTAGCCCGGAGACATCTGCATGAGAAAGAAATCCCGAATAGAGACACCACCGCACCAGCCTTACCCCCGGGTGATCGATCAAAGCGTTTTATCGCAGGTCGGCCGCCAACTCAGCGTGATCACCTGGAAACGGATTCAATTCGGCTTGGTGCGATTTCCTCGTGCTGCTCCGGCGCTTCCGTCAAAGGGGGCTCTGCTGCGGCTGCAGGCGGCTGGTCTACCACAGCGGCGCTCACGCCGGGATTCACAGAATCGGGACGGTAAGTCTTGCGCAAGGCGTATTCCGCCTGCTTGCCGTCGTTCCATTGTTTGACAGGGCGCAGGTAGCCCACAACACGGGAGTAGATTTCGGTCTCCTGATGGCAATGGGAGCAGCTTGGTTGCTCGCCGTTCAAATAGCCGTGGGAAGGGCAGACGCTGAAAGTGGGGGTCAAGGTATAGTAGGGCAGGCGGTAGTTGGCTGAAACCTTGCGCACCAAGGCTTTCACCGCTTCGGTGTCGCTGAGCTGTTCGCCCAGAAAGATGTGCAGCACCGTCCCTCCGGTGTATTTGGTCTGGAGCTGGTCTTGAAGCCGCAGGGTGTCATAAAGGTCGTCGGTATAGTTGACCGGCAGTTGGGTGGAGTTGGTGTAAAACGGTGCCGCTCCCTTGCCATGCTCAGTTTCGTTTGAACACTGAATGGTATTGTATTTCTGTTTGTCCAGCATGGCCAGCCGAAAGGATGTCCCTTCTGCAGGCGTGGCTTCCAGATTAAAAATATCGCCCTTTTCATCCTGTACGTCAGAGAGCCTGTCGCGCAAGTGATCCATCACTTTGAGGGCAAAGGCCTGGCCTTCCACGGTGCCGATATCTTTGTTGATGAAGTTCAGGCTGGCTTCGTTCATGCCGATGATACCGATGGTGGAAAAGTGGTTTTTCCAGTAAGTCCCCGAGTTTTGCTTAATTTCTCGCAGATAGAAGCGGGAGTAAGGGTAGAGATTTTTCTCGGTGAATTTTTCCAGCACTTTGCGCTTGATCACCAGGCTCTCCACAGCCAGGTTGACGCGGCGGTCCAGAAGCTCGAAGAATTCACTTTCGTTCTTGGCCAGGAAGCCGATGCGCGGCAAATTGAGGGTGACCACGCCGATGGACCCGGTCAAAGGATTGGCGCCAAAGAGCCCGCCGCCCCTTTTCATCAACTCCCGGTTGTCCAGCCGCAGCCGGCAGCACATGGAGCGGGCATCTTCGGGGGACATATCGGAGTTGACGAAATTGGAAAAGTAGGGGATGCCGTATTTGGCCGTCATCTTCCACACCGGCGTCAGGTTGGGATTGTTCCAATCAAAATCCGCCGTGATATTATAAGTGGGAATGGGAAAGGTAAAGACCCGGCCTTTGGCATCGCCTTCCATCATGACTTCGGCAAAGGCCCGGTTGATGAGATCCATCTCAGCCTGATAATCGCTGTACGTATCGTCCTGCTCCTCGCCCGCGACGATCACCGGGTGGTCCTTGAGGATGGCCGGCACATAAAGATCCATGGTGATGTTGGTAAACGGCGTCTGGAACCCCACCCGGGTGGGGATGTTGATGTTGAAGATGAATTCCTGCAAGGCCTGTTTGACCTTTTTATAAGACAATTTATCGCGTCGAACGAAGGGCGCCAACAGGGTGTCGAAGTTGGAAAGGGCTTGGGCGCCGGCGGCTTCTCCCTGCAATGTATAGAAGAAATTGACAATCTGCCCCAAAGCGGACCGCAGATGCTTGGGCGGTGCGCTTTCCACCTTGCCTTCCACGCCTTTAAAACCGTTTTTAAGCAGATCCTTGAGATCCCAGCCCACACAATATACGGAGAGCAGGCTTAGATCATGAATGTGCAGGTCCCCGTTCTTATGGGCCCGGCGAATTTCCGGTGGATAGATTTTGTTCAACCAGTATTCGGAGGTCACGTCCGAAGAGATATAATTGTTGAGCCCCTGGAGGGAATAGCACATGTTGCTGTTCTCTTTAATTTTCCAATCCAGACGCTGAATATAGTGATCCACCAGGTCCACATTGGCCTTGGTGGCGATGCTGCGAATCTGGGCGTGCTGTTCACGGTAGATGATATAGGCTTTTGCAGTGGCGGGGTAGGGAGAGTCGAGCAGAACGTGTTCCACGATATCTTGAATTTCCTCCACCTCGGGCTGGGCGCCCAGGCGCATTTCATGGGCCAGGGTCAGGACACGCAAGGTCAGCTTGCGGGCCTCCCGCTCACCGAATTCTGAGGTGGCTTTACCGGCTTTGGCAATGGCTGCGGTGATTTTGGTGGAATCGAACTCAACGATACGCCCGTCGCGTTTTTTAATTTGCTCGAACAACTCACTCTCCTTCCCACTGATTGGGGTCTATCAGGAATGTTCCATTTTTCATTCGCCCGTAAAGGCATCAAGGGATTTCTTACTGAAACGGCTTTGGTGACGAGATCGACAAGTACTACAACAGGTCGTTGTCTGTCAACGATATTTTGCTACATATTGATAATAATTCCTATTGACATACAACATGTAGTGTGCCAAAGATCTTATAAGCGGCAACGAGCGGCCATTCCCCCTGGACCCCATAACCCCAACATCACGTCTGGTCATACTTCGACAGTCCAGATAGGTGTCCCCCGGCGGCGAACGGCAGACCTCGGCGACGGCATCCGTTTCCGGTTGCTTGAGACACTACCAACCGTACAGCGAAAACAGGAGCAGGGCACGTGGGGCAAAAAGCTAAAATCATAGAGACTCGCGAAGGCGAGATAGATCTGAGCATCTACAACTGGGACGACGACCGGTTTTCACAGGCATTGAAAACCCAGCAACCTATGGACGATCAGCAGGCGCGATCCATCAGCCGCTTTGTACGCGAGGCCATCGAAGATCTGAAGATCTACAGGATCACACCGCCGGTGATCGACGCGGTGCTTAACGACACCTTGGAGCAATACGGACTGCCGCGGGTGAGCACCGTTCCCCTGGACCGGACCCTATTCATCCGCAACGGATTGAAGCTCTCGGACAACGCCAAAACGGTACTCGAGCGACGCTACCTGCGCAAAGACGCCGACGGAAGACCCATTGAAGCCGCCGCCCAGATGTTCCGGCGTGTGGCCCGCCATATTGCCCGGGCCGACAAGAACTATAACGCCGATGCCGATCTGCAGGCCGTGGAAGACAAATTCTACAATCTGATGACCGACCTGAAGTTTTTGCCCAATTCGCCCACTTTGATGAACGCCGGCCGCACCTTGGGCCAATTGGCGGCCTGCTTTGTCCTGCCGGTGGAAGACTCCATGGAGGGCATCTTCGAAACTCTCAAAAACGCCGCTATCATCCACAAATCAGGCGGCGGCACCGGTTTTTCCTTCTCCCGCCTGCGCCCCACCAACGCCATGGTGGGCACCACCGGCGGAGTGGCCTCGGGTCCGGTCTCTTTCATGAAGATCTTCAACACCGCCACCGAACAGGTGAAACAGGGCGGCACCCGCCGGGGGGCCAACATGTCCATCCTGCAAGTGGACCACCCCGATATCATGGAGTTCATCTATTGCAAGAGCAGCAACAATGAGCTGAACAACTTCAACATCTCGGTGGGGCTGACCGATGAATTTATGCAGGCTGTTGAACAAGGCGCCTCATACGACCTCATCGACCCGCGGGACGGCAAGGTGACCGGTTCCCTTTCAGCCCAGGAAGTTTACGGCGCACTGGTGCATCAAGCCTGGGAAAACGGCGATCCCGGCATTGTCTTCCTCGATCGCATGAACCGGGACAACCCCACCCCCGGAATCGGCCGTATCGAAAGCACCAATCCTTGCGGCGAGCAGCCCCTGCTGCCCATGGAAGCCTGTAACCTGGGTTCCGTCAATCTGGCCAAGTGCCTGACCGACAATGGTGATGCCAAGGTGCTGGATTTTAACGAACTCAAACAAGTGGTGTGGGATTCGGTTCACTTCCTGGACAACACCATCGACATGTCCCGCTACCCCCTGCCGGCCATCGATGCCATGGTCAAGGGCAACCGCAAAGTGGGCCTGGGCGTTATGGGCTTTGCCGATCTGCTTTTTCAACTGGGTATCCCCTATAATTCGGAAGCCGCCCTGGACACGGCCGAAAAGATCATGGCTTTTCTTCAAAAGGAAGCCCACAGTGCATCCCGGGCTCTGGCCGAAGAACGCGGCGCCTTTTTAAACCAGCAAGAAAGCGTTTACAAAGACGACCGCCGTCCGCCGCGCAACGCCACCCTCACCACCATCGCACCCACCGGCACCCTTAGCATCATCGCCGACTGCTCCAGCGGTATCGAACCGTTGTTTGCCTTGAGCTTCACACGCAACGTCATGGACAACGACAAACTCACCGAAGTAAACCCCTATTTTGAAGCGGTGGCCAAGCAGCGCGGGTTTTATTCCCCCGAACTCATGGAGACCATCGCCAAGACCGGAAGCATTGCCCACATCGAAGGAATTCCCGAAGATGTCAAAAAAATATTCGTCACCGCTCACGACGTCTCCCCGGAATGGCATATTCGCATGCAGGCCGCTTTCCAGAAGTATACCGACAACGCCGTCTCTAAAACCGTGAACCTTCCCCACGACGCCACTGTGGAAGATGTACGCAAAATTTATGACCTGGCCCACGAACTCGACTGCAAGGGCGTGACTATCTACCGTGACGGCAGCAAAGACAATCAAGTGCTTTCCACCAGCGCAAGCCCGGATTCCGGCGAACCAGCCCTTGGCGCTACCCTCAAACGTCCCGAAACCCTTGAAGGGTTTACCACTCGTGTTAAGACCGGCTTGGGTCGTCTCTATGTAACGGTAACGGAATTCAACGGCCGGCCCTTTGAAGTCTTTGCCACCATCGGAAAATCGGGCCGATCCACCACCGCCAAAACAGAAGCCATCGGCCGCCTGGTTTCCCTGGCACTGCGCAGCGGTGTCAAGGTCGCAGAGATTGTCGAACAGCTCAAAGGCATCGGCGGCGAGCACCCCATTTTTCAAAAGGGCGGCCTGGTGCTTTCCATACCCGACGCCATCGGCCACGTGCTGGAAAATCGCTACCTAAAAGACAAACAAACCAAAAAAGGAGCCGGCACCAGTCTCATGGGCGCTGCCTGTCCCGAATGCGGCCAGACCATCAGTTTTGAAGAGGGATGTCAAAAGTGCCACTTCTGCGGATTCACCAAATGCGGATAAGTTGAACCCCCCAAACCAGCCGCCCCCGACGGCTGAAGGTTTCGGTAAAAGCCACCCTGCCCCGCACAATTTTAAGGGTGGCTTCCTTTTTGGACGCCGGAGGGCCCCAGATCCGGTGTTGCCAAGGGATCGCAGTAGTTGGACTACGGCTTCACCCTTGGACGCCTTGGCTCTGGGGCCCTCAGGCGCCCAAAATTATTGGATTGATTGAATGAA
>JASFER010000132.1:0-16090 GCA_050124755.1 Desulfobacteraceae bacterium
TATCCCTCAAAGTCTTTCCAGGGGAGATCGTGGCCATCATCGGCGCCAACGGCGCCGGCAAATCCACCACCTTGATGACCACCTGTTGCGTGATTCCCATCGACCGGGGAGAGATCTGGTACAATGGGCAGCCGATTCACGGAACGGCGGCCGAGGGCCTGCCCAAGGCCGGTCTATGCCAGGTACCGGAAGGCCGGCGCATCTTTCCGCGCCTGAGCGTGGACGAGAATCTGACCCTGGGCGCATTCTATCGCAAGGACAAGGACGGCATCGAGGCCGACCGTGAGCATGTGTTCGACCTGTTCCCCATTCTCAAAGACCGGCGCAGACAGCATGGCGGCACCCTCTCAGGCGGAGAACAGCAGATGCTGGCCATCGCCCGGGCCTTGATGAGCCGTCCCAAAATGCTGTTGCTGGACGAGCCTTCTCTGGGCCTGGCCCCGCTGATTGTCCAGAAGATATTCGATATCGTGCGCAACATCAGCCAACAGGAGGGCACAACCATCTTGTTGGTGGAACAGAATGCCAACATCGCCCTGCAGGCCGCCAATCGCGGCTATGTCCTCGAAACCGGGAATATCACCATGGAAGACCGGGCGGACAAACTTCTGAAAAATCCCGAAATTCGTAAAGCCTATCTGGGCGAAGCGTAGCCGGCCGGCCGCCGGCTATGACCGCGGACAACATTCTGTTTCTCAACTAAATGGTTAGCCCTTATAAACCGCGTGGTTGTCATGCCCCGGCAGCCAGAACATGGAGGTTTTCGTGCCCTTTCTGTTTCGCAAGGCCAAGCAAAGCCGGATCTTTCAAGACGTGGTGGATCAAATTCAAGGCGCCATTCTCGACGGCCGCATCAAACCGGGCGATAAACTCCCTGCTGAGCGGGAATTGGGGGAGATATTCCAAACCAGTCGCGGAACGCTTCGTGAAGCCTTGCGGGTGTTGGAACAAAAGGGATTGATCGAGATCCGCCTGGGCGTCGGCGGGGGTGCGATCGTCAAAGACCCGGGAGGGGAGCAGATCACGGAGTCACTGGACATACTGATCCGCAGTCAGAAGATATCCTTGCGCCATCTGGCCGAATTCCGAGAAGACGTCGAAGGCACTGTGACCGGGATGGCTGCTGAACGCGCCACCGACGATGATATCCGTCATCTCCAGGATTTGTTAAAGGCCGCCAAGGCTAACTGGGAATTGGGTTCGGAGCAATGGACTGAATTCATGCGGGTGGATGAGCAGGTGCACATGTTCATGGCCCGCATCTCCGGCAATCCGATCTACGAATATATTCTCAGAACCGTTCACGACAACATTCACATTTATTACGACCGCTATTTGCCTTGGGGCCCCAAAGAGTTGAACGAAAACTACGACGATCTATGTCAGTTGGTAGCAGCCGTCGCCGACAAAGATGCCGAGCGGGCTGTGAGGGTGGCACGTGAACATGTACGTCGTTTCAACAGCTATATGGAAAAGAAAAAACGGAACATCAACACGAGATAATACTCCTGAAGGAGTGTCAAGTAAGTAAGGAACAGACCATGGCGACAGCGTCGGAAGAAACCATCATTCAAGAAGCGATCAAGACGGCGGAGCAGTGGCAGAACCGGGCCAACGAGCTGCTCACCGCCGAGGAAAAAGATATCCAGGAGCAGATGGTGCGGCTGCTGACCCATCCCATGGACAAAGTGGTGTTGACCAAACTCATCGATCAGAGTTTTCGATCCCACGACAATCGCCGGGTGGCGGATCAGGTCAATGCACTGCTCAGAAGCCGGGGTGTTCCCGATTTCTTTTCGGGCGTGGAAAAACTCCTGGTGCAGATGTTCATGGGGCTGGGACGTCATTTCCCGGCCCTGTCGGTCCCCAAGATGATCGATCGCATGCGCCAGGACAGCAGCCGCGCCATTATTCCAGGCGAGATTGAGGCCCTGCACGCGCATCTGCGCAAACGCCGCGCGCAGCATGTGCGCATGAACATCAACCACCTTGGTGAGGCGGTGCTGGGAGAGGCCGAAGCGGCCAAGCGGTTGAAAACCTATCTGGCCGACATGCAGGACCCTGAAATCGAAGTTATCTCCGTAAAGATATCAACCATTTACTCTCAAATCAGCTCTCTGGCTTTCGAGCACTCGGTCGAAGTGCTGGTGGATCGGCTCAGCACCTTATATCGAGCTGCCAAATCCAACTTCTTTGTGCGCTCCGACGGGAGCCGGGTACCCAAGTTGGTCAACCTGGACATGGAAGAGTATCGCGATCTTGAGATTACCTACCAAGCCTTTGTCACCACCCTGGATCAGCCGGAGTTCAAGGACTACAAGGCCGGCATCGTGCTGCAAGCCTATCTGCCCGATTCCTATCCTATTCAGCAGCAGTTGACCGAATGGGCGCGCCGCCGGATGGCCGGTGGCGGCCGTCCCGTCATGCTGCGCATCGTCAAAGGCGCCAACATGGAGATGGAGCAGCTCGAATCGTCGCTGTTCAACTGGCCGCTGGCACCGTATGACAACAAGTTGGAAGTGGATGCCAATTACAAGCGCATGGTCGTCTACGGCCTGAAGCCGGAAAATGCACGCGCCGTTCAATTGGGCATCGCTTCCCATAACCTGTTCGAACTGGCCTATGCCTATCAAACCGCCAAAGCCAATCAGGTGGAAAAGCATTTTCACTTTGAAATGCTGGAAGGCATGGCCGATCATGTCAGGCGGGCGATTTGCGAAACCTCCGAAGATATGCTGCTGTATGCACCGGTGGCCACCCGCGATGAGTTTATCAACGCCATCGCCTATCTGGTGCGCCGCTTGGACGAGAACACCGCAGAGGAGAATTTCCTGCGCTACGCGCCGCATTTAACGGTGGACTCGGAGGCTTGGCAATTCTTAAAATCCCAGTTCGCCGCATCTTGCCGGATGTGTGAATCCGTTGGCCTATCTCCCCATCGGACCCAGAATCGAAACACGGAAACATTTCCCCGGCGAATGGGCACCTGTTATGAGGGAGAGTTCAACAACGAACCCGACACCGACTGGACCCTGGCCGCCAACCGCGAGTGGTCCCGTCAGATTCGCCAACGTTGGATGGTATCCCCCGAGGCCGAGGCCGTCGACATCCCCCTGGTGATCGCCGGCCGGGAGATCCGCGACCATCGCAAGACCACTGCCTGCTACGATCCATCCCGCCTGCCGCAACAAATTCAGGTGGCCGCTTTCCGGTTGGCCAATGCCGAGGATATCGATGCGGCCGTTGCAACAGCGGCGCAGGATCCCGACGGCTGGCGAAGCCTGACCATGGACCAGCGCCATGCCGTTCTGTCCAAGGTGGCCTTGGAGCTGCGCAAGGCACGGGGTGACCTGATCGGGGCGGCCGCCGCCAATACCGGGAAACTATTCACCGAGGCCGATGTGGAGGTTTCTGAGGCCATCGATTTTACCGAGTATTACCCTTTTTCGGCCCGCACCTTTACCGGGCGCGGGTCTGTTCGGGCCACCGGCAAAGGGGTGGGGGCCGTTGTTTCGCCATGGAATTTCCCCATCGCCATTCCATGCGGCGGCATCGTCGCCGGCCTTGCAGCCGGCAATACCGTGGTGTTCAAACCCTCCTCGGACGCCGTACTGGTGGCCTGGGAACTATGCCGATGCTTCTGGCGGGCCGGGATCTCCAAAAACACGCTGCAGTTTGTGCCTTGCTCCGGCGGCGGCGAGGGTGCGCGGCTGGTAACCCATGACGACGTGGATTTCGTGATCCTGACCGGCGGCACCGAAACGGGCATGGCCATGCTGGCCCGCAAACCCGGGATGCTGCTGTCGGCGGAAACCGGCGGTAAGAACGCCACCATTGTCAGCGCCATGTCGGATCGGGACCAGGCCATTAAAAACGTCATTTACTCGGCATTCGGCAACAGCGGGCAGAAGTGCTCGGCCACCTCATTGCTGATCCTGGAAAAAGAGGTTTACGATGACGAAAACTTCAAACGCCAACTGGTGGATGCGGCGCAGAGCTTCAAGGTCGGCAGCGCATGGGACTTTTCAAACAAGATGGGTGTCCTTATCCGTCCGCCATCGGGCGATTTGCTGCGGACCATAACCACACTGGAAGCCGGAGAGTCGTGGGCCCTTGAACCCCGTAGAATCCACGACAATCCGCATATGTGGACGCCGGGAATCAAATATGGCGTGCAACCCGACAGCTACACCCACATGACCGAGTTCTTCGGTCCTGTCCTAGGGGTCATGTGCGCCAAGGATCTGGATGAGGCCATCGATCTGGTCAATGCCACCGGCTTCGGGTTGACCTCCGGTCTCGAGAGCCTGGACGACAGGGAGCAGGCGCACTGGAAGCAAAAAACCGCCGCCGGTAATCTGTACATCAATCGCGGCACCACCGGCGCCATCACCCTGCGGCAACCGTTCGGCGGCATGGGAAAATCCGCACTGGGACCATCCATCAAAGCCGGCGGCCCCAACTATGTGGCCCAGTTCATGGACTTCAAGGAAGTCGCTGCGCCGCGTATCGGCGCTATCGGCAAAGAGGACGCCCTGCTGCGCATGGCGCTGGCCTGGCGTCGGAAACTCATCTGGGGCAAACTGGCCCCATATGACGAGGATATCGAAAAGACCATCCGGGCCATCAAGAGTTATCGCTATCAATGGGAGCAGGAGTTCAGTGTGGAAAAAGATTACTTCCACCTGCGTGGCCAGGACAACCTGCATCGCTACTTGCCCATAGGCGCTGTCGGCATCCGGCTGCACCCTGACGACAGCCTGTTTGACACGCTGGCCAGGATTGCCGCCGTGCGTATCACCGGCAACACCGCAGTGGTCAGCATCCCCACCGACCTGGATAATTCGGCTACTGAATTTTTCAATCGGGTGGAGGGTCACCAGATCCTCGGCAAATCTCTGGTTAAGCGCCAAACCGACGAGGAGGTGATTGCGTCTTTGGAAGTGCTTCAGCGCATCCGATATGCTGCCCCGGATCGCGTACCGCAAAATGTGCTGGCAGCCGCTGCCGGGATTGGCTACTACATCGCTCGCGCGCCGGTATTGATGGAGGGGCGCATCGAGTTGCTGCACTACGTTCAGAACCAGAGTATTTGTGATAATTATCATCGGTATGGGAATATAGGCGAACGCTCCCTCCTTTAATTGTGAAGGGGGCGGAGGACTCCAGATCCGGCGTTGCCGGAAGCTTGCGGTATTGTTAATACAGCTGCGCTTCCGGCGCCTTGGCTCTGAAGCCCTCCGCCCCCTTCACAATGCTTTGATCTCTGTTGTCACCCATAACGAAAAATGAATCATCCGGCACCATTACCGGCCTTTTCCGCCCCTTTTCAAGATCACCCATTCGATTAATTCTCAATGCACTTCGCAAGCTCCATAAATAGACCCTTGGATAGCTTTGTGTACAATCGGCCTCTATTGGGACCGGGGTGCGGTTGTTCGGCCGGATAATAGAAAATCCTTATGCGTTTTAGACATTCAGGGCTTATGACTTTTTCCAAGGCAAGTCGAGCTTCACTGGGCAATTCTTCACGCGCGTCTTTCGGAACGCCATACGTTAGCAGTATGGAGTCTGGATCGTGCTTTTCCAGTGCTGTTTCGATTTCCCACAAGACGTTTTCCGTGAGATCCGACACGTCTATAATCACCGCATCTGCTGACGAAATACCTAATGCAACGACCTTTTGCCATACTTCGTCAGCACATTTAAAGATCATAACTCCTTGAAATCCAAGCTTTCGCTGGATTATTTTTCTCAATGTGGAATCCACCTCCCTAACAGCTTTGGTTGCCGATAAAGTAACATGCCCTCTCTTTGCCATCTGGTTCTTTATCCCAGAACCATACAATCCAAGGGGTACCAAAGCCAATATCATTCCAATCACAATTGGCAGCTGATTACCGCCTACAAGAAAGTGAATCACAAATGCAATTGTCAATGCACACAAAAGATAGAGAAGAATTCCGAGACTAAGCACAATGGGTAAAACAACAAGCATTCGCGAGCCCGAAGAATAATACGATGTTTTAAATACAGAATCCTGAATCGTTATTGGCACGCATAGCCCTGGACATGCTCTATGCAGAAGCCAGTTGAAGCGTAACCTATTCGGTTCGTCTCTGTGGAACCGTCTCAGCCAGATAGCATACCTGTGGGCGCGTATCATCCGCATATAGATGATGAATCCTACAATAATAGCCCATGGCAATGCGAATAGACCTAAAGCAAGCAGGATAAGAAATGTCAGCGGTACTGCAAGCAGGCTAATCATTAGGGCCTTTCGTTTTTTAGCAAGAATCTGATCTGATAATGCCATATGCCCTCCTCTCAACAGTTGTCGTAATCGCCTCGATACAATCTCAATGGAACAACCGCGTTTCAAGGTCGTATTTCAAGAAATGCTGCACTTGCAGTAAATGCAAAGATATTGCATGCCTTTGATCAACATCGATATGCTATGAGGTCAAAACACCCGCATTGGACTATCGCATATTTAGATCACTTCAGTTTGCGTATATCTCATCACAGGCTAAAATAATGTGACAATCGTCACTCTTTTGTTTGCTTCTTCTTTGATCCAATCCGGTCTTATCGATCTTTTTAACCAAAGTACAACAATACACCTTGCAGATTCAATCGTTTCTTGGATCACCTGATCAAATGCTTTGCCGGCAGAAATAATCCTGTCCCACCAAACAGATCACCTTGCTCTTAGAGTGTTTTTGCAAGTGTTTCTGCTCTGTACCTATCCGGATTTGCGTTGCTCATAAAAAATGTCGGTCATGTCTGACCTTCGTTTCAGTTTGGCAAAGACTTAGGTGGCGGGTATCCAATCAAGATCAAGCTTTCTGTAAGTCGATTCGCATAATCTGATTCATTTTTGCAATATGTCGTGAATACGAAGATTAGAATCTGCTTTTTACGCCCCCAAGTATGCTAACCCGATGATAGCATGTCAATCTTATTGTCAATGCAGCATGCCGTGCAGGGTGAAATTGGACCGCTGACCCCTGAGAGCCCATTGTTGCCTGACCTCGAAAATCAACGACCGATTAAATGTAAAACCTGCGTAAAAGTTGCATGGTATTCTTTTACATTTGTTTGAATTGAGCTTTTTCACGGATTTCGTAGAATGCGGACAGTGACGAATTTTCCCGTTATCCGAGAAAGGAGCTTAAAATGAAAAGAATAACCAATTTGATTAAATTATGCGTATGCGGTTTGTTTTTTATCATTGCGGCAGGAGGAATCCATCCTGCCTATAGTGCAGGATCCGGTTCGGAAACAAGTTCCATCATCCAATCCGAGCGCCCGCAGGTGGAGGTGATGTTTGTGCTGGATACCACCGGCAGTATGGGGGGGCTGATCGCAGCCGCTAAGGATAAGATATGGTCTATTGCCAATACGCTGGGTTCGGCTGATCCGGCGCCTGAAATCAGGATGGGGCTTGTTGGTTACCGCGACAGGGGAGATGCCTATGTCACAACGTTTACTTCTTTATCAAATGATTTGGACGCCGTCTATGCACGATTGATGAAATTCCAGGCCGGCGGCGGCGGTGACACGCCCGAGAGTGTAAACCAGGCGCTTTATGAAGCGGTCTCGAAAACAGACTGGAGTGACAATCCCGACACGTACCGGGTTATTTTTCTTGTGGGGGATGCCCCTCCGCAGATGAATTACCGCAACGATGTGAAATATGCAAAAAGCTGTCGTATGGCGGTCCAACGGGATATTATCATCAATACCATTCAATGCGGCCGTATCCCGGAAACAGCACCCATTTGGCGTGAAATTGCGCAAATGGGCCAGGGTGAATATTTCCGCGTTTCGCAATCGGGCAGCGCTGTCCTTTACAAAACCCCCTATGACGATAAGATCGCTGATTTATCCCGTTCACTGGATGGTACCCGCATTTATTATGGTTCACCTGAAGCGCTTGAGAAAATGGAAGAACGCAAGAAGACGGCAGATGAGATTTACAGCGTTGCTGCACCTTCTGTGGTGGCCAAGCGAACAATCTTTAATTCCAAAAAGGCTGGTGCAAAGAATTTTCTGGGTTCTCAGGAATTGGTTCACGCGCTTGAGTCCGGCACCGTGGATCTGGAAAAGATGGACAAGGATGAGTTGCCGCCGGAATTGAGAAAAATGAACAAAGCGGAACTTGAAAAATACGTCGCCAATCAAAGCAAACAACGCAAAGCGCTTCAGGATGAGATAGAGAGGTTCGCAAAAAAGCGGCAGGCATATATTGAAGAAAAGCTTAAAAACGAGAGAAACAGGGGCGCCGACTCTCTCGATGTAAAAATTTACAAGTGCATTCAGACCCAGGCAGCACAAAAGGATATTGCCTATACAGGCGGTCCGGAATACTATAAACCATCTCAAAAAAGTATTTTGGCCCAATCCGGGTGTTGGGTCCGGGTTTCAAATCTTCGACATATTTGGAATGGGATCTTTATCCCCTTTGCCGTTCTTTGGATCCTGTCAACCCTTTGTTTTGATCCGGCATGGACTTATCGAAGATGGAAAGCATGGCATTAACTCCCAATTGGGCAGTCTTGACGGCTTTTTACACAACAGGACCAAGTTTCCTTCAAGCAGTTCCCGCACCAGCAGCTGCAATCGTTGTTCCTGAATCTTGCCGGAACCACTATTGTTTTGTTGGCATGCAAAGGGTAAAAAGAACGTGGCTATCTCAAGCATTGCATTGCGGGAAAACGCGTTGCCGACAGCACCCTCGAAAAATAACTGGGCGTCTTTAAAGGTTTTGAACTCAAACGGCCACTCGTCTTCAGCAACCGGCTCAGCTTTGTTTTTAATGACATACCATTTGCCTGCATAGACGAACTCGCCTAACATGTGATGATCTCCTTTTTCGATGGATCGGCTTTTTGCGGGCCGGTTAAATGAAAGTTTTGGTTTTATGTGAATGCAATGCAGGATTGCTTTAAAAGGATATAAAAATAAAAATATAGAATACTGTAGCAAATATTATGCCCGGCCCAAGATGGACGATGGACATGTTTGAATTTTACCAAATCATAGTATTTCAGGACAGTTAGAAAAGAATCCAACGGCCCGGCGGTACGTCCGTATGGACAGAAAGCAGGCAATAAAATAATGCACTGCATAAGAATAATTGCGATTGCCTAGCGAATCCGGGCCTGACGCTAAGGGATGCAACCCATATTTGAACCGAGCGTCCAACGCCTTGAATTGAGTTCGAGGGCGGTTTTGAAACCGCTTCCAATAAATCTCTTTGGAATGGGATCTTATGTCGAAAACAAAGACGATTTTACACCCAGGCGTTGGATTCCGGGTTGATGACGATTATGACAGGTATTGGCTACAACCTCTCAATTTTATCGGCTTGGCACTTGCGGTGGATGTTGAGAGGCCACAGAAGGATACTTACTATATCAGCAGTTGTCGTTGCCGGCAGTTTTGCCGCACTTGTGAAGACAATGTTGACAACCGTTGCTAATGTATCCGACTCGCTCATTATCTCTCTTTTCAGCGGCATACAAAAAGATCTGATCAAGTATTGAAATGACCAGTGGATTTTTATATGAAAAACAAGTTCCTATCTGTGATACGATTTTAAGGGGACCGGTTTTTGCGTGAAATAGCTGTAAACCTTAAGGTTAATGATCATATACTGGAATTAAAACGCCGGACTGCTTTTTGAGGCTGCTGCGGACAGTTGAACGTTATAAATGCTATGGAATCAGGAGGTCCTTTCATGCTCAAGCGTCTTTTGCTGCTCACGCTTCTATCCGCAACGGTAACCAGCTGTATTTCCAAACGGCAGGTCCTGGAAGGAAATGTGTTTCAATCCGGCTTGCCAGCCCTTTCGATCAAACTTTCTCCCCGGCTGACCTATCTCGGAATCACACAATCCAATGCTTTCAGTTTCGGGACCGGGGAATCCAGGTATCGCGTCGCCCATTCGCGTCATGAAGTCTATTATTTCGTTGAATCCGGCTCCAACAACAAGGCCAGGCGCTTTTTCATCATTCAAATCAGCCACCTTGTGGATACCGATTGGTATTACCTCGACAATTTCCACGAGCGCTGGGAAAACGCTTTGAAGCTCGATCAGGAAGATCATGGAGATCGGACCTATAAGATCGCCTGTCTGATCAGTTCGCTCAAAGGCGGTGACTTTGCCGCGTACCTAAATTCAAAATCGTATTTCATGGCTGATTGTTACGCTCTGAAAATCTTGAATCGCATCTATAGCCAAAGCAACATGCTGACGCTCTGGTATGGGGAAGATTGCGAAAACTTCCGCCATCGTTTTGCTGAAACCGGCTTGAATAAAGACCAGGAGAGCGACAAGATGCTCGAAGCGTTGCATGAGAGCTTCGGCGAGGTCGTGGCGTTTCAAAAGTGAACAAAGCAGACAACCTATACCGCAAAGCCCGCGCCCCAGTGCTGTTGCCGGCCTGTTTTTTTCTGGCCTGGCTGTCGAGCTGCGCAGCTTTGTCAGTCGACATACCCATACAATCCCGCCTTGATCAGGTGTTGGGAATGGATACGACCGTGGCTGAAGGATTGGAAGAACGTTGGTTCGCTTTGTACCATGAAAACAAGAAGATCGGCTGGCGACATGTACGAGAATCACGATTACGCTGGAACGGCCGGTCCTTCCAGTTACACACCCAGACAACTTATGAAAAGTACTTCCGCTATGGCCAGGCCGTGGAAAAAAAAGAGATCGTCAAGACTGTCCACAATACGCGCAATCAGCTGGTTTGCGCGGCCGTATCGATTCAGGGAGGCAATCAGACTCCCAGCCTGATCAAGGTCCGGGATTGTGGCGGGCGCCTGGAAGTGACCCTGATGCGGGGCGACACCAAAAAAACAGACATCCTTAACTGTCAGGTCCCCAACCTGTTTCCTTTGAGCAAACAGATTCAAACCATGGAACTGACCGAAGATTTTGAAAAACAAATCCGGCTTTTCGATCCCGACAGATTATCCGTTGACACCTACACGGCCAGGGTGATCAGCCGGGCAAAGCTTGACTTGGGCGATTTTCATCAAACGGCATGGCTTGTGAATGCGCAAAATAGAAAAAAGGACGTATTGGCCATCTACACCAGCGCCGAGAGTCCGTCCAGGGTTTTGAAAATCGAGTACCTGGACAAACCGCGCTCATTTGTGCGTACGACCCGGGGCAAGGCCGGATCAGGATTGGAACATTATGATTTTAACCAAACCCATGACATCAAAGAGGATGCGCCGATTTCTTCCAATTGGCGGGTGCATACCGCTGTTCTCGACATCTCCAATGAGGCTTTGAACCGGGTTCTGGTAGAGGATTCCTGGCAAACCCGCCTGGAAGAATCCGGCAGAGTCAGTACCCGGTGGATATTCCGCGCCCGTGATGTGAACGACCGGCTTGCCGACGTTCTACCGCTGAGTTTATACGGGGCGGCCCCTTACCTCGGCGTCACGTTTTACATCCAGAGCGATCATCCAAAAATCCGCAAAACCGCTGCTCTGATCAAGGGTGATGAGACCAACGCGCTGCGTCTTTTCCGCAAGATAGCCATGTGGGTTTTCAACAATATTAAAGATAAAAATTACAAAACCGCCCTGGCCACGGCCGTGGAAACCCTGGAAAGAAGACAGGGGGACTGCACTGAACATTCCGTGTTGACCGTGGCCCTGGCGCGCGCCATCGGTATTCCCGCCAGGATCGCCACCGGATTGTATTACACCGGCGAAAGCTTTACCTACCACATGTGGGTGGAGGCGCTGGTGGCCGAAGATCTTTGGGTCGCCGTGGATCCTTCCATGGGCCAGATCGAACCCGACGCCCTGCACCTGACCGTCTATCAGGGTGATTTCGATATCGGTACGCACACCAATGTCACCTGGGGTCTGGTTCAAAGCCTCAATTCCGGCGACCTGAAAATAATAAGCATCAATCGGAATTTCACCGAATAAGCGGAGCTTCCGGTGTCATTTCAGGTATAAACCGGGTTATGGCCTTATCTCGACGGGGGTCCCGTCAGGAACCAGTCGGGCGATTTCCTCCATCTCCTTGTTGGTGACGGCGATGCAGCCTTCGGTCCAGTCGATCTGAGTGTGAAAGCCGCCAACCCAGGAGAGACCGTTTTTTATGCCGTGAATCATGATATTGTCTCCCGGAGAAACGCCCAGTTCTTTGGCACGCTTTACATCTTTCTCATTGGGGTAGGAGATGCGAAGAGAGAGATGGTATTCGCTGTCCCTGTTTCTGGATGCTATGGTGTAAATTCCCTCCGGGGTTTTGTTGTCGCCCTGCCGTTCTTTGGGGCCGACCGGGTCTCCACCCAGGGCGATCTTGTAGGTTTTGAGGGCCTCGCCCTCCGAGATCAACGTGAGCCGCCGCTTTTTCTTTTCGATCAGGACCTTGTCCACCGGCTCCGTCCGGAGTTCGAAAACCTTCTGTTGGAGGGTTCCGATTTTTTGTTGCAGAGCGACGATCTCATTTTCCTGGGTATTGATCCTCCTGTGATAGGCGTCAATCTGTGTCTGTTGCTCTGCAATCAGGTTATCCTTGATGATGACATTTTTGATCTGGAGCATCATCATCTGACTGTCGCGCCGGTATGCGCTATCCGGATGGTCCTTGATGATTTTCCGGAAGCATTCCAGCGCCTTGTGATAGTCTTTGCGGTCGTTTCCGGGGTGGGCGTAAATAATCCCCATCTCGAAAAGCACACGGTCCGCCGTCTCGGGCTCTTTTTCGAGGAGTTGCTCGTATTTGCCGAGGGACGCTTCGTAGTTCCCCTGTGCGAACAACTTATTGGCCTCCCAGGAGACCGATCCTGCCGAAGAACCCTTGCCGCTATGGCTGCATCCGGAAATGAGGAATGCGGTCAGCATGATAAATGACAAGAGATGGCGCAGATACCGGCCTGTCCCGTCCAACCTTTTACCCATTTTCGTCATCGTGCGTGTTGCCAATTTACCAGATGATATCAAAACCCGTCCTTTTCCGAATATTTCCGCAGTGCGCACCATGCAGGCAGTGGAGAAAAAGGAAGTGGCGGGTTTTGCTCCCGGCCACTTCCTCTTGGGTTTACTTCTTCATGGATTTCTGAAAAATCGCCTCGGCCTGCCTTGCTTTTTCCTCGGCGATGCGCTCCTTTTCAGCCGCGATACGCTCTCTTTCTTCTGCTCTTTTTTCGGCAGCCTCGGCGCGTGCAGTCGCTTCATTGGCCTTTAACAGGGCCTCGTCGGCGGCTGCCTTGGCGGCCTGAGCATCCTGGGCCGCCTGGTCGGCTTTCGCGCTGATGGCCATTTCCCGGGCCTGCACCTCCTTGAGATCAGTTTTTGTGGCACAGCCCCCAACGACGAATGCCAGAGCGAGCATCACCGCGATCATCAATAAACCTTTTTTCATCATCTGCTACCTCCCTTTATGTTGGTTTATCTTACCATAACAACGACTTTGATAAGCCGTGTGACATCACAAAAACAGCCCCATCAGTCATCCACCGGTTTTGGCTATCCCTGCTCCGCGGGTGCGACCACTATGCCGCCAATTTCCAGATCGATGCGCATGCGTTTCGCCGCAGCCGTGGCCTCGCCCTTGTTGTTGAACGGACCGGCAAGAACGCGATGCCTGTCGCTGATGGACAGCACCCGAGCCGGTATTTGCGGCCCCTGGTGGTTGATTATCGCGGCGAGCCTACGCGCATCGACCTCATTGCGAAAATCGGCGGCCAACACATACCAGGCATCGGTTTTGAACGCCGGCACCTGCGGTTGGCCGTACAGCTTGACCGGGTGCCTGAGTCTGATGGTCTCCGCGACGGCGGTTTTGCCTCCGGGACCAATGGCGGATACGGCAACAGGGACTCCTTGGGCCTCGGCCACCACCTTCTTGACCTTGTCCCAGTCAAGCGCATAGCCGGTTTGCTTTTCAAATTTTTTCAATTTCGCATAGGCCTTCTTCAACGCGGCGGTGTCTGATGCTTCGAAGGGCGCATGGGCTTCCAGGTAAACCATTCCATCACGCCGGCCTACGAGATAAGGTTGATTCACTATTTTTACCGGTGTTTTCACCGGGGTTGTGTCGTAAAGCCGCTTTATGTCTTCCGGATAGAGTCTTATACAGCCGTTGGTGGCCCTGAGACCGACGCTGGCCGGCTTGTTGGTCCCATGGACCAGATACCCCGGCTCGCTCAAGTAGAGCGCGTATTCGCCCAATGGGTTCAGAGGCCCCGGCGGCACCTGGGGCGGCAGCGGGTCGCCCTTTTTGCGGTGGTCCGCGGCAATCGATGCGGGCACATACCAGGTCGGCCGCAATTTCTTGCGCGTGATATACATTCGGCCCATGGGGGTGGGCCGCTCTGAGGTGCCGACACCGACCGGGAAGGTCGACACGGCCAGCAGGTCGCCATCGCTCTTATAGTAGAACAGCCGCATGGCGGCCAGGTTGATCACGATGCCCTTTTTGGGTGCCTCCGGCAGGACGAAGCTCAGCGGCAGCACAATGTACTCGTCGTCCCTGGGCACCCATACATCCACCCCCGGGTTGGCGGCACTGAGCGTATTGATTCCCAGGCTGTAGTGGCGGGCGATATCCGGCAGCGTATCCCCCCGTTTAAGTCTGATGACCGCCAGCCGGCCGATGACGTCGTCTTCATGGTCGACCAGAAAGTAATTTCCTTCGATACTGTCCGGCTGCAGAACCGTAAGCGGCAGTTTAGCCAGAATATCCTTGTTAACGACGCAGCCATGGAGAAACAGGATGCACGTCGACAGCAGGATAAAACGGCAAACAATTGACCGGGGCGGCCGGTCGATAACTCGACACGGGACCTTAGGCCCAATTTTATGGAGCAAAGAAAAATTGATAGCCATATTTCAAAATTTCAGAAATGGTGACATCCGTACCATTTTTTCCCACGCTTGCGCCGGGTGAGAGTGCCGCCCGGCAATGGAGCCGGAGGCTGCCGGAACGCTTTCTTGCTGAAATAAATTACAAAACCCCTCCTGACCATCCATCCCCGACCGTTGAATCAATACGTTCGGCCGCTTGGGCCATGGATAATATGCAAATATGCCGCCAGGATCATTTTCCATGTCTCCTTATGCTCAACAATACGATAAACATTATTACATTGAGACAAGGATAAACGGTCAGCGCAGAAGAATATGGAATTAAGCTAACCACGGACCTAATGGTTGCAAGGTTCAATAAGACATGTAATGTTGGTAAATTGGGGATATCAGCACTGTCATCGGTCATCTGATACGCTGACCGGGTCTCAGTGTTATTGACATACCCATGCCTTTTTTGTCATGCTATAGTATTCAAGTTGATTGTGCTCATTGCGGGAGGCGGCTCCAAACGTTTCGGTGTTGTACCGGGGCCTCCCCTGATAGACGGCTTCGGCCATCCGCATGAGCTTGCCGCCTTCACCCTGGAACACCCACGAACAATGAGCCAGATCCGAAAAGCATCTCATCTTGCGAGCGGTCCTTTGGAAATAACACAAACCGATGAACTGGGGGTCTCGTCTCCATCACACCTGGACACGGATCTCCCTGACGAAGAAGCATCCGTCCTCCAGCGCCTGCTTTCCCGCTGGGAGCGTCTGGTCTACCGCTCGGACCTGGACTTTGAAGAGACCCGCAAGCGCAGATTGTTCACTATTTTGGTGCTGCCGGGCATCCTGATGCTTTTCTCCTTTGGGATATACCATTTGGCTATCGGGGAGGTCATCGAAGGCCTGTTCGATCTGGTGGCCTGCACTTGGCTGGTCCTGACCCTGGCCGTTTTCAGGGTTGTCAAAAACGGGGTTTACATTTACCGGTTCAACGCAGTGCTGCTTGGCTCGCTGTTCCTGTTTCTTGCGGTCCAAGGCGGCACCCACGGGTACAAAATCCTGTGGGCTTTCAGTTACCCGCTGATTGCCCTGTATACACTCGGGAAAAAGGAAGGTCTGATTTCGACCGCCGTGCTCTACCTGCTGGCCATCGGTATTATCTACCTGCCCCAGGATTTCGTTCAGGTTTATACCTATGCCCCGGAATTTAAGTTCCGTTTTTGTGTGGTCTTCTTCCTGGTAGCGTCGTT
>JASFER010000133.1:0-15985 GCA_050124755.1 Desulfobacteraceae bacterium
TCTGCCTCGTTGCGTTACCTCACTTTTTTTCCCCGCGGCCATGGCTCCGCCAATGGCGGCCTGGCCCAGGGAGATGCCCCCGTCGTTGCTGGGCACCAGCCGATGGCTGAACACTTCCAGCCCGATTTGCGCCAGGCCTTGGATCAGGCCTTCCAGCAGCAAACGGTTCTGAAAACAGCCGCCGCTCAGCACCACCTTTTTGATCCGGGTCTCCTTGCTGAGGGCGGCGCATAAATCAACACATCCCTGGATGAGGGTGTTGTGAAACTTGCGCCCGATGATAAATGCCGGCATGCCCATTTGCACATCTTCCACCACGCCCCGGATAATGGGCGCGATGGCAATCTGTTTGCAATCGCCGGCCGACCATTCAAAACCATAGCGTTCCTGGTGATGATCGTCCGCCATCATCTCCAGTTCCATGGCGGCTTGTCCTTCAAAGGCCACGGTCTGCCGCAATCCAATGATGGCGGCCACGCCGTCAAAAAGGCGCCCCAGACTGGAGGTTAAAGGTGCGTTAATGCCTTTTGCACACATCTCTACGATGACACCGGCCCGGCTGCGATCCATGGCATGGATGGCCGGAAGATCCAGCTCCCATAGGTTTTCACCGTATACCCGATGCAGATAGGACAGGGCCATGCGGATAGGCGCCTTGATGGCCGCGGCGCTGCCCGGCATGGGCACCGTCTCAAAACGGGCCGCCCTTCGATAACCGGTCAAATCGGCCACCAAACATTCACCGCCCCAGATCGTCCCGTCCTCTCCGTAGCCGGTGCCGTCGAAAGAGAGCCCGATGACGGGTTCGTCCAGCCGGTTTTCGGCCATACAGGCCGCCACATGGGCGAAATGGTGCTGTACCTGCTTCAAGGGCAAGCCTTCCTGGATCTTGGCCCACCGGGTGCTCAAATAATCCGGATGCAGATCGCAAACCAGCCATTCGGGCCGGATGTCCAAAATCCGCTTCAGGTGGTCGATGGTCAATCGAAAAAAATCCTCAGTAGCCGGATTTTCCAGATCGCCGATGTGCTGACTGACAAAAGCCTGCTTGCCTTTGGTGAGGCACACCGTGTTTTTTAATTCAGCCCCGCATGCCAGCACGGAAGGGATTTCCGACTTTAAAAACACCGGCATAGGCACAAAACCCCGTGACCTGCGAATCTGTCGGGTCTCGTTGCCGGCCCGGCGCACGATGGAGTCGTCGCTGCGCAGGTAGATGTCCCGGTCATGGATTAAAAAATAATCGGCAATATTTTTCAGCCGATCAAAAGCATCTTCGTTGTCGATGGCAATGGGTTCGTCGCTCAGGTTTCCGCTGGTCATGACCAACGCCGTAAATCCCTGGTGCAACAGCAGATAGTGCAGCGGCGTGTAAGGGAGCATGACGCCATAGTATTTGTTGCGCGGCGCCACGCTAAAGGCCAGCTTCTCGGGCAGCCTTTTCGGCAGCAACACAATGGGCCGTTGAATGGAAGTGAGCAGCCGGGACTCTTCGGTTGTCAAACGCGCATAAGCGGCAACGGCGTCCAAATCCGGCGACATCACCGCCAAAGGTTTCTCTTCGCGGTGTTTGCGTTGCCGCAGCCGCTCCACGGCCTGGTCGTTGAGGGCATCGGTGCATAAATGATAACCGCCCAGACCCTTAATGGCCACGATGTGGCCGGCCCTGATCAAGGCCGCCGTCCGGGCGATGGCATCGTCCCCCGCAAGGGGTGAGCGCCGGTTGTCCAGCAGGGTCACCCGGGGTCCGCATTGATGGCAGGCATTGGGCTGGGCATGAAAACGGCGGTCATTGGGATCGTCATACTCCGACCGGCACTGGGGGCACATGACAAAGTGTCGCATGGAGGTTTTGGGCCGGTCATAGGGAATATCGTCAATAATAGTGTAGCGCGGACCGCAGTTGGTACAATTGATGAAGGGATATCCGTAGCGGCGATCATCGGGATCGAACAGTTCGGTTCGGCAGTCCTCGCAAACGGAAACATCCGGGGAGATAAGCGTGGCACGGAAATCGCTACCCTTGCTCTTGGTGATGGTGAAGCCGTCATATGCGGCCGCCGGGACTGCCTGACTGTGGGTCTCAACGATGTGGGCCAAAGGGGGCGGCTGTTTTTCCAGATCGGCGGCAAAGGTATCGACGCTTTCCGGTGGGCCCTCCACATGGATGGTCACGCCGGTGGCGGTATTGGCCACCTGTCCATCCAATTGATGCCTCCGGGCCAATTGGTACACAAAGGGCCGAAACCCAACTCCCTGAACGATGCCGTTGACATCAATCTTTCTGGCAATTCGCCCGGCGGTCATCATCAATGCTTGCTGTTAAGCTTGAGGGCCAGCCGTTGCTCGATTTCCCTGATGGTGGCATCCAGAGCCTCCGTATCCAAGGGCTTATTGAAAAAAGCGCTGGCTTTCAAAGCAATGGCCTGTTTGGCAAGGTCTTTATCGCCATGACCGGTGATGACAATAACCTCCGTCTGCGGCGCGATGGCTTTAATTTGCCGCAGCACATCGAATCCGTCTTTGCCCGGCATTTTGATATCCGTCAGGACGATAGCCGGTCTTTCGCTGCGAAAAACCTCCAATCCCTGTACTTCGTTCTCAGCCGATAACACCCGATGACCGCAAGCCTCCAAATAGAGGGTTAGCATCTGCAAAGTCGGTTGTTCATCATCAATGATGAGAATGGTGGTCATGATTCGCCCCCCTGTGGATTTGTGCTTTGACGGACCCATTGATGTGCCGCTTTTTCCTCCCTAAATATACCGATCTGGGTAGGGTACCCGTCAACCAGTGTTTGAAACATGCGCGACAAACCAAACTGGCTGGTCTCATCTACCAATATGGCGGTTTTGGTGCTCCACTCCTGATAACAGTTTTCAATATGAAAGATAAGCCTTTGCATGGCATCGTAGCCGAAGTCGGCGCTGGGACGGCAATTTCTAAAATCCCATAAATCGGTGCGTCCTGTAATGGCATAGAGCTCATTTTCACGGTCCATGGCTTTGATGATTAATTCGGGCGTCACCTCGATGCCGGCCTTGAACCGGACCATAACACCATAGGCCTGTTTTTCTATTTCAAATGGTTCTTCCACACGGGCAATTCCTTCTGCGGCATGCAACGCTTTGCAAACGGTATTTTATAACCGGCTCGATTCGGGCCGTCAATCACCCATTTAGGGTGCAGGCAAGAAATAATTCCACCAGATTGCGCCGGATTTCAGCGCCTTCCGGCTTTGGGAAATCTCATGAAAAAGCATGCGCCACCCTCTTTCCTGTTGCTCACTTCGATTCCGGCGCCATGGTCTCTCAATATGCCATAGGTAACGGCCAAACCCAAGCCCATTCCCTTGCCCACCTCTTTGGTGGTATAAAAAGGCTCAAAAATCTTATCTTTGACACCGGGGGTAATGCCCACACCCGTATCTTCCACGGTGCAAACCACATCATTGCCGGATTCATAGGTGCTTAGCTTGATCATGCGCTGGACATTTGTCTGCATGCTTGAAGGCAGCTGATCGATGGCATCACGGGCATTGTTCACCAGGTTAAAAAGGACCTGTTCCAATTGATTGGCATTGGCTAAAATGAACGGCAGAGATGGCGCCAGATGATATTCCACGCGGATATTATTCAGACTCAATTGCTGCCCGACAATTTGAACCACATTATTGATCACCGCATTGACATCCACCGGCTCCATTTTAAAATCCGCTTTGCGTCCGAACTCCCTGAGGCGGTTGATGATATCGGATGCTCTGCGAACTTGTCCGGCCACAGACATGGCCACCCGGTCAAGATCTTTATTGGAAAGGGGTTTGCCGTCGAGGACCATGCGCCGTAGAAAATCATTGCCGATCTTGATGGCATTGAGCGGTTGGGTCAGTTCGTGGGCCATGCCTGCGGACATCTCGCCCAATGTCTGCATTTTTGAGGCCTGAAACAGTTGGGCGTCCTTCTCCATGGCCTCTGTAATGTCGGTGGCCGCCAATATGATGGCCCGGCGGTCTTTGAATTTAATGGGGCACGCCTTTACGCGAAGGTAAATGGGGGTCCGGTCTTTTTTATAATGCCGCGCGCGTTGGTGAATAAAGCAGCCTTCGATCAAATCCAGCTCTCCATCGGGCTCAAGCTCCTGCGCCGGAAGTTCGAATTCGCCGAGTTCGTTGAAACTTTTTCCCAACAACTCTTCTTTGGTGTATCCGTAAAGCTCAAGGGCTGAGGGGTTCACATCGATAATGCTCAAAGAAGGCCAATCAAGCACAAAGATGGGATTGGGGCCGCTGTCGAACAATGAACGGTACTTCTCTTCCGATTCGTGAAGCGCTTCTTCCGCCTGCTTGCGCTTGGAAATATCGAGAAACGCACCGCTGATAAAATCGATGTTCCCGTCCACATCTTTAACCACCTGGCTGCTGGCCTGGAGCCACACCACATTGCCGTCTTTCTTTCTAATACGGTATTCGCGAAGAGAATGTTGGTCGCCCTTTAAGGTGACCACGAATTTGTCCCGATCCGCCACCAAATCTTCTTCCACAATCAGATCGGTCCATCTCAACCTGCGGGTTAAAAAGTCTTCCTTGGCATATCCGGAGACCACTTCAATCTTGTCATCGAAAAAGTCAATGGTGCCGTTCGGGTACCCTTTGAAAACGATGTTGGGGATGTTATTGATCAACAAGCGGTAATTGCGCTCGCTCTCTTTCAGCGCCTGTTCGGAGCGTTTCTTTTCAGTGATGTCCACAGCGATGCACAGAAAGCCGCTCAATGCGCCCTCTGCATCGCGCAATGGGTTGATGGAAAGATTTACCGGAAATGAGCGGCCATCTTTATGGACATAGGTCCACTCTTCCTGTTCATTTGTTTTTTCTGCTGCATGGTGAAAGAACAAATCGATGCCTTCAATGGGACGGCCGATCACATGGCTCAATTGCACGGCCTGGGATTCAAGTTCTTCTGAATCATGAAATACCAGCGGCGTCAGTTGACCGATGACCTCTGCGGCTGCATATCCAAGCAGATTTTCCGCGCCTTTGTTGAAAACGATAATGGTGCCGCTCTGATCGGTGGCAATGATGGCCATGTGAGAAGCCGAATCCAGAACCGCTTTGCGCTGGGCGTTGGCCACCTGAAATCGACGCAGAATGCGTTCCGTCTCTTCAAACTGCTTGACCACAAGGTTGGCCGTGATTTCGGCCGATTCCCGCGACAGGCGAATCTCTTCCTTCAGGATTTCATTTTCTTCCACCAGCGATTGAATGGGGCACTGCTCGCGGTCCTCGCACGTGGCACAGCGCGTCGGCCACGCGCAAGCCGAGGATAACGCTTGATATTTTTGGATGGATTGGGTTGATGGCATCATAGGTTCAGCCTTTCTTAATCGCATGCACCGTACACACCAGGCAGGGGTCAAAGGAGCGAACGATATGCTCCACCTCCAACGGTTTTTGGGGATCCTGCAACACGGTCCCCACCATCGCCTCTTCCCATGGACCACGGACCCCGGCTGCATCTTTGGGAGACGCATTCCAGGCCGTGGGCGTAACCACTTGATAGTTGGCGATACGGCCGTTTTCAATAGTGACCCAATGCCCCAGCAATCCCCGCGGCGCATTGATCACCCCATGTCCATGTGAGGTAATGCGTATGGAGCAGTCCTGATAATAAGGGCTCTTCGATTCCGCCATTTCAGCCAACCATTGATCAATGGCCGGCAAAATCATGGCCGGACGAACCAAACGTGCCATTTGGCGCAGCAGCACATTCGACCCTTTTAGCTCAATCTGTTCCACGAACAGGGGATTCCCGGAAACCACCATATCGGCCAGGGGCCCGGTTTCAACCGGTCGGCCGTCATAACGCGGGGCTTTGGCCCATGAGTATTTTTCGCCTCCGGCATCACCCTCCCAGGGCACCGTACGCCCCTGGTATGGATGCCGAGCCGGCACATCGTCCCTGAAAAAGGCGCAGGTGATATCTTCTTGGATCTTCCGGGGATCCATCTCGCTGAGTGTGCCGGCACTGTAAAACCCACCCGGAAAAAAGCCGGCTGGATCACCGGCCCCTGCATCACGGGTGTCTCCGGACAAGTCCGGACCACCCGGACTGATAAAGGTATCATGGCTTTGTCCCAGTGCATCAAGGCCGAGGTCCAACCCGTATCGAATCAAAAAACCCAAATCCCCGCTGTGGTGACCCGGTGCCTCAAACAGCCATGATTGCAGTTCGCGCCATGTTTTAATGCTCTTGAACACCTCGATGGGGCAGCCTAAAATGCGCTCTTCGTACCATTTGCGAAAATTGCGCAAAATATGCCGGCAATGAATGATATCACCGGCCGCGGGCACCGAAACCACGCCGCCGGGGACCATGAAAGAGGAGTGGGGCCACTGTCCGCCTAAGATGGCAATGATTTCAATCAAACGTTTGGTCTCTTTGACCGTTTGGAGCGTGGCCTCTCCCCTGAGCACCGCGTATCGCCGCAAAGCCTCATCGTAGAGCTGCTGGTTTTTATACCGTGGATGGGTCAAATCGGGCATAAAGAGCAAAACCGTATGGCGAATATCATTTTGCAGCTGCTCCACCATTAAGGTCACATTGCGAAGGCGCATGGCATTGTTCGGCACAACGGCACCGTAGGCCATATCCAGCGCCTCGGCGGCGGCGTTGAGCTGAGCGGTGGTGCAAATGCCGCATATGCGCGGCGTGATGACCAAACTGTCCATGGGACCGCGTCCGCTCATCAAGTTTTCAATACCACGGTACATGGTGCCGATACTGCGTGCATCCTGAACAACATGGTCCTCGATGTCGAGCTGCAGTTCCAAATCGCCTTCCACCCGGTTGAGCGGAATCACTTTTTTCGTCTTTTTCATGGTCGCATCATATCCCTGTTTTGCGTTTGATCAGGCGCTTGGGTGCTGCGGCAGCGGCCATACCTTTATAGGCCATATAGTGGGCCCGGCTGACCCCATCCGGAAGCTCTATGGGGATACCTTCGATGTTCCGTGTTTCGAAAAAGTTGTAGTGCTGGGGAAAATCCGGCCTTGTGCATCCAAAACAGGGCACCCCCACCCGGGTTTTGGACGAGCGCCGGTTCCAGAGCACTTTATTGCACGGGCCGGTGACCAGCGGTCCGTGACAGCCCATATAAAAAAAGAGGCAGCCGCGCTCTCCGAACTTTTTTTCCTCTACCCGGTATTCATGGTACTCATTGCGGGTGCACCCCTGATGCACCATCACCCCGTACCAATTCACCGGCGTGTTATAGTGCCCCAACTCAATGGGCATATCCGCAGCCACGGCCGACAGGGTGCCCACGACAACTTCGCAGTGGCACGGGCATCCCGGCATATTGATCACCGGATATCCGCTGGGTGTTCGGAAATCCTGGCCCAGGAGCCCCCCCATCTCCCATTTGGTGAATTGCAGGCCGCTGGCCATCACGTCACCATCCGCGCCGATACCACCGAAGCTGGCACACGTGCCCACAGCCAACACATATTGCGCTTTTTGAGACAGCGCCAGAATAAGTTCCTTTTTCGGCCCGGACGGCAGCATATCAAACCGGCCGCTTCCGTTGGGTCCATGAATCACCGAACCTTCCAGACACAGGATATCCAGGGGCTGCTCTCCGCTGAGTATTTTCTCGTTAAGCGCCTCAAGCTCGTCCACAGGGCAAGCCGACAAGGCCTGATGCCACAGCAAGTCCAAGCCGAGAAAGTCAAATAATTCAATGAAATCAGGGGTATCGGCATTGAACAGTGACCAGGTGTCACCACCGCAGCTTCCGCCTTGAATCCAGTAGAGTGTTTTGGCCATGGCGATCCTCCAGTATGATTGTATAACCAAAACAATATTGTAAATCTGATTTGAAGTTTATTTCAAGAGGCAGGTTACTTTATCATCCCAATCAGCTTCCTGGCGAAAGGGCATGGGTTGCGTCTATTTGGATCCCGGTTGGCAAAAAGAACAAGGTGTGGTCGTTAAAACGGCCAGAACACCGGAATCAAAACCGTGCCCATCGCCAGCACCAGCAGGTTCAAGGGGATGCCCAGCTTGAAGAAGTCGCTGAAACGGTATCCCCCCGGCCCGTAAACCAGCAAGTTGGTCTGATACCCGATGGGCGTGGCGAAACAGGCGCTGGCCCCGAAACACACGGCCATGATAAAGGGCTTGGGATTGACGCCCAGACCCACGGCCGTGGAGATGGCGATGGGCAGCAGCAGCACGGCCGTGGCATTGTTGCTGAGCAATTGGGTGCTGATGCTGGTCAGCAAAATCACACCGGCCAATACCCATGCAGGCGAACCGCCTTCCATGACCTTGAGGAACAAATCGGCATAATATTGGCTGGCGCCGGTTTTATCCATGGCCGCGCCCAGTGCAATGGTTCCGGCGATCAGCAGCAGCACGTTGCTCTGCAGCGCACGGTAGGCCTGTCGCAGGGGCAGGCATCCGGTGGCCATCATCAAAAAGACGGCGGCCAGAGCGCAGACCATGATGTCGGCCAATCCGGTGGAGGCGGCCACCACCAGGGCCCCGAAGATCATACCGGCCAAAGGCGCCTTGCGCTTGTGCTCGATCTCCTGATGAACGTCTTCAACAACGATCCAGTCGCTGCGCCCTCTCAATTGGTCAAACGCTTCGTCCCGGCACCACACCAGCAGAATGTCCCCCATCTTGAGCCGAATGTCCTGCAATTGCATTTCGGAGTAATGCAGACCGCTGCGTTCCACAGCCACCACACGCAGGTTGCCGCTGCGGAACAAGTACGTGTTTTTCAGCTGCCGTCCCACCAGGCTCGACTGGGGGGTGATAATCAGCTCCACCACCATTGCCGGATTGATGTCCTCAAAGCGCATGCCGTTTTCAGACCTCGGCAGCACAGCAACTTTAGTGTTCAGCAGCTGCATCAGCGCATTAGGGGTGCCCTTAACCAATAGCAGATCATCCGGTGCGACCTTCACCTCATCCCGACACGGATGAAAGATGTGAGAATACCTTATCAGCTCCAGCACTTCGATATCGGGATATTTTTCCTGGATATGGGCACAGGGGCTCGATCCCAGCAGTTCGCTGTCCCGGGGCACCAGCAGTTCGGCCAGATAGCGGCGCTGCCGGCCATTCTGCAATTCGCAGGTGGGATTGAGCAGGTCCGGCATCAAACGCGGCGCCATCAAAAGGATCATCACCAATCCCGCCACGGCGATGGGGATGCCCACAACGGACAACTCAAACATGCCGAAGGGCGCGTATCCATAGTGGGCCGCCAGATCGCTCACAATGATATTGGTGGAGGTCCCGATCAAGGTGCAGGTGCCCGCCAAAATGGAGGCATAGGAGAGGGGGATGAGGTACTTGGACGGACTGACGCCCAACCGGCAGCTCAAACTCAGCACTACCGGAATGAACAGCACCACCACCGGGGTGTTGTTGATGAAGGCCGAGGCCACGCCCACGATCAGGAGCACCATCAACATGGCCATCCAGGTTTTGCCCCGGGCCCAGTCCATCACTTTTTGACCGATGAACCCCACGGCTCCGGTACGGATCATCGCCTGGCTGATCAGAAACATGGCCCCCACAGTGATCACCGCAGGATTGGCGATACCGGCCACCGCCTCCTCCGGCGTCAGGATACCGGAGATCATCAGCGCCACCATGATGCCGATGGAAGTCAGATCCACCGGCAGCGCCTCGCTGATCAGCAGGTAGAGCGTGATGATGAGAATGATGGTCACAATCCATATTTCCATAACGTCTGCCTCGGGGCGCGATCTCGGGTTTGGGTATTGTCGATTTCAGGAAATTACCATTCGAAAATACTATGCATTAATACAAGGCGGTCAAACAAAGACCGCCAGATCGACCCCTGCCGTTGCATCAAGGAAGGCAACCAAAAGCATAGCAGGACCAATAATGAAGGCAAATCAGCACCCTTTTTAGCTGCACCATCAGGGCATGAATGAACACTTACGAGATCACGTATGGGGTTGAAATCGCCAATATATCAAACGTTTGACAACTTGTGCTTTCCTGGTATGCTATCTATGACCGCATGATCCACGGCAATTGATTACACTTTTCAATTCATAACCCTTGGATTCGAAATGTAAAATCGGCCGGAATATTAAGGTATTCAATAAGGTTTTAAAATGCAAACCTTTGGTTTGGGTGCCACAGAAATGATCAAAGCTGTGAAAATATAACATGGCTCTGTACCAGAGGCGGTCTACTTCGCGGCCCTTACTGGGAAGAGCTGGCGTTATCGTTGAGAATGAATGGAAATATTGGCTGAATTTGCGCTGTGGTTATTGGGAGCAGCGGGCGAAATATTTTTTGAGCTCTTGGCTCAGGCTGCGTTTGAGCTACTGGCTGAATTCGGTCTGCGAAGTCTTGTTGAGCCACTTAGACGTCCAAAGCCAATTCACCCCATTCTGGCTACATTTGGATATGCTATCTATGGCGCGGGAGCCGGTGCGTTAAGCCTTGCTTTGCTGCCGGATCTGTTTATTAAACTCCGGTCCTTACAGATTGCAAATCTGATCATTACGCCAGTTCTCTGTGGGGTACTGATGGGTGTGAGGGGGGCATTAAGGAAGAAAAAAGAAAAGGATGTAATTCCTCTTGACTCGTTCCTGTATGGTTTTGTCTTTGCTTTTGCGATGGCTGGCGTTCGTTACTTCTGGCAGTAGAACGATAACAACAGCATGGTTTGGATCGCCTATACGTTACGCGTTCCGGCAACCGCACATGCTGACCGTTCGCTTCTGGCGCTGCTACTTTTTAAATTGAGTTGTGTAATGAATGTTCAACTATCCAGCTCCTGGAAGAGTGCATCAACGGAATCAACTTTATGAAGCTCACTCCCCTTTTCAGAGTCCTTCAGTACTTTAGCTGTGACATCATTGGGCAGTTTGATTTCAAATGGGATTCCATTGTGTAAGGTTATCTGCGATAGGTACATTGAAATAGCCTCTGACATCGAAATGTTTAGTTTTTTTAATATGATTTGGGCATTATGCTTTACCGCCGGATCAACACGGGTTTGAATGGTTGCTGTTTTTGCCATAACCAACTCCTCATATTGTATTGACAATCGCACTACATTTAATATACATCAAGATATGAAAAAATCAAACATATTATTTTTAAACAAATTTCAGCATATTGAAGCGAACCACGGTTCTAAGCGGAGCGAGAGGACCATGCGCCCGCTGAAACCTGCCGTTCGGCCTAAAAAAGCCTTGCTTAAGCCAAATTTTGTACGATATTATGTACAAAATTTGTCTAAAGCGAGGATCTTATGCAAAGATTAAAAATCGATCAAGATATCAAACCATTATCTGAGGTTAGGACTGGAATAGCCGCTTTTATCAAGCAAGTTCATGACACCAAGCGGCCTGTTATTATAACTCAGCATGGAAAGGGAGTTGCTGTCTTGTTGGATGCCCATGAATATGAGTTGATGCAGGAGAAACTTGAACTATTATCGGATATCCAATTATCATTAAACCAACTTGAAAATGGTGAAGGGATTACCCACGAAGAGGCAAAAAATAGTGTCCTCAGAAAGATCCATAAATGAAAATTATCTGGTCTCCTTTAGCCATTGAGAGAGCCTCAGAAATTGCCGAATATATTGCTCAAGACAAGCCTTCAGCCGCTGAGAAATGGATTAACACAGTATTTTCTAAAGTAGAGAAGCTAAAATTTTCCCCTGAAATTGGCAGGATAGTTCCTGAAATTCAAAACAACCAATTTCGAGAACTGATATATGGCAATTACCGGATTATTTACCGTATAGAGAAAAAACAAATTTCGATTCTTACTATTCGTCATGGGATGCAGATACTGCCGATTGATGAAATTTTGGCATAACATCACCATTCACAAGGATTCGCAGGGGCTGGCCACCGCATTTCAAGCCGATTTTGGTGTTGAACTCTTATTTGCGGAGTCCGCAAACCCTGCCCACCTGTGATGGTGGGTTCGTGGTAACTTGATTTCACTAAGGAGGCTTGATGAAAACTTTAATCGTGTCGTTGATGGCGACTGTGCTATTTGCGGCGGGTTTCTCTACCGTCATGGCCGCTGACATCACAAAGGAACAGTACAAGAAAATTCACCACGGTATTACCCTGGCCGCGGTAGAGCAGGTGCTTGGAAAAAAGGGTACTAACGAAGGCACCACGTTCTATCTCTGGAAGGCGGCCAACCTGCGCGTTGCGTTTACGTCGAGCGGCCAGATGGCAGGCTACACCAATGCCGAGGCCAGCAAGGGCAACGACCTTTTCGACGCCTTCAAGGAGGCTTTCCAGAAAAAGCTCAAGAGTGACGGCCGGCCCTTTACGCTCGAAGAGGTTGAATCGGTCTTGGGAAGCCCTGGGGAGAAGATGGACCTTTCTGAATTCGTTTGGGTCAACAGTAACAAGGCTCGCATCAAAATCCTAATAAAAGACGGCAAGGTTAAGGAGATCGGCTACAATGGGCGGCTAAAGTAGGAAACGGCCCTCATCCGGGCCGCACATTGACGATTTCAACCCCATGATTTTCAGCGATTGGCGATGTTTGGGGGTTACACCAACTTATAAGAATGTATCTTGGCCACAATTAAATCAATAATCTTTTTAATTGTATTACCTGGTGCTGTAATGGTTTATGTTCCGTATTATTTATTATCTCTAAACTTGAAGCTTTTCTTTCCAGATATCAATGCTTTCAGATTCATGGGTTTGGTTCCTATCTCAATAGGAGCGGTTATTATTTTATGGTGTTTTTGGGATTTTATAGATTCAGGGAAAGGTACGCCAGCCCCGCTTGATCCTCCCAAAAATCTCGTAGTTAAAGGACCTTATCGTTTAACAAGGAATCCAATGTATGTTGGAGTTATATTTGTTTTATCTGGTGAAATACTAATCTTTGAATCGACTGTATTAATCATTTATTCATTGATGGTGCTACTTCTATTCCATTTATTTGTGATTTTATATGAAGAACCAACATTAAAAAACAAATTCGGGGACTCTTATGAACGGTATATTGGCTCAGTGCCAAGATGGTTACCTGATTTTAATTTATTTATTAAAAATTTATTTAAATAGACCATGGGGACTGAATTATGGCTGATGTAAAAATTCGAGTGTTCAAGCGTGGTGAAACGCATCCGGACACGACGGTTACGTTACCTGGAAGCGTGCTCGAAGTGGCATCGAAGCTGATACCTAAAAGGGCTGTTGCAGCGCTCCAGGACGTGGGGATCGATCTGGATGAGTTGATCAAGTTGTCCCGGAACCCGGATGTGCGAGGGACGCTGGTGGAGATCGAAAGACATAAAAAGAACGAAAAGTTTATCATTTCCTTGGATTAGCAGTCCCAATGCCGGGGAAACCCATAAAATTTTTAATAGTTATGTATTGTGTCACCGGAATTCGTCACCGGAATTCGCCTAATTAGCACAATAACACCGGAACTTTAGGGTATTATTGGACTGATTAACACAACACTATTTCGGCTGCTAAACAGCCGTAATATAATACGACTATCGGGTCGTCTAATCCTTTTGGACAGAATATAAAGATGATACGGATATGTACAGAATCCGATTTCAAACGGATATTTGAGATCATCAATGATGCCGCTCATGCTTATAAAGGAATAATCCCAGAAGATCGTTGGCACGAGCCGTATATGCCCGTCGATGAACTCAGGAAGGAAATTGAGAATGGTGTTTTTTTCCGGGGACTGGAACATGATGGGCAGCTTCTTGGAGTCATGGGAATTCAGGACAAAGGCGAAGTTACGCTCATCCGTCATGCCTATGTGTCGACACGCGCTCAAAAACTGGGAATCGGAACAAAGCTGCTTAAGTATCTTGAAGGCCTGACAGAGAAGCCGGTTCTTATTGGGACTTGGGCAGCTGCTTCATGGGCAATATCATTCTACGAAAAGAATGGATATGTTCTAGTGTCAGAGAAAGAAAAGAATTATCTTCTTAAAAAGTATTGGTCGATTCCGGAGCGACAAGTGGAAACATCTGTGGTTTTAGCAAAGGAAACTTGGGAAAAAGCCCAACCTTTGCCTTCAGTGGAGCGATAGGACCGTGCGCCCGCCGAGAGCGGGCGTTATATACAAGTCAGACCAATAATATGGACTATATTAAAAGCGCTATAAAAACCATTCAGAACAATATGCACTCATACCTTTTGTTTTTGTTAGTGCATTTGTTCCCATTTATAGTTGAATCATCTATCCAAATTGGAGAGAAAAGGAGCTTTCTTTATTCGGCATCATGGTTAATTTCTAACGGTATAAACCTATTCATTCTCTCTGGTCTTTATTATCATTTTATACAAAAGAGTGGCTCCGGCCAAGATTACCTTTCAGAGTTATATCTGGCTTCAAAGAAATATTTTTTTAGAATTCTTGCTGTCACACTGTGGATATGCATCGTTATCACAGTCATAACATTCATCACCGTATTTACTTTAAAGATCCTTGTTGGTTTTTACGGCGAGTATGATGTTTCTGCGAACAGCTTTTCATTTATTATTTTACAAAACGCTTTGATTTTTTTGGTTTCTGTCTATTTTGTTTATTCTATACCAAGTATTTATTCTCACGACCTTAGCGAGACGCAAGCAATTAATTTATCATTTAAATTCTTAAGGTCTCAAATATACAAATCCAGGCATATTATTGTATTGTTGGGCATATCTATCTCGATTAATGCAATTTTAATGCAAAGTATTAACGACTTAGAATCTAAATCAGTTTCCTACTGGATAGTTATTTTAACAAATATTGTGTTTACTAAAACGATGTACTTGATTGTATTAATTTCTGCTGTCTTAATCTTAAAAAACAATTTAAATTCAAGCGGGGGCGCAGATAGCATATAACAACTGTTTTTACAGCCGAAAAACATGTGGATGGCTATAAAATGAAAATCATGAAGGTTTGGATTGGCAAGAGTGTTCTGGTTATTGGTATCGTTCACTCAGTTTACGGTTTTATTGTCTTTCGCGGCATTCTGGCTGAACTTTGCAGAGAGTTGCTTTTAAACACGGTTGATGGTCAACCCAATCGTGAAGCCGCGTTTTGGTTTCTCTTTTCAGGGTTCGCACTGCTGATTATTGGTGGACTAATTCACTGGGTTGAGCAGAGACGACTCGCCATGCCATTGTTCTTGAAATGGAGTTTTTTGGCTATCACTCTGCTTGGTTGCTTCATCATGCCAAAGTCTGGCTTCTGGTTGTTGCTCGTACCTACAGTTGGCATGTATCTCAACCAGGACAAAGAAACAGCAATTAAAGCATCCTAACAGCCGCGTAGACAATGGACAGGGAAAACGATGCCATTTTCGGCCTTTTCGCAGTCATCATTTAACAATGCACCTGCGTTGGCCCAGTCTGTTTTCCCGGCCGGTCACGCAGAACGTTGAGTTTCAAATAATTGGAACCGTGAACTTTGAAGATCAGATATTACAGAATTAGAATATTGGCCGCCCTGCTTTTTATGGGATCAATCGGCGTTGGGTTTATTACCGGATCAGAATATGGAACATTAGCTGGATGGCTATCGTTTATTTTTATGGCAGCAACAGGGATAATTCTTCATTTTAAAGCAGACAAGATACAAAAAGCCAATAAGAGTATAAAACCATAAGAGAAACTGAATTCTTGTCAAGTTTGTCACTATCGTAGGCCTTATCGCCTATGATTTTATTCGGAGCATTTGGGGTAATGCTGCTGCCTATCGTGGCTTCAACCAACTCTACTTCGTGGGGAGAAGCGCTTTCAATATGAGCGGCGACAGGAAAACCAGATACGATCGTGATCGCCATGATCCTGGTGCCCTTTCCGCGCTTTGTCTTGCCCTCACTTTCCACACCCTTTTTAATGGAATTTTTATGAATTTTCATGCGTTTTATGGTGCGATAAAAGTATTTGGGTCGACATTCAACGCTTTAAGATATTCCA